>NZ_CAJULN010000013.1 GCF_910586915.1 uncultured Bacteroides sp.
GTGTGCAACTTTTTCATTTGTAAATATTTAGATTCTTAATTCAACCAACGAGTATTAGATTATCATTTTTTTAAATATATATGTATATTTGCGCCGCTATTATAACTATTCATTCAAAGAGGCGTCTTAGAATGATTGCTTGATAGTAGCTTATTTATTATCTTTAAATTAATACTTTATGTTGAAAAAAGTCAAGTCGGTCAGTATGTTGCTTTTTCTCATGGTAGCATCTACCGGAAGCATGAGCGCTGCTTCATTCCCGGCAAAAGCGAATGCAAAAGCCATCGAGCAGCAGACCGAAACCTGTAAGGGAATTGTTAAAGATGCTACGGGCGAAACTGTGATAGGTGCATCTGTAGTAGTGAAGGGCACAACAAACGGTACGATAACCGGGGTCAATGGTGATTTTACGTTGAACGGGGTATCCAAAGGAAGTACACTTGTTGTTTCCTACGTGGGCTATGTCACTCAAGAGGTAAAATTCAACGGACAACCCATTACTGTCACCCTAAAGGAAGATAGCCAGGCGTTGGACGAAGTCGTTGTAGTAGGTTACGGTGTCCAGAAAAAAGCCAACCTGACAGGTTCGGTTGCCACCGTGAATGCCAAAGCGCTGGAAACCCGTCCTGTGTCCAGTGTTTCTGCTGCCATAGCAGGACAAATGCCGGGCGTCACTGCCATTCAGAATTCCGGTGCACCGGGTGGTCAGGCTGCATCTATCACCATTCGCGGTAAGAACTCCATCAATGCTGCAAGTCCGTTGGTCATCGTAGACGGAGTGCCGGGCAGCATGAATACCATCGACCCGAATGACATCGAATCGTTCACAGTACTGAAAGATGCGGCTTCTGCTGCCATCTATGGTGTGCAGGCTGCCAATGGTGTCATTCTGATTACCACCAAGCAGGGGCAGAAGGGAGAGAAAACACGCGTAAACTACTCGGGCAATGTCTCTTGGTCGTCGCCGGTGGCAAAACGCGACTTGGTGAATGCATACGAATATGCCGTTCTGTATAATGAAGCGACTCTGAATGAAAACCCCAATGCAACGGTGATGTTCTCGCCCGAAGAGATAGAAGGCTATCGCACGGGAGCGTTGTCAAGCACCGATTGGTATAAAGAAGCGATTAAACGCAGTGCCATCGAAACCATGCACAATATCTCTATCAACGGGGGAACTGACAAGACAACCTACAACGCTTCTTTGGGTTATATCTATCAGGACGGTCTGACAGCCGACAATGATTACTCCCGGTTCAATGCCCGTATGAATTTGAATTCGGAAATCAACAAATACATCAAAGTAGGTGTCAATGCTTCCGGCTACAGAGGAGTCGCCAAAGATGCATGGAATGGCTTTGTTTCCGTTTTCCAGGGGGTGACCCGTGAAAAGCCGACCAATAAGGTGTATAACGAAGACGGTTCTTACGCCTATTCCGGTGTCGACAATCCGGTCGCTATTCAGGGCGACAAATCGGGCTTTACGCGTAATACGTCGCAAGAGATAAATCTTACCGGCCATGCAACCGTACAGATTTTGCCCGAATTGAGCGTGAAAGGTGTATACTCCGTGCGCAATTATACCAGCAATCAAGACGGATTTAAAAAGAATTTCACTTATGGCAGTGGTAGCAACGCTTACGACTCCGGCCTGCGTGAAGGATATGACAGATACTACAACCACAATTATTATACCGGCCAGGTCTTGATTAATTTCAATAAGAATTTCGGAAAACATAATGTGGGAGCACTGGCCGGACTCGAATCTTACGAACACATCTATAAATATACAGAAGCAAGCCGTCAGGGCGGCGGTAGCAATGAATTGACGGAATCTTTGAATACTTTGGACCAGTCTTCGCAAAAGAACAAAGACGGAGGATACGAAATGGCCCGTATGTCATACTTCGGACGTGTCCAGTACGATTATGCAGGCAAGTATCTGTTTGAGGCAAACTTGCGTGGTGATGCTTCCTCACGTTTCCCCAAGAATAACCGTTGGGGCGTATTCCCGGCCTTCTCAGCAGGATGGCGTATTTCGGAAGAGACTTTCGTCAAAGACAACCTTACATGGCTGAGCAACTTGAAGCTGCGTTTGGGTTATGGTAAAACCGGTAACGAGGAATTGAAATCCGACGATATCTATCCGGCAGTGCCGACATATACCTACAATATCGCCGACAACGCGACGAAATATCTGTTCAATAACACATTGTATTCGGCAATATACGAAGCCCGTTATGTGAACGACCAATTGAAATGGGCCACGGTGACCAACTATGAATTGGGTCTGGAAGCCGGTTTCCTGAACAATCTGATTAATTTCGAACTGTCCGTATATAAGAAGAAAACCAACGATATGTTGCTGTATCTCCCCATTCAGGGAGTAATCGGTATGTCGGCTCCGGCACAGAACGTAGGTAGTGTGCAGAATACCGGTTTCGACTTCCTGATTAATCACAGCAAGCAGATTAATAAAGATTGGAACTACTCGGTGTCTTTCAATGTCTCTTATGTGAAAAATGAGATTACAGATATGGCAGATACGGACGGGCCTACAAGCGACAGTAAAATCTGGAACCTGGAAGGATATCCTATCAATTCTTATTACGGTTATGTGGCTGATGGCTATTTCAACACGGAAAAAGACCTTGCCGAATGTCCGAAACGTTTGGCTGCCGGTCAGGAAAAGTTAGGCGACATCAAGTATAAAGACCTCAATGGCGACGGTCGAATCACAGATGAAGACCGTGCGGTGATTGGCAAGAACTTCCCCAGTTGGACGGGAGGATTGAATTTGAGTGTAGGTTATAAGAATTTCGACCTTTCTGCTTTGTTCCAGGGAGCATTCGATGTAGACGGATATTATACAGCTGAGGCTGCCTATGCATTCTATAATGGTGCGACTGCGTTGAAGAGACACATGGACCGTTGGACACCGGAACACCACAATGCTTCTTATCCCCGCGTGACGCGTTCCAGTCAAACAAACTTTGTGACCTCTTCTTTCTGGATTCAGGATGCATCGTACGTTCGTCTGAAAAACCTCACTATCGGTTATTCATTGCCCCAGGCCTGGTTGTCCCGCGCAGGAATATCCAGTGCGAAATTCTTCCTGACCGGTGAGAATCTCCTTACCTTCACAGGACTTGACGGCGGCATCGACCCGGAAGAAGGAAATTCCCGCGGATGGTCTTATGGAAACGTTAAGAAACTGTCTCTCGGAGTAAAACTGTCATTCTAATATTCATATCATATAGCATAAATCACATGAAGAGAAATATTTTACATATAGTAATCGCTTTGTTATTTACGGGATTCGCTTCTTCGTGTAGCGATTTCTTAGACCGTTATCCGTTGGATGAATTGTCCGATAAAAGTTTCTGGAAAACGGAAGACGACGCAATCAAGGCCGTAACCGATATTTATGGCTGTCTCCCTACTTGGGACCAGGACTTGGATATCAATTCGGACAATGCGGTAATGGGTATCAAATGGGCTGCCGGCAATATGTCCAGAGGGGTGTACGACCCTGCCGACCAAAGTTGGTCGGGCAGTTATTCCGCTATTCGCCAGTGCAACCTCGTGTTGGAAAAAACAAAGGATATCGAGATGGGAGACGAAGCGCGTAAAAAAATTGAAGGACAGGCCTATTTCTTCCGTGCATATCTGTATTTCGATTTGATTCGTTCGTATGGCGACGTTCCTTACATCAAGAAACCTCTCAACTTGTCGGATGTGGAAGATATCACCCGTACGCCGCGCGACGAAGTATATGGTAACGTTATGGCGGATTTCGACAAGGCGATAGAGTACTTGCCTGTAGAATGGGATGCTGCCAACACACCTCGTATCACCAAAGGCGCTGCATTGGCGATGAAAGCGAGAGCAGCTTTGTATTATGGCAATTGGCAAACGGCGGCAGATGCTTCGAAAGCCGTGATTGATTTGGGCGAATATGCGCTTTACGATGCCGAAAATACCGGTAAGTATCAAGAGTTGTTTTGGGAAAAGGCCGACGGCTGTGACGAGAACATTTTGTATGTGCAATTCAATTATCCCGATAAAACCCACTATCTGATTGGTTGGGAGTGTTTCCCCACAAAGGGCTGGGGAGGTATGAACCCCACTCAGAGTTTGGTCGACGCATTTGAAGACAAAGATGGTGCTCCCATCAGCAAATCTGTCATTTACGATGAAAAAGACCCGTTCAAAAACCGCGACCCGCGTCTGGAAGTCAACGTTCTGCACGACGGCGAAGAGATGTATGGTGTAACCATCAAAGTCAAACCGTTGAAATCGAGCGGAAATACCGGTATCGAACAACACGGTGATGCTACTGCTACCGGATATTATGGTCAGAAGTGGTTGGACCCGAGCATCGACCCTCAGAGCACAGGCTGGAATATGGGTAAAGACTGGGTGATAATTCGTTATGCCGAAGTCTTGCTGACGTATGCCGAAGCGATGAACGAACTCCATCCCTTGAGCGCGGACGCTTTTGATGCCGTCAACCAGGTGCGTGGACGTGTAGGTATGCCTGCTCTGCAAAATTCCGATGCAACGAAACCGACCTATTGCGCCACTCAGGACGAACTTCGCAAACGCATTCAAAACGAATGGCGTGTGGAATTTGCAATGGAAGGTGGAAAACGTATGTGGGACATTCGTCGTTGGGGTATTGCCAAAGAGGTGTTGAACGCACCGTTCTTAGGATTGAAGATGAGGCCGGTAAAAGGCGTTGAAGACGGCAAAGAGGTCATCGTGGATTATGTTCTTTATGAAGGTGAGAACGTGCAATTGGCAGGCAGCCATTATGAAGATCACAACTATCTGCTGCCCGTTCCGCAGGAAGAAATAGACTTGAATATTAAATTGACCCAGAACCCCGGATATTAACAGCTTGATAGCTGTAAACGGTAATTTAAGTGAGGACATTCCCTATGGATAGCAGGTGTCCTCACTTGCTTTTTATCATCACAAAAGAATATAGAATATGAAGCGACTGGTCTATGCCTTATTCGGATTTTTGTTTATCCTTTATTATATATGTTATCAAGGAGTATTGTCGCACGTGCTTTACTATAATGAGCAACATCATCTTTTTCTCTTCTCCAAGTCTTATTTTCAGCAATGTATCCGCTCCGAAGGGTGGCTGGAGTATGTTACTGATTTTATGATTCAATTTTTCTATTATCCGGCTTTGGGAAGTGCCCTGCTGGCGTTACTGTTGGCCTCCGTCTATTTGCTGGCAAGCGGTATCATAAAAATAATAACCGGAAGGTATGACCTGTTGCAATTGTCCGTTATTCCTTCTCTTTCGCTTTTTTTCTATACAATGGAGGTCGGTCATTCTCTGTCCGTAGTGCCGGGCAGTGTATTATGTCTGTCAGCGCTCTATGTCCTGTTGTTTCTTGTCAGGCGTTCGGGGCGGTTGTTCCCTCTTTTTGAACTTCCGGCGATAGGGGGGAAGAAACGGCGTATCTGGCTGGTTGCCGTCTTTCTGACGGGATACATTGGTGGTGGTAGTTACTATTTTTTTCGGAACTACAACAGAAGTGAACGTATGATGTTGAAAACCGAACAGTTTGTGAAAAACAAGGAGTGGGAGAAAGTTTTGGATTATACGAAAAGATATTTGGATACGGGACGGTACAACCGACTGATTTCTTATTTCTATCATTTGGCCCTGTATCACACAGGACAACTTCTTTATCATTTGTTGGATTATCCGCCCAGGAAAGGGGTTGAGGGGCTTTACTTCCCCTGGAACAGCGATAGTCGCGAGAGCGAATACGGACATATCTTGTATGAAGAGCTTGGGTATATAAACGAAGCGCAACGCTGGGAGTTTGAAGCAATGGTCGTGTGGGGAGAAACGGCTCCTCATCTCATCAATTTGGCAAAATACAACATAGTCAATCATCGGCCGTTGGTGGCGCGGCGGTTTATCAATAAGTTAAAGCAATCTTTGTTTTATAGGAAAGAGGCTTTGCAGCTTGAAGAATGGGTGGACGGGGGCAAAGTACCCGGACTGAAAAACGCATTGGAAGGGAAGACGGACACTCCGGCGCGATTTGCCAATGTGCTGAACATCGGGCCGGAACTGCAATACCTATGTGAGCGCGACAGCACCAACAGAATGGCTTTTGAGTATCTCATGAGCAATTTGTTGCTTAGCAATCATGTGGTTCGGTTTGTCAACAACCTGAAGCGGATGGAGTCCTTTTCTTATGCCGAACTGCCGTCGCTTTATGAAGAGGCTCTTTACATCTATAAATTGGGAGTGAGCGAAGAAGAGTTCTCAAAACTGGGAATCGGGATAAAACCGGAAACCGAACAACGGTTTAAACGGTATTATCAACTTGTACAAAAGAAACAGACGGGAGCTTTGCAAAAAGAATTTGGAAACACTTATTGGTTTTATTTGAATTATGTCAGTCCTTACGGCAATAAAGTGATAGTCGACTAATGAAGAACGATATGAAAATACAAAATCTGCTTTACTATGTGTGGGCGATTCTCCTGTTATCGGGATGCGCAGGATATCACCAGGCGGATAGCAAGAATGAAAAATTACCATTGATTTATCCGGATTATGCAGGGGTGACCTTTCCCGTTAATATTGCTCCTCCTAATTTTGAAATCCGGGAAGCAGGAGAGGCTTTCCAAACAGAGATAGGGTGTGAGGGAGGACAAACGGAGATTCTTATCCAAAGTGATGCTCCTGTTGTTTGCATACCGGCAGGCAAGTGGAAAGCGTTGCTGCAAAAAGCCGCAGGCGGAAATCTGTTTTTCAGAATAACGGTGAAGCAGCATGATAAATGGGTACGTTATGCCGATATACGGGATAGTGTGTCGGTGCATGAGATAGACCCTTTTTTGGTCTATCGTTTGCTCTATCCCGGATATGAACTCTGGAATGAAATGGGAATTTATCAACGCGACCTGACCACTTACGAACAGACGCCCATCGTAGAGAATCGGGATATCGGAAAGCAATGCATAAATTGTCATACTTTTCATCAAAATTCTCCCGAAACCATGATGATGCATATACGGGGCAAGCAAGGAGGGACGTTGATTTACCGTAACGGAAAAGTGGAAAAGGTCAGTCCCAGACTTGAAGGATATAAGCATGGTGCTACTTATCCGGCCTGGCATCCTTCGGGCAAATACATTGCTTTTTCTGCCAATGAGATACAACAGTTTTTTCATTCTTCCGGACAGAAACCGATAGAAGTGGCGGATATGGCGGCCGACTTGATGGTGTATGATGTGGAAAACCGCAAAGCATTTACCGATTCATTGGTTTGTGGTAACCGGTATATGGAGACTTTTCCTGCATGGACTCCGGATGGAAAAATGTTGTATTTCTGTCGTGCCGCAGGCTATCGGAAGGGTATGTCGTTGGACAGCATACGCTATGATTTGTATCGCATCCATTTTGACGGGAAACAACACAAATTGCATACATTGGAATGTGTATATGAAGCATCTGCCTGTCATAAATCCGTATCTTTCCCAAGAATATCACCGGATGGAAGGTTTCTGATGTTTACACAGTCCGATTATGGTAATTTTTCCATCTGGCATTCGGAAAGCGACCTGTATTTGCTTGATTTAGTTACGGGAGATATCAGAAATATAACCGAGGTGAATAGTGACAACGTAGATAGTTTCCACACATGGTCTTCAACGGGAAGATGGTTTGTGTTCAGCAGCAAACGTTTGGACGGATTATGGGCACGTCCTTATTTTGCCGCTTTTGATCCGGAAACGGGACGTTTTGGCAAACCATTCCTCTTGCCGCAGCAAGACCCCGTTTTTTATGACACGTTTACATATACTTATAACTTGCCGGAACTGATAAAATCGCCTATAAAGAATGATTTCCGGGAAAGATAGGAATCAACTTCTGCCATCCGCTCCCCACATCATCTTGCTGCGGAGCGTATCGAAAAATACATGATTAAACCGTTTCACCACTTTCACGCTATAGTCGGTACGGCGGATGGTGAGTTGGGTTGTTTCTTTGCAGGTCTCACTATTGCCGTCGATGGCAACCAGGAAATTGTGGCTGCGGCTTTCCACGTCTAACGTGATTTCCCAGTCGTCGCGGATAACAATCGGGCGGACATTGAGGCTGTGTGGAGCAACGGGGGTAATGACAACCGTATCGGAATGGGGAACCATAATGGGGCCGCCCACGCTTAAAGAATAGGCAGTAGACCCTGTGGGCGTGGCAATGACCAGTCCGTCGGCCTGATATGTATTCAAAAAAGCTCCGTTGATAGCAGTGCGGATACTAATCATGGAAGAACTGTCGCGCTTGAGCACTGCAATTTCGTTTAAGGCATAGGGAGATGCTTGCAGATGAGTGTCGTTGCAGAGAAGTTGCAACACGCTCCGTTCTTCCACGCTATACCGTCCGGCGTTGATTTCATCGAACGTCTCTTCCATCTCTTCGGGAGAAATGTCGGCGAGAAATCCCAGACGCCCTGTATTTATTCCGAGGATGGGAATCCCTTTTCTGCCTACCCGGCGGGCGGCTTTTAGGAAAGTGCCGTCTCCGCCGATGCTGATTACCATATCGGCTGTAAAATCATCGCCGTCAAATAGCTGGTCGGCTTCGACTTCCATGTGTTCCGAAATCAGAAATTGATAGAATTCTCTGCATACGCAGACTTCTGCTCCCCGTTGTCTCAACAATCGGAACAGGTTGGCGGCATGAGAGGACTTCCGTGCCTGATAGGTATTTCCGAAGATGGCAAATTTCATAAGCAATGTCATTGGTTCCGGTTGCAAATTTGGCATTTTTTTCTTGGATTTCTACTTTAAATAACCAAAAAAGAACCGAGAATGCGTTTCGTATTATTAGGCAACTAATGATAATATTTGTATTTTTGCGCCAAATATTACATAGAACCATGACTAAATTAAGTGTAAACATAAACAAGATTGCTACACTGAGAAATGCTCGCGGGGGGAATGTCCCTGATGTAGTAAAGATAGCGCTTGATTGTGAAACTTTTGGAGCGGACGGCATCACCGTTCATCCTCGTCCCGACGAACGCCACATTCGTCGCACGGATGTATATGATTTGCGTCCTTTGTTGCGGACAGAGTTCAACATCGAAGGCTATCCGTCGCCGGAATTTATCGATTTGGTACTGAAAGTGAAGCCGCATCAGGTAACTTTGGTTCCCGACGCCCCTTCGCAGATAACTTCCAACTCAGGCTGGGATACAAAAGCAAACCTGGAATTTCTGACCGAAGTTCTCGATAAATTCAACAGTGCAGGTATTCGTACCTCTGTCTTTGTGGCTGCCGACTCCGAAATGGTAGAGTATGCCGCTAAAGCCGGAGCCGACCGCGTTGAACTTTATACGGAACCCTATGCGGCAGAGTATCCCAAGAATCCCGAAGCGGCTGTCGCCCCTTTTATTGAGGCTGCACGGACTGCCCGCAAATTGGGTATCGGCCTGAACGCCGGCCACGATTTAAGCCTTGTGAATCTGAACTATTTCTATAAAAACATTCCGTGGGTAGACGAAGTATCTATCGGACACGCGTTGATTAGTGATGCGTTGTATTTGGGACTGGAACGTACTATTCAAGAATATAAAAACTGTTTACGCTGATGAATGTAATGATGTTGTTGGCCCAGGGGGCTGTGAATATGACCGACTCGTTGGCTACTGCCAATCCTGTTTTGACGGAGGTGAATGCTCCGGAAATGAATATGCTCGATATGGCTGTCAAGGGTGGTTGGATTATGGTTGTGTTAGGTATCCTGTCTGTAGTTTGCTTTTACATCCTTTTTGAACGTAATTACACGATTCGAAAGGCAGGCCAGGAAGACCCTATGTTCATGGAACGGATAAAAGACTACATTCATAGCGGTGAAATCAAAGCTGCCATTAACTATTGCCGTACGATGAACACTCCTTCGGCACGCATGATAGAGAAAGGTATCACTCGTTTGGGACGCCCTATCAACGACGTGCAGGCTGCCATCGAGAATGTGGGTAACATTGAAGTTGCCAAACTGGAGAAGGGCTTGACGGTGGTGGCTACCATCTCAGGCGGCGCTCCGATGCTCGGATTTCTTGGTACGGTGACTGGTATGGTACGTGCATTCTATGAAATGGCGAATGCAGGAAGCGGAAACATCGACATCACATTGCTCTCCGGAGGTATCTATGAAGCCATGATAACTACGGTTGGCGGTCTGATTGTCGGTATCATTGCCATGTTTGCCTACAACTATCTGGTGATGCTGGTAGACCGTGTGGTGAATAAAATGGAGTCTCGTACGATGGAATTTATGGACTTGCTGAACGAACCCACATAAGGAAAAAGCAAGGCCGGGAAAAAAGGAATCTCAATCACTAACCGCTAATTAAATATTAAGGTGGGATTAAAAAGAAGAAATAAAATATCGCCCAATTTCAGTATGGCTTCCATGACGGATGTCATATTTCTGTTGCTGATATTCTTTATGATAACCTCTACGGTGGTGTCGCCCAACGCCATAAAAGTGTTGTTGCCGCAAGGCAAGCAGCAGACCTCCGCCAAGCCGTTGGCAAGAGTTATTATCGATAAAGACTTGAACTATTATGCTGCTTTCGGTAATGAAAAGGAACGCCCTGTGGCCTTGAATGATTTGACCTCATTCCTACAGGAGTGTGCAGAGAAGGAGCCTGAAATGTATGTGGCCTTGTATGCGGACGAATCGGTCCCATATCGCGAAGTAGTAGGAGTGTTGAACATAGCTAACGAGAATCATTTTAAGATGGTGCTGGCTACGCGCCCTCCTGAAAAAAAGTAGAAGAACGATGGACGGAAGAAAAAAGGGTGAATATATAGGAGCGCTGGGGGCACTGCTGGTACATATGGCAGTGATTGCTCTTTTGATTCTGGTGAGTTTTACCATCCCCCAGCCGCATGAAGATGCAGGCGGAGTACCTGTGATGATAGGCGATGTGCAATCTGCACGCGGTTTCGACGACCCTTCATTGGTAGATGTGGATGTACTTGACGAAAGTGCGGCAGTTCCCGCAGAACCCGAACTGGAGTTGCTTTCCGAACAAGACCTGTTGACGCAGGCTGACGAAGAAACGGTTGTTTTGAAACCTAAAACAGAAAAGCCCAAAAAGGAACCTGTGAAACCAAAGGAAACGGTCACACCGAAAGAACCCGTGAAAAAGCCTGAGAAAACCGAAGCGGAAAAAGCTGCGGAAGCCAAACGGCTTGCCGAAGAAAAAGCCGAGCGCGAGCGCAAAGCTGCCGAGGAGGCTGCCCGAAAGAAAGTAGTCGGTGCTTTTGGAAAGGGAGCACAGATGGAAGGAAACAAAGGAACATCGGCAAGTGGTACGGGAACGGAAGGCAGCAAGGACGGAAATTCTTCTGTCGGAGCAAAGAGCGGGGCCGGCGGCTACGGAACATTCGATCTTGGCGGACGTTCTTTAGGCACGGGAAGTCTGCCGAAACCTGCATACAATGTGCAGGAAGAGGGACGCGTGGTAGTAAATATCACCGTTAATCCGGCAGGACAAGTGATAGCAACCGGCATCAATCCCCGGACGAATACCGTAAATTCCGCTTTGCGTAAAGCAGCCGAAGATGCGGCGAAGAAAGCCCGTTTCAATGCAGTGAGCGGGGTGACTAACCAGACGGGAACAATCACTTATGATTTTAAATTGAGATAGAAGTATCATTAACCAAAACAGATAACATTATGGCAACAGTGTACGCTTTTTTTGCAGATGGCTTTGAAGAAATCGAAGCCCTTGCCACGGTCGACATATTGAGACGTGTCGGATTGAACGTAAAAATTGTGTCCGTTACACCGGGCGAAATCGTAGTCGGCGCACATGACGTATCCGTTCTTTGTGATGTCAATTTTGAAAATTGCGATTTTTCCGATGCCGGACTTTTGTTTTTGCCGGGAGGAATGCCGGGAGCCGCTACGCTCGACGGGCACGAAGGACTGCGTAAATTACTTCTTGCCTTTGCCGGAGAAGAGAAACCTGTCGCAGCCATTTGTGCCGCTCCGATGGTGTTGGGCAAATTGGGATTGCTGAAAGGCAGAAAAGCGACTTGCTATCCGGGTTTTGAGCAATATCTGGAAGGTGCGGAATGTGTGAAAGAACACGCTGTGCGTGATGGAAATATAATTACCGGTATGGGACCGGGAGCTGTCACGGAGTTTGCTTTGGCCATTGTAGACCTGTTGGCAGGCAAAGAAAAAGTAGACGAACTGGTAGAAGCGATGTGTATAAAACGCTAAGGCGCCTGTCTATGAAGAAATATGTAATTGTTGTTGCCGGTGGAAAGGGTTTGCGTATGGGGAGCGAACTACCGAAACAATTCCTTCCCGTCGGTGACAGACCTGTGTTGATGCATACGCTGGAAGTATTTCGAAAGTATGACGCTTCCATTCGGATTATATTAGTGCTCCCCAAAGCACAGCAGGACTTTTGGAAAGAACTCTGTGCCGAACACCGTTTTGATGTTGAACATACGATTGCCGACGGTGGTGAGACACGTTTCCACTCGGTGAAGAACGGTTTGGTGCTGGTGCAGGATGCCGGACTGGTGGGAGTACACGATGGTGTCCGTCCGTTTGTCTCGGTCGAAGTGATTCAGCGTTGCTACAACCTGGCGGAACGGCAGAAGGCCGTGATTCCGGTGATTGATGTAGTGGAGACACTGCGTCATCTGACAAATGACGGCAGTGAAACGGTCAGCCGCAATGATTATAAGTTGGTGCAGACGCCGCAGGTCTTTGATGTTGCGTTGCTAAAGCAGGCTTATGCGCAAGAGTTTACTCCATTCTTTACAGACGATGCATCGGTCGTGGAAGCGATGGGGGTGCCGGTATATTTGGCGGAAGGCAATCGGGAAAATATAAAAATAACAACTCCTTTCGACTTGAAAGTGGGGAGTGCTCTGTTGTAAATGTTTGATTTAGTCACACGCGACATAAAATTTATTTCCGGTGTAGGTCCGCAGAAGGCTGCTGTATTGAACAAGGAGTTGGGAATCTACTCTTTGCACGATTTGCTTTATTATTTCCCTTATAAATATGTAGACCGGAGCCGCATCTATTACATTCACGAAATAGATGGCAATATGCCGTATATCCAATTGAAAGGCGAAATACTCGGCTTTGAAACAATCGGTGAAGGGCGGCAACGACGTCTAACCGCTCACTTCTCAGACGGGACGGGAATTGTCGATTTGGTTTGGTTTCAAGGGATAAAATATATCTTAGGCAAATATAAACTCCACGAAGAATATATTATTTTCGGTAAACCGACTGTTTTCAACGGCCGTATCAATGTGGCTCATCCTGATATGGACAAAGCAGACGAATTGAAACTTTCTTCCGTAGGGCTTCAACCTTATTATAATACGACAGAGAAAATGAAACGCAGCTTCCTCAACTCTCACGCGATTGAGAAGATGATGGCAACTGTGATTCAGCAAATACAGGAACCCCTGCCCGAAACGCTTTCGCCCCAACTATTGGCTGAGCATCACTTGATGCCGCTGACGGAGGCTCTTCGGAATATCCACTTCCCGACAAATCCCGATTTGCTTCGCAGAGCGCAGTACCGCCTTAAATTCGAGGAATTGTTTTATGTACAGCTCAACATCCTTCGTTATGCAAAAGACAGGCAGCGAAGATATTATGGATACAATTTTGAAAAGGTAGGTGAAATATTCAACACGTTTTATGCGCAGAACCTGCCTTTCCAGCTTACCGGAGCGCAGAAACGTGTATTGAAAGAAATTCGCAACGATGTAGGTAGCGGCCGGCAGATGAACCGTCTTCTGCAAGGAGATGTTGGCAGTGGAAAGACACTTGTTGCCCTTATGAGTATGTTGCTCGCGCTGGATAACGGTTATCAGGCTTGCATGATGGCGCCTACCGAAATCCTGGCAAATCAGCATTACGAAACCATCAGGGAGTTGCTTTTCGGTATGGATATCCGTGTCGAACTGCTTACCGGTTCTGTTAAAGGAAAAAAGAGAGAAACCATTCTCGCCGGATTGCTGACCGGAGATGTGCACATTCTGATAGGAACTCATGCCGTCATTGAAGATACTGTCAATTTTTCTTCGTTGAGCTTTGTCGTCATCGATGAACAACATCGTTTCGGCGTCGCGCAACGTGCCCGGCTTTGGAGCAAGAACAGCCGGCCGCCTCATGTGCTTGTGATGACTGCGACCCCTATTCCCCGCACATTGGCAATGACCCTGTATGGCGATTTGGATGTCTCGGTGATAGACGAACTTCCTCCTGGAAGAAAACCGATAACTACTGTTCACCAGTTTGACAACCGCCGGGAAAGTATGTACCGTTTCGTACAGCAACAAATAGACGAAGGACGGCAGGTTTATATTGTGTATCCTTTGATAAAGGAGAGCGAAAAGATTGATTTGAAAAACCTTGAAGAAGGTTATCAGCATATTCTTGAAGAATTTCCCAAATGCAAGGTTTGTAAAGTGCATGGAAAGATGAAGGCTGTCGAGAAAGATGAGCAGATGCAGCTTTTCATTTCGGGAGAAGCGCAGATAATGGTGGCCACCACCGTCATCGAAGTAGGAGTGAACGTACCCAACGCTTCGGTGATGATTATTGAAAATGCCGAACGTTTCGGGTTGTCTCAGTTACATCAGTTGCGTGGTAGGGTAGGACGTGGAGCCGAACAATCTTATTGCATTTTAGTCACCAATTATAAATTGAGCGAAGACACCCGCAAGCGGCTTGAAATCATGGTACGTACCAACGATGGTTTTGAAATAGCGGAAGCCGATTTGAAACTGCGTGGTCCCGGCGACCTCGAAGGAACTCAGCAAAGCGGTGTCGCTTTCGATTTGAAGATTGCCGATATTGCCCGCGACGGACAATTGTTACAGTATGTCCGCTCCATCGCCGAAACCATTGTTGAACAAGACCCCACAGCGCAAAAACCGGAGAACGAAATACTGTGGAGACAGCTCAAATCGCTGCGGAAAACGAATGTTAACTGGGCGGCAATTAGTTGAAAAACGGTTAAACATACGATTTATTTACGTAAGTATGTTGCATAACATATTTTGTCCCTATTCCCCCTATTTATAGGAGTTTAGAGGAGGAATAATACTCTCTTTCGATGCTAAACGTCTGAAAAATAGTTAATAGTATTCTTGCCGTTTCTGAGGAAAACACTATCTTTGGACGAATTTTCTAAGGAAATGTATCGTTTAACCATTTGAAAAGTCGAGTATTATGCTTGAAAAAACGCTGGTCATTTTAAAACCATGTACTCTTCAACGGGGATTGATTGGAGAGATTGTTCATCGTTTCGAACGGAAAGGATTGCGGTTGGCCGGCATGAAGATGATGCTACTGACAGACGAATTGTTAAGCGAACATTACGCCCATCTCAGCAGCAAACCTTTCTTTCAGCGTGTGAAAGATTCAATGATGGCAGCTCCTGTTATTGTTTGTTGTGTGGAAGGTGTGGATGCTATTCAAACAGTCCGTACGTTGGCGGGACCGACCAACGGACGTCTCGCTGCACCGGGAACCATTCGTGGGGATTACAGCATGAGCTTTCAGGAGAATATAGTTCACGCTTCTGATTCTCCGGAGACGGCAGCAGTCGAGTTAACAAGATTTTTTAAACCGGAAGAGATATTCGGATATAAACAGGTGACTTTTGACTACCTATATGCAAACGACGAATATTAAATGAATTGACAAAAGACGAATGAATTTTAACAGCATTATCAAAACTGGATTGGTGGTGGTAGCGGCTATGGTTAGTCTGAGTGCTTTCTCTCAAGACCTGATTGCCCGCCAGGCACCGATAGACAAAAAATTAAAATCTGTAGATTCTTTGGCGTTGCAGAAGCAGATTCGTGCCGAACAGTCCGAATATCCTGCTTTGAGCCTCTATCCTAACTGGAACAACCAGTATGTTCATGCTTACGGAAATGCTATAATTCCCGAAACTTATACGATTGACCTGACAGGTTTCTGTATGCCTACTTCAAGCACGAAAATAACTTCTCCATTCGGACCCCGTTGGAGGAGAATGCACAATGGTCTGGATTTGAAAGTGAACATAGGCGACACGATTGTGGCTGCTTTCGATGGTAAAGTGCGTATTGTCAAATACGAACGTAGAGGATATGGAAAATACGTGGTTATCCGTCACGACAATGGATTGGAAACGGTCTACGGACACTTGTCCAAGCAGTTGGTTGAAGAAAACCAGTTGGTGAAGGCAGGAGAAGTAATCGGTTTGGGTGGTAATACCGGGCGTTCCACAGGTTCGCACCTGCACTTTGAAACCCGTTTCTTAGGCGTTGCAATCAATCCCGTTTATATGTTTGACTTCCCGAAACAGGATATTGTTGCCGATACGTACACGTTCCGCAAGACAAAGGGCGTGAAACGTGCAGGTTCGCATGATGTGCAGGTTGCCGACGGCACTATCCGTTACCATAAGGTGAAAAGCGGAGATACTTTGTCGCGTATTGCCAAGTTGCGCGGTGTATCGGTCAGCACGCTTTGCAAGTTGAACCGCATCAAGCCGACTACGACTTTGCGTATCGGACAGGTTTTGCGTTGTTCGTAACTTATTCCCTTGCTTATAAAACAGTAATACAATAGCTTTGGAAGAGGGCACTTTAATATAATTTAGAGTGCCCTCTTTCTCTTTTTACTTAATTATTGTTACCTTTGCACACTATTTGGAAGAAAATGAAAGATACCAAACAACAATTTGAATATGTCATCGCTCTGTGCCGTGACTTATTTTCCAAGAAACTACACGATTACGGGCCTGCTTGGCGTATCCTTCGTCCGGCTTCGGTAACCGATCAGATTTTTATTAAAGCCAATCGGATTCGCAGCATTGAAGTCAAGGGGGTGACCTTGATTGACGAGGGAATCCGTTCGGAATTTATTGCTATAGTCAATTACGGTATCATCGGACTTATCCAGTTGGAATTGGGATATGCCGAATCTGCCGACATCAGCAACGAGGAAGCGATGGCTTTGTATGATAAGCACGCCAAAGCAGCTTTGGAACTGATGCTTGCCAAAAATCATGATTATGATGAGGCTTGGAGAAGTATGCGTGTTAGCTCTTATACGGATTTGATTTTGATGAAGATATACCGCACCAAGCAGATTGAGAGCTTGTCCGGCAACACGTTGGTATCCGAAGGAATTGACGCCAATTACATGGATATGATAAATTACTCTGTTTTCGGATTGATAAAGATAGAATTTGAAGGCTAAGAACTTACATATCATTCAGGAAGTGGTGGCAAACACTGGTCGCTTTCTTTTGGCGGCTTCGTTCATCTTCTCCGGATTTGTGAAAGCAGTTGATCCGTTGGGCTTCCAATATAAGATACAGGATTATCTGGCTGCATTCGGGATGGCTTCCTGGTTTCCTTCCTTCTTTTCCTTACTGAGTGGCATCGTACTCTCTGCCATTGAGTTTTTTATCGGTATTTCCTTGTTTTTTGGCACGCGGCGGACGCTTGCCTCTTTTCTGGCTTTGGCGCTGATGATATTCATGACACCGTTGACACTCTATCTTGCCTTGTTCGACCCGGTTTCGGATTGCGGTTGTTTCGGCGATGCGTGGGTGCTTACGAATTGGGAAACGTTTGGCAAAAACATCATACTATTGCTTGCGGCAGTCGTCGTGTTCCGTTACAGGAAGATGCTGATTCGCTTTATCAGTGTAAAAATGGAATGGCTGCTTTCTTTATATACATTGTTTTTTGTATTTGCCTTGTCGTTCTATTGTTTTGACCGTTTGCCTATTTTGGATTTTCGACCCTATAAGATAGGCAAGAACATTCCTGAAGGAATGGAGATGCCCGAAGGAGCGAAACCGAGCGTATATGAGAGTATTTTTATATTGGAAAAGAACGGGGAGCAAAAAGAGTTTACGCTGGAGAACTACCCCGACAGCACATGGACATTTGTCGATACGCGTACGGTGCTCAAGGAAAAAGGTTATGAGCCGGCTATCCATGACTTTTCGATGATAGACTTGAGTACGGGAAATGATATAACGGAAAATGTGCTGACCGATATGGGATATACTTTCCTGTTAGTTGCCCACCGGATTGAGGAGGCGGATGACAGTAATATCGACTTGATTAATGAAATATACGATTACTCGGTGGAGCATGGTTACGGATTCTATTGCTTGACTTCTTCGCCCGAGGAACAGATAGAACTTTGGAAAGACAAGACCGGAGCGGAATATCCTTTCTGCCAGATGGACGACATAACACTGAAAACGATGATTCGTTCCAATCCGGGATTGATGCTGATAAAGAACGGAACGATTCTGAATAAATGGAGCGACGAGGACATACCGGACGAATATGTATTGACCGACAAACTGGAAAATCTGTCGTTGGGACAGCAGAAAGTGAAAAGTGATGTCCACACGATAGGATATGTATTCTTGTGGTTTATAATTCCGTTGCTGCTGATATTGGGAACCGATGTTCTGATTGTCCGTCGCAAAGAACGGAAATCCGTCAGCCCTAAACCGTCGGAGAGTGAAACGGAAATAAAAGAACAGTAAATTTATTAACCCTTTAAATAAAGAAAACAAAATGAGAAAGAACATTGTTGCAGGAAACTGGAAAATGAACAAAACCCTTCAAGAGGGTATCGCTTTGGCTAAAGAACTGAACGAAGCATTGGCTAACGAAAAGCCCAACTGTGATGTAATCATCTGTACTCCGTTTATCCACCTGGCTTCTGTTACTCCGTTGGTAGACGCTGCTAAAATCGGTGTAGGTGCTGAAAACTGTGCAGACAAGGTATCCGGTGCATATACAGGTGAAGTTTCTGCTGAAATGGTAGCTTCTACCGGTGCTAAATATGTAATTCTGGGTCACTCGGAACGTCGTGCATATTATGGCGAAACTGTTGCTATCCTCGAAGAGAAAGTAAAATTGGCTTTGGCTAACGGCCTGACTCCGATTTTCTGTATCGGTGAGGTTTTGGAAGAACGCGAAGCTAACAAGCAGAACGAAGTGGTTGCCGCTCAGATGGAATCTGTATTCTCTCTGTCTGCCGAAGACTTCTCTAAGGTTATCCTGGCTTACGAACCGGTTTGGGCTATCGGTACAGGCAAGACTGCTACTCCTGAGCAGGCACAGGAAATCCACGCTTTCATCCGTTCGATTGTTGCTGACAAGTACGGCAAAGAAATTGCAGACAATACTTCTATCCTTTACGGTGGTAGCTGCAAGCCTTCTAACGCTAAAGAATTGTTTGCTAATTCGGACGTTGACGGTGGTTTGATTGGTGGTGCTGCTCTGAAAGTATCCGACTTCAAAGGTATCATCGATGCATTTAACGCATAATTAACTTTCACTTTTTTCACCACGGATTACACGGATTCGCGCAGATTTCTTTCTTCCTGTTATGGATAATCCGTGTCAATCTGTGCAATCTGTGGTGAAACCAGTTCTTTTATAAAATGAAAAAAATAGCTTTACTTACTTTATTGTTGGTCTTGACGGCAAGTGCCGGTCTGCAAGCACAAAGCATTGTCAAAAGTTTGGAACGTGCAGTGCCGGGCCAGGGAAAAGTGACCATTCATCAAGACCCTCGTATCGGAGCTTTGATAGGTGTGGAGCGTTCTGCGACGGGTGAACATAAAGTAATAAAAACTTCCGGCTACCGGATACAGGCGTATGCCGGTAACAATACCCGTCAGGCCAAGAACGATGCTCATCATGTAGCTGCACGCATCAAACAGCATTTTCCGGAATTGCCGATATATACCTCGTTCACTCCGCCCCGTTGGCTTTGCCGCGTAGGCGATTTCAGAAGCATTGAAGAAGCGGATGCGATGATGCGTCGGTTGAAGGCTACCGGTTTGTTTAAAGAAGTTTCTATTGTAAGAGCTCAGATTAATATCCCTTTATAAATCTATCATGTTAGGAAAAGAAGAAATTGTCTCTCCGAATCTGGAAGAGTTGAAAAATCATTATCACAGTATTATAACCTTGTTGGGTGAAGATGCCGGACGGGAAGGGTTGTTGAAAACGCCCGAACGGGTGGCCAAAGCGATGTTGAGCTTGACGAAAGGTTACCATATGGACCCTCACGAAGTGCTCCGTTCCGCCAAATTCAAGGAAGAATACAGTCAGATGGTGATTGTCAAAGACATTGATTTTTTTTCTCTTTGCGAACATCATATGTTGCCTTTCTACGGAAAAGCGCACGTGGCTTACATCCCCAACGGCTACATCACCGGACTTAGCAAGATAGCCCGCGTAGTCGATATCTTCTCTCACCGCCTGCAAGTGCAGGAGCGCATGACGCTGCAAATCAAAGAGTGCATCCAGGAAACGCTCAATCCATTGGGAGTAATGGTTGTGGTAGAAGCTAAGCATATGTGTATGCAGATGCGTGGGGTGGAAAAACAGAATTCCATTACGACTACTTCAGACTTTACCGGTGCTTTCAATCAGGCAAAGACGCGTGAAGAATTTATGAATCTTATTCGGCACGGGCGGGTATAAACAGGTTTCCCGCCTTAAGAGGGGGGATTAGCGCAAAACAACGCGGTCGCCCAGACGTTTTGCCATGATGTTTTGCACCGCTCTCAGGTCATTATAGCGCGACATTAGCGAATCGCACTTCTCATTATCGTGAGCCAAAGCCGGGTCTTGCAAGGCTTGGAGCATATGCTTTAACTCCTCCTTCACGATGGCATATTTGAAATTAATCATCAGTGTGGGAACCAACTCGTAGAGCCGTTCCTCGTCCGTTACAATCTTTTGCGACTTGGAGTGGTATTTGCTGAGCTGATAGCGGACATTAATCAGGTCGACACTCAGTTTGCTGATTACCGGGTCGGGGTGTGCCAGGAAATAACGTTCCGCGATGAAGCCCGAATCATGCATATGTGCCGCTGCTTCCGACAACATCTGGCGGTGCAACGGATTGTGGAAAGCCAAATCATCCTCCTTCAAATCGTTGACAACATACTCTATGACGGTTACCGGAATTTCGTTTCCCTCTTCATCCGTCAGGTTGCACATGACTTTCTCACCGTGGCGCACTACCGCCTGCAATATCAGCCGTTCAAATTTATAGAACTCCTGTCCCTCTTTTCCTTCCTGAGGGATAAAAGAAGCATAGTTGTCTGCTTGTGGCGGGAAAGATGCTTCGGTATATCCGGCTTCGGCAACTTCCGGCGGCAACGGAGTATTGCTGTCGAGTGCGGGTGTGTTTCCATTGGCCGGCTCTGCCTGTCCTTGCTGTGCCGTTGAAGCATTCCTTTGCGCAATCCGGCGGTCGCGCTCGTGCTGCTCGGCTCGTTTCTCGGCTTGTGTTTCCCGTCTTTTGGCAACTTCCGATACGAGCAGTTTATCTTCCACGTGCAGCAGTTGGGCACACTCTTTGATGTAGACATCGCGTACAATCGCTTCCGGTATGACAGAGATGCTTTGTACTAAGTTGCCAATCAGTTCTGCCCGCTTGATAGGGTCTCTGCCCGCATCTTCCAGCAGCAAGTTGGTTTTGAAGCGGATAAAGTCCGTCTCATGTTCCGATATGAAGGCTTGGAATTCCGCCGAGTTGTGTTTGCGGGCGAAAGAGTCCGGGTCATCGCCGTCGGGTAGCAGGCAGACTTTAATGTTCATCCCCTCCTCGAGCAGCATATCGATACCTCGGATAGAAGCCTTGATACCCGCCGCATCGCCGTCGTAGAGCACCGTCATGTTGTTGGTGAACCGGTGAATCATACGGATTTGCCCCGGCGTAAGAGCAGTTCCCGAAGAAGCGACAACGTTCTCTATACCCGATTGGTGCATGGAAATAACATCCGTGTAACCCTCAACCAAGAAACAACGGTCTTGTTTTACAATCGCCTGCTTGGCAAAGTAGATACCGTATAATTCGTTGCTCTTATGATAAATATCCGATTCGGGCGAGTTGACGTATTTCACTTTCACCCCTTTGGTGGCGCTGGCAAGCACACGTCCGCCAAAGGCAACCACCTTGCCGGAAAGCGTATGAACGGGAAAGATGACACGTCCCCAAAAACGGTCGCGCAAGCGATGGTCGTCCGTCTCGTAGCAAAGCCCGGTCTTTACCAGATACTCCTTCTTATATCCTTTCCGTATGGCCTCGTTGGCAAAGGCGTCGTGACTGTCGGTACAGTAGCCCAACTGGAACTTCTCGATAATATCGTCGCGGAAGCCCCGGTTGCGGAAGTAAGCCATACCGATGCTGCGGCCGTCGATATGGTTCTTCAGAATATGCTGAAAGTAATCGCGTGCGAAGTTATTGACAATAAACAGACTTTCGCGTTCGCTTTCTGCAAACTTCTCCTCATCGCTCAGTTCCCGTTCCTTGACTTCGATGTTGTATTTCTTGGCAAGGTATTTCAGGGCTTCGGGATAAGACATCTGTTCGTGTTCCATGATGAAGTGCACTGCGTTTCCGCCTTTGCCGCAAGCAAAGCATTTGCAAAGCCCTTTGGCGGGCGAAACGTAGAAAGAAGGCGTCTTGTCACTGTGGAACGGACACAGACCAACGTAGTTGACACCACGCTTGCGCAGGGTGACAAAGTCCGAAACGACATCCATAATCTGTGCCGCGTCCAATATCCGGTCGATGGTAACTTGGTCTATCATTCTTCCTTTTCTTCTGTGATTTCATTTTGGCGACCGCAAAGTTACATATAAAAATATATATAAAAAGCGGAAAGTACGGTTCTTTTAGACTTTGTTGCAAGGAACATGAAACACGCTGTGCTGCTATTTAATCTTTTCCCGGATTTTCGTCAGATACTTTTTCATTCCTTCCGCATCCCTGTTCTCGATGATTTCAAGAAGGTTCTTCAACTCGGTACGGATATTTGCCACCTGTCCCGGAGTGCGTGGGTTGAACAGGATTTCCTGAAGCAGATAGTCGTCTTCGCCCAGCAGGCCTTTGGCGATAGCCATATGCTTCTTGAACGTGGTTCCTGGAGCTTCCTGATGTTTCATTACCGCAGCAAATACAAAGGTCGACACGAACGGGATGGAGAGCGAGTAGGCCACCGTCTCGTCGTGCTCGTCGAATGTATATTCGAAGATATTCAGCCGCAATGTTTGGTAGAGGTCTTTGAAGAAAACCTTTCCCAAGTGGTCGCCTTCGCTGATGATGATGGCGTTTTCGCTGCTCAGGTTACTGAGGCTGGCAAAGGTGGGGCCGAACATCGGGTGGCTCGAAACAAAACGGAAGCCGCTCTCTTCGTAGAACTTTTTCAGCCCTGTCTTTACAGAGGCGATGTCGCTGATGATGCAGTCTTTGGGTAATACGGGCAGTACGTTGCGGAAAGCATCCAATGTATATTTCACTGTGACGGCGTTGATGACCAGTTCCGGTTCGAACTCCTTGATTTCTTCCAGCGTCGTGAAACGGTAGGTGTTGTAGACGAAACGCAACTGGTGCGGATTGACATCGTACACTGCCGTTTCGTGCTGGAAACTTACTATGTCGGTAAAGAAGGAGCCCATTTTTCCGGCTCCGAGGATTAATATTCTCACGTTGGGTAATGATTAACGGTTGGTTATGGGTGATTGGCTGTCCATCCCCCTTTCACTTGTTGATAATCTCTATCTGTTGGCGGACGGATTCTTCGTGAATGGCTTCGAAGATTTTCTTCATAAACTCAGCGTCCATTCCGCATTGTTCTCCCTGCATTCCGCGTTTTTCGAGAATTTCGTTGTAACGTCCCGCCTGCAACACCGTGATGTTGTGCTCTTTCTTGAACGTACCGATTTCGCGGGCAATGCGCATTCTCTTCGAAAGTTCCTGGATGATGTTGTCGTCGCACTCGTCAATCTGCTTGCGCAGCAGGCTCAGGCTCTCCGTCGACTGGGTTTCCGTGCGGATAACCAACATATTGAGGATGTAGTCGAGCACATCCGGCGTCACCTGTTGCGAAGCATCGCTCCACGCACAGTCCGGGTTGCAGTGGCTTTCTACAATCAGACCGTCGAAATTCAAGTCCATTGCCTGCTGGCAAAGCGGAGCTACCAGTTCGCGTTTGCCGCCTATGTGGCTCGGGTCGCAGAAGATGGGCAGGTTGGGGATGCGGCGGCGCAGTTCGATGGGAATGTGCCATTGGGGAAGATTGCGGTAAATCTTCTTGTCGTAGCTGCTGAAGCCGCGATGGATGGCGCCCAGGCGTTTCAGGCCTGCGTTGTTGATGCGTTCCAGCGCACCAATCCACAGTTCCAGGTCGGGATTGACGGGATTCTTGACCAATACGGGGATATCGACACCTTTCAGCGCATCGGCGATTTCCTGTACGGCGAAAGGATTGGCGGTGGTGCGTGCGCCTACCCAAAGAATATCGATACCTGCCTTCAAGGCCTCGTAGACGTGCTTGGCAGTTGCCACTTCGGTAGCGACGTACATTCCCGTCTCCTTTTTCACCCGTTTCAGCCAGGCGAGTCCCTCTACGCCGATTCCTTCAAAACCACCCGGTTTGGTACGCGGTTTCCAGATTCCGGCGCGGAATATCTTTTGCCCTTTGGCTGCCAGTTGTCTGGCGGTGTCCATCACTTGTTCTTCGGTTTCCGCGCTACACGGGCCGGCAATCACAACCGGTCTTTTGGTTTCGAGACCCGGTAATAAAATTGATTCGAGTTCCATATGCTTAGTTGTTTTTATTGTTGTACGAAATGATTGTTTGAGCGGCGGGAAGCGGTCAGAGCCTTTTGATTCTTTCCAGTGCTTCCGCCAGTTTGTCCTCTTTGCAGCAGAGAGAAATGCGGATGTATCTCGCTCCGTTGCTGCCGAAGATAAATCCCGGTGTGATGAATACCCTTGCCTGGTGCAATACCTTCTCCGTCAGCTCCTCCACGTCCTTGCAGGATACAGGGATTTTCCCCCAGAGGAACATTCCCACTTGCTGTTCGTCGTAGGTGCAGCCCAATGTCTGCATAATCTCTCCGGCGAGTTGGCGGCGGTTGCGGTAGTTGGCGTTGTTGGCTTCGTACCAGTCGGTCTCCGCTTCGAGCGCAGTTGCCGCAGCCAGTTGCATGGCGCGGAACATTCCACTGTCGATGTTGCTTTTCACCTTCAGTATCCATTGCACGAATTCCGCATTGGAAGCCAACATACCGATGCGCCAGCCCGGCATATTGTGGCTCTTGCTCATGGAGTTGAATTCGATGCAACACTCCTTCGCTCCCGGCACACTGAGAATGCTGGCGGGGTGGTCGTTGAGTATGAAGCTGTACGGATTGTCGTTCACAATCACGATATTCTTCCGGCGGGCGAAGTCGACAAGACGCTCGTACAGTCCGGGCGTTGCGTTTGCGCCTGTCGGCATATTCGGATAATTGGTCCACATCAGTTTCACGCGGCTTAAATCCATCTTTTCCAGTGTCTCGAAGTCGGGCATCCAGCCGTCGTCCTCTTTCAAGTCGTAGTGGATGACTTCGGCGCCGAGTATCCTGCTCAGTGAAGTGTAGGTAGGATACCCCGGATTCGGAACCAACACCTGTTCGCCCGGGTTCACAAAAGCCAGCGTGACGTGGAGGATTCCCTCTTTCGAGCCAATCAACGGCTGTATTTCCGTATTCGGGTTCAGCTCGACTCCATACCAGCGACGGTACCAGGCTGCAAACCCTTTGCGAAGTTCGGGAATACCCACATACGGCTGATACCCGTGGGCGTTGGGGTCGCGGGCGTTGTCGCACAAGGTTTCGATGGTCTTTTCCGAAGGCGGCATATCGGGACTGCCGATACCCAGGCTGATGACCTCTTTCCCTTCCGCATTCATCTGTGCTACCTCTTTCAGTTTCTTTGAGAAGTAGTATTCGCTTACGCTTGCCAGCCGTTCGGCGGGAGCGATTCTATAGGTTTGATTTTCCTTCTGCATATTCGCCTAATAATTTAAGTTCTTTGGTCAGTGGAGTGATGGCTGCAATGGATTGCTTGTATCTCAGATAGTCGTTGAAGGTCACGTCGACGTAAAACTGATATTCCCATTCGCGTCCGATAATCGGCAACGACTGTATCTTGGTGAGGTTGATGTTGTAGAACGAGAGGATGGAGAGCACTTGCGACAGGCTGCCTTCCGTGTGCGGCAGTGTGAACACCATGTTTGCCTTGTTGGCAGTGGCGGCGTGGTGCTGCCGCAGTTCGTCCGCCTGCCAGGGGTCGGCAACGACGAGGAAACGGGTGAAGTTGTGCTTGTTTGTCTCGATGCCCTCCTGCAACACTTTCATTCCGTAGCGCTCGGCAGCTGCTTTGGAGCAGATGGCGGCGTGTCCTTTCAGGTTACCGTTCTTGATGGTCTCTGCGCTGCGTGCCGTGTCTTCGCCTTCCACCACTTTCAGTTGCGGGTGCTGGTTCAGGAAATCGCGGCACTGCATCAGGGCGATGGGGTGGGAGTTGACTTCCGTCAGGTCTTCCCAGCTTTCGTCGGGCAGGCAGACGAAGCTGTGCGAGATGCGCAGTTTGTATTCGCCGATAATCTGCGTGCCGCTCTGCCTCAGCAACTCGTTGTTGTGTAGCAGGCTTCCGGCAATCGTATTCTCGATGGCGAGCATCCCGATGACCTGGCTGTCTCTGCGTATGGAGGCAAACACGTCTTCGAAGGTGGCGCAACAGATTAGCTCTATCTCTTCTCCTTCGAAATATTTGTGTGCGGCGATGTCGTGATAAGAGCCGAGTGTTCCTTGAATAGCTATCTTTTTCATTGTCTTGACGATGTATTATAAAAAAATCCCGCGTCCGTATCGGAGCGGGATTCATATGATTGATTTCTTTATTCTGTCCTTAAGCATCACTGTCACTTGATACATACAAACTCCCGCTCTACTTTGCTGCTAAAGTAAAAGTAAAAAAAGAAGTAATATGCATAAGTAAATGATTTCATACGAACTTTGTTTTTTATTTCGGGGGCAAAAGTAACGCTTTTATCTTATTGTGCAAATAAAAAAACGTTTTTTATTTGCAATTTTCATCGGAAGTTTGTCTTTTTTGTGGGGAATTGATAGAAATATGTCGTTCAAATCGCTTATTTGATTGCATTTCTACTCCCGTCGTCGGACACGGCGACTGGCAGCCGGCGCTCTTCGGAGGCCGGCGTGTACGTCCGATATACGTTAAGGCGTGTTGCGAAATAGGAGTTTCACGTTTGTTTCGTCCGTATGGAACTAAAGTTTCATACGGGTTGAAACTCTGGTTTCATAAGGGAGAAACTTTAGTTCCATCCCTGTTGAAACTACAGTTTCAAGCCTTGAAACTGCCGAAGGAACCGCTTGGGTGAAACAGAAAAGCCTGTCCAAATAAAAATTGGACAGGCTTTCGGAGGGGAGGAGAGTACAATATCTTTAAAAGATACCCGGAATCGCCTCTTGCTTTATTCCTTGAGTCCTGAATTCTCCGTTCAGTACGGCTTCTTCTTTCGGATTCAGTTCGAGCGATTTCTTCATGTCTTCCACCGAGCCGTCTTTATCTCCGTTCAGCAGCCTGGCACGCCCGCGTTCTTTGTAGGCTTCTGCGAAATTCGGATTCAGTTCGATGGCCTCGTCAAAGAGCCCGATAGCTTCCGGCAGTCTGTCTTGGTTGATATAGAGCTGCCCTGCATAGAGATAGGCCTGCTCGTTGAAAGGATTTATTTCCGTCACAAGGTGATAGTCCGCTTCCGCTTCCTCCGTCTGCCCGTTGGCTTCTTTCACTTTTCCCCGCAGGAGGATGGCGGTTTCCTCTTCCGGATTCAATGCAAGGACTGCATCAACGTCCTCCATTGTTTCGTTGTACTGTCTTAGTTGCAGCAACGTCTCCGCACGCAGCAGGCGGGCTTCGATGAAATCGTCTTTCAGGGTGATTGCTTTGGTGAGGTGGGCGATAGTCATCAGTGCGTCGTTCTGCCCCTTGCGGGCTTTGCCTATGAGGTAATGCGCCACGGCGTTCTCTGCTTCAAGGGCAACCGCCTTGTTGGCAGCCTCCTCCATCGCCCGGTAATCTTCCAGGATAAAGCATACGTTTGCCAGTGTCAGGAAAGTATGGGCGATGTGCGGTTCCATCTCGACCATTTGCTCCAGCAGTTGGCGTGCTTCGGTTGTCTCCCCTGTCTGGATGTGGAGTTGCGCGAGATAGCCCATCGTCTCGAAATCCTTTTCGATGGCAAGCGCTTCGGTGAAACATTTTGCGGCATAATCCGGACGTCCCATGCGTTGTGCACGCAGACCGTCGTATTTGAAAATCTCGAATCTTTTCTGTTCGTTTTTCTGCTTTTCGCTTTCCGGAGTTTCCGTTTTTCCGGAGAAGAAAGATTTAAAGAAGTTCGGCATGATATGTTGTTTTTGAGTTTGTCTGCAAATGTAGTAACTTATTTCGAAATATGTAATATTCCGTCCTCCATCTTCAAAGTGCCCTCGTCCAACAGGCTGCGGATGGCCTCGGCAACGTCCTCTCTTTCTGCTGTTAATTGAACGGCTATCTCTTTGGGAGATGACGGGCGCTGGAGGAGCAATGCGCTGATTTGCTGCTTCAGTTCTTCAAAGGCGACTTCGGAGGAAGCATTCGTCGCACGGTGGCTGAGGCAGACATCGCATTGCCCGCAGTTGTGCTTGTTTTCCTCTCCGAAATAGCGGAGCAGCATCCGGCTGCGGCATACATTCTCTGAGCCGACATACGTTTCCATTGCCTGGATGCGTGCTTCGTAGCGTGCCTTGCGCTCTTCATAGACCGAGGGGGGGATGTGTACGAAACGAAGCTCCTGCCGCTCGCGCGCGTATATAATATAAGGTGTCTTTTTGCGAGGAATGTAATCTACGATGCGCCGTTTGGTCAGCGTCACCAATATGTTGTAGATTTGCTCGCGAGTCAGTCCGGTGCGGAGGGCGAGGGATGCTTCGTTGATATAAGCATAATCCGTAAATACCCCTGTGTACATACGGAGGATGATTTGTATCAACGCTTCCGCTTCCGGCCCCATTTCGTACAACTTGTACAACTCATCCCGGCGAAGCGTGAAAAGGATGCGCGAAGCGTTGTCCTGCTCGTCTGTGTATTCCAGGTAACCGGCTTGAGTCAATATCTTCAGTGCACTGTCTACCGGGACCGGGAAGTATTTGAACTTCCGGCAAAACTCTTCGAGGTTGAATTCGCGCACACACTGGAAGCCGTCTCCCATTGCCATCTGGTAATAATATTGCAGATGCTCGTAGACATCGAGTATGTACGTTTTGTCGGGGAAAGTATCCGCTATCCGTTTGTGCAGGGTTGTCTTGTCCGACTTGGCGTATAGGATGACGGCATAGGCCTTCTTACCGTCTCTTCCCGCACGTCCCGCCTCCTGGAAGTAGGCTTCGGGCGAATCGGGCAAGTCGAGGTGCAGCACAATGCGGACATCGGGCTTGTCGATACCCATCCCGAAGGCGTTTGTTGCCACCATCACGCGGACTTCCCCGTTTTGCCAACGCTTTTGCCGGAGGTCTTTTACGGCATTGTCGAGCCCGGCATGGTAGAAGTCGGCAGTAATATCTTCGTTCACCAACAGTTCGGTGATTTCTTTGGTGCGCCGTCTGTTGCGCACATAGACAATGGCGCTGCCTTCTATTTTTCGCAGGATATGCAGCAGTTCGCTTGTCTTGTTGTCTGTCTTGCGGACGATGTATGCTAAATTCTTCCGTTCGAAACTCATGCGGAAGACATTCCCTTTCTCGAAATTCAGCCGTTCCTGGATGTCTTTTACCACTGCCGGAGTTGCGGTCGCGGTGAGTGCCAGCACCGGAACTCCCGGCAGAAGTTCCCGTATTTCCGCTATCTTCAGGTAGGCGGGGCGGAAATCGTATCCCCATTGCGAGATACAGTGGCTTTCGTCTACCGTTATCATGGAGACTTTCATGGAACGGAGCTTGGTGCGGAATATTTCCGTATCCAAACGTTCCGGAGAGATATAGAGGAATTTGTAGTTGCCGAAGATGCAGTTTTCGAGTGCGGTGATAATCTCCTGCCGGGTCATACCCGAATATACGGCGAGTGCCTTGATACCGCGTTTGCGCAGATTGTGTACCTGGTCTTTCATCAGGGCGATGAGGGGAGTGATGACGATACAAATCCCCTCTTGGGCGAGGGCGGGAACCTGAAAGGTGATGGACTTTCCGCCGCCGGTAGGCATCAGTCCCAACGTATCTCTGCCTTCGCCGATACTGGTAATGATCTCTTCCTGCAAGTCGCGGAAAGAGTCATAACCCCAGTATTGTTTTAATATCTCCTGATACTTACTCAATCGGTTTGATGTCTTCGATTTGAAGTTGTACTTCACCCCGTTTGTGGGTGTTCTCTTCGATGGTGTAGCAGATGTCGAACGAACGTTTGGTCTTGATGTACCGCACGTGCGAACTTTGCCCGAATGCGATACCGTTCATGACGTTGTTCGATTTGTTATCCACCAGTTCGAGCTTGATGTGTTCCTGGTCGCGTCCTACCACTTTGCTTGTTCCGTAGTCATACACATGGTGCGTGCAGAAGATAGGTTTGATGTTGTCGGGACCGAAAGGATTGAATTTTTTCAGGTCGTTGAAGAACCTGGGAGAGATGTCTCTGAAATCAATCTCGGCATCAATGTCAATGACGGCACTCGTCTGTTCCGGTAGGATATGCTGTGAGACATATTCCTCAAACCGCTTGGTGAAGGCAGCCACATTCTCCACTTTCATGGATAATCCGGCAGCATAAGTGTGTCCGCCGAAGTTCTCCAACAGGTCGCGGCAATGCTCAATCGCTTTGTACACATCGAAACCGGAGACGGAACGTGCCGACCCCGTTGCCATATCGTCCGTGCGGGTCAGCACCACGGCAGGACGATAGTAGACTTCCGTCAGGCGGGAAGCCACGATACCGATTACACCTTTGTGCCACTCTTCGTTATAAAGAACGATAGAGCGGCGGTCGGCCAGTCCTTCCAAATGGGCGACGATTCTGTTTGCCTCTTCCGTCATGCTCTTGTCGAGGTCTTTCCGTGTCTCGTTATACTGATTGATTTGTCCGGCTTTCTCAAGTGCAGCCGAGAAGTCTTTCTCCGTCAGCAGGTCGACCGCCTCTTTTCCGTTTTGGATACGTCCCGATGCATTGATGCGCGGACCGATTTTGAACACGATATCGCTGACTGTAATTTCTTTTTCGGAAAGTCCGCATACATCGATAATGGCTTTCATCCCGATGCTCGGATTGCTGTTCAACTGCTTCAACCCGTGAAAAGCAAGAATGCGGTTCTCGCCCATAATCGGAACGATGTCTGATGCAATGCTGACCGCCACAATGTCAAGCAACGGAATCAGGTGGTGAAACTCGATACCGTTACTGATAGCGAAGGCTTGCATGAACTTGAAACCGACGCCGCATCCTGAAAGGTGCGTGTACGGATAGGTGTTGTCCGGGCGTTTGGCGTTCAGAATAGCTACGGCAGGCGGGAGTATATCGTCCGGCACATGGTGGTCGCAGATGATAAAATCAATACCTTTCTCTTTGGCATACGTCACTTCCTCTACTGCTTTTATTCCACAGTCGAGCACAATAATTAAGCCTACGCCGGTTTCTGCGGCATAGTCCACTCCCTTTTTAGAAATCCCATACCCCTCGTTGTAACGGTCGGGTATGTAATAATCAAGGTTCGAATAGAACTGTTGGATAAACTTGTAGACCAGTGCCACGGCGGTAGTACCGTCTACGTCATAATCTCCATAAATTAGAATACGTTCTTTCTTTCCCATCGCCCTGTTCAGACGTTCTACTGCAATATCCATATCCCTCATCAGGAATGGGTCATGCAGGTCGGGCAATTGCGGGCGGAAGAATTTCTTGGCATCTGTTGGCTTTGTAATTCCCCGTTGCACCAAAAGTTGTCCGAGTATCGGGCTAATCCCCAATTCTTGTGCCAATGTCTGGCTTATTTCTGTCTGTTCGGGTGTAATGGGTCGATAATTCCATTTGTGATTCATTCTTATATATTGCTTTTTTCTTTTCTGTTCTCAAGGGTTGAGAAAGGCACTTCTTTTCAACGAGGGGTAAAAGTACGAAAAAAACCGGAAGTGGGAGAAGATATGATGAAAATATTTCGTGGGCAACTTATAATGGCTTTATCTTCGGGCTATATATGGACTGCTGCTTTACCGCCCAATAAGGCTCAGACGGAATGTTTATCGCAAATCCCGTTCTTCGTATTTGCATATCGCCTCTATCCACTCCTCAGTCAGTGGCATAGACTCATGCTTTTCCAAGTCGAAAGTCACCATGACAGACTTGCAGATGCATTTTATCTCGTTCGTTTCCGTATCAATCACCCGTTGGACCAGATGAAAACTCTTGGTGCCTATCTTGGAGACGGCCGTTTGCACGGCAATATGGTCTGATGCGAAAATCTGCTTGACGAAGTCCGCTTCGATATGAACGACAACGATACCCATCTTCTCCCAATCTACGCCCGGACATACCGAGGCGAAGTATTCGGTCTTTCCCAAATCATAAAAAGAGAAATAAACGGTGTTGTTGACGTGCCCGAATTTATCTACGTCATTGAAGCGCAACTGAATAGGTAATGTGTGGTGAAATACGATTTCTTCCATTGTTTTCACTTAATCTTTTTGAATTCGGCGCAAAATTAGTACTTTTGCGTGTTATTCTCAACAGAAATTAACCAAGAAATGATAGAAGATATTAAAAAAGCCTGTCAGGTGATGAATGAAGGGGGAGTCATCCTTTATCCTACTGATACCGTTTGGGGAATAGGCTGCGACGCGACTAACGAAGAGGCGGTGCGTCGTGTATATGAGATAAAGAAACGTGCGGACAGCAAGGCGATGCTTGTGTTGGTAGATACTCCTGTGAAGGTGGATTTTTATGTACAGGATGTACCCAATGTAGCATGGGACTTGATTGAAGTTGCCGACAAGCCGTTGACGATAATTTATTCTGGTGCACGTAATTTGGCTCCGAATCTGTTGGCGGAAGACGGAAGTGTGGGCATACGCGTCACAAACGAGGAGTTCTCAAAACGCCTCTGTCAACGGTTCCGTAAAGCGATTGTCTCTACATCGGCGAATGTGAGCGGGCAGCCCGGTGCTGCCAATTTCAGCGAAATCAGCGATGAAATCAAATCGGCGGTAGATTATATCGTAAGCTTCCGTCAGGATGATATGAACCGGCCGAAACCTTCAAGTATTATTAAGTTGGACAAAGGTGGAGTGATTAAGATAATTCGTGAATAATGAAAGAGGAAAAACAGAGTTTATTACAGCGTTGCATCAAGTGGCGGGAAGCTAATATAAAGGAAAAGCAGTTTATCCTGATATTAAGTTTCCTGGTCGGAATCTTCACAGCGTTTGCAGCTTTGATATTGAAGTTCTTTATCCATCAGATACAGAATTTCTTGACTGATAATTTTAATGTAACGGAAGCCAACTACCTGTATCTGGTATATCCGGTTGTCGGAATTTTCCTGGCGGGCTGGTTTGTGCGCAACATTGTCAAGGACGATATCAGTCATGGAGTTACCAAGATTTTATATGCAATTTCCCGCAGAAAGGGGCGAATCAAGCGGCATAACATATGGTCGTCTATCATTGCCAGTGCGATTACCATCGGGTTCGGTGGTTCGGTAGGAGCGGAGGCGCCGATTGTTTTGACGGGTTCTGCCATCGGCTCCAATTTGGGAAGCATATTCAAGATGGAGCACCGTACGCTGATGTTACTTGTCGGTTGCGGAGCGGCAGGTGCCGTTGCCGGTATCTTTAAAGCCCCGATTGCCGGACTGGTATTTACGCTGGAAGTGCTGATGATCGACCTCACCATGTCTTCGTTGCTCCCTTTGCTGATTTCGGCTGTGACGGCGGCTACCGTTTCTTATATAACTACCGGTACGGAAGCCATGTTCAAGTTTCATCTCGACCAGCCGTTTGAGTTGGAACGTATTCCTTACGTTATTCTGTTGGGTATCTTTTGCGGACTGATTTCTCTCTACTTCACCCGTAGCATGAACTCGGTGGAAGGTGTTTTCGGCAAACTCAATAATCCTTATAAAAAATTAGCCTTCGGGGGTGCGATGTTGAGCGTGTTGATTTTCCTTTTCCCACCTCTCTACGGCGAAGGATACGACACGATTAATCTTCTGCTGAACGGTACGTCTGCCGAGGAGTGGGATACGGTCATGAACAATTCGATATTCTATGGCTATGGTAGTCTGCTCTTGGTATATCTGATGCTGATTATTCTGCTGAAAGTGTTTGCATCCAGCGCAACGAACGGTGGTGGCGGTTGTGGAGGTATCTTTGCTCCTTCGCTTTACCTGGGGTGTATTGCCGGATTTGTGTTCTCGCATTTTAGTAATGACTTTGCGTTCTCTGTCTATTTGCCCGAGAAGAATTTTGCTTTGATGGGAATGGCAGGGGTAATGAGCGGCGTTATGCACGCACCTTTGACCGGAGTGTTTCTGATAGCCGAACTGACCGGCGGATATGATTTGTTCCTTCCGTTGATGATTGTATCCGTCAGCTCGTATCTGACGATTATCGCGTTTGAACCTCATAGTATTTACTCCATGCGTTTGGCAAAGAGGGGGCAATTGCTGACACATCACAAAGACAAGGCGGTGCTGACACTGATGAAAATGGAGAATGTGGTGGAAAAGGATTTTGTGGTTGTGCATCCCGAAATGGATTTGGGCGAATTGGTGAAAGGCATTGCTGCTTCTCATCGGAATGTGTTCCCCGTGACGGATAAGAAAACTGGCGAACTGTTGGGTATTGTCCTGCTTGACGATATCCGTAACATTATGTTCCGGCAAGAACTTTACCATCGTTTTACCGTCAATAAATTGATGACATCCGCTCCTGCCAAGATATACAATACGGATGGGATGGAACAAGTGATGCAGACGTTTGACGATACTAAAGCCTGGAATCTTCCGGTTGTGGATGAGGAAGGACGTTACGAGGGATTTGTCTCTAAATCGAAAATATTCAACTCATACCGGCAAGTGCTGGTGCATTTCTCGGAAGACTAACCCGTATCTATAACATTGTTAAGATTATGAAGAAAGAAGATTTAAGAATAGTATATATGGGTACTCCCGATTTTGCGGTAGAAGCCCTGAAACAGTTAGTAGAAGGTGGTTATAATGTGGTGGGTGTGATAACCATGCCCGACAAACCGGCAGGACGCGGACATAAAATACAATACTCTCCGGTTAAGCAATACGCACTTGAACAGAATTTGCCATTGCTCCAACCGGAGAAGCTAAAAGATGAGGCGTTTGTGGAGGCGTTGCGTGAATGGAAAGCCGATTTACAGATTGTAGTCGCCTTCCGTATGTTGCCGGAAGTAGTGTGGAATATGCCACGGTTAGGAACTTTCAATCTCCATGCGTCTTTGCTTCCTCAATATCGCGGAGCCGCCCCCATCAACTGGGCAGTGATAAACGGCGATACGGAAACAGGTATCACTACTTTCTTCCTGAAACATGAGATAGACACCGGGGAAGTGATTCAGCAAGTCCGTGTGCCTATTGCGGATACGGATAATGTGGAAGTGGTGCACGATAAACTGATGCTGTTAGGCGGAAAGTTGGTTGTTGAAACGGTTGATGCAATCTTGGAAGGCACGGTAAAGTCGATACCTCAAGAAGAAATGGCTGTGGTGGGCGAACTTCGTCCGGCTCCGAAGATATTTAAAGACACCTGCCGGATTGACTGGAACCGACCGGTGAAGAATGTCTATGACTTTATTCGCGGACTCTCTCCTTATCCTGCCGCCTGGAGCGAACTGAACACTCCCGAAGGTGAAACTGTAGTCGTGAAAATCTTCGAGACGGAAAAGATTGTCGAACTGCATCAGTTGCCGGCCGGAACAGTCATGACGGATGGAAAGAAATACATAAAAGTGGCTGTATCGGACGGTTTTATATCTATCCTTTCACTACAGTTCCCCGGCAAAAAACGTCTGAAAACGGATGAACTGCTTCGCGGATACCGTCTGACAGATGGAAGTAAAATGAAATAAACTGAACCTAAAATAAAAGAGTTATGAAACCAATTATCGCTCCTTCCATTCTTTCCGCCGATTTCGGAAATTTGGCGAAAGATATTGAGATGGTAAACCGTAGCGAAGCGGGATGGGTACATATTGATATTATGGACGGGGTATTTGTCCCGAATATATCATTCGGTTTTCCGGTATTGAAGTATGTAGCGAAGCTGAGTAAGAAACCTTTGGATGTACATCTGATGATTGTTAATCCGGAGAAGTTCATTCCCGAAGTGAAAGCGTTGGGTGCTCATATAATGAATGTGCATTATGAAGCGTGCCCACACCTGCACAGGGTGATTCAGCAAATCAAGGAAGCTGGAATGCAACCTGCTGTGACAATCAACCCGGCAACTCCGGTAGCTATGCTCCAAGACATTATTCAAGATGTATATATGGTGCTTGTCATGAGTGTTAATCCGGGATTCGGCGGACAGAAGTTCATAGAACATTCGGTAGAGAAAGTTAGGGAACTGCGTGCGTTGATAGAACGGACAGGTTCAAAAGCCTTAATTGAAGTGGACGGTGGCGTCAATATCGAAACAGGAGCACGTTTGGTTGAGGCGGGAGCCGATGCTTTGGTGGCAGGTAATGCTGTTTTTGGAGTTCCCGATCCTGAAGAGATGATTTGCCAATTGCACAACTTGTAGTTATGAACAGGATTTATGACCGCGTACCTCAACCACTGACGCGTTGAGTACGTTCTATCTTCATAAATACTCATCCATACGCCTGATTATTCCGTGGATAGCAGGCGTTTTTTGTGGCGACCGTTTATTTGAATGTTCGCCGGGAGTCTTTTGGGGAATTCTCGCCTTTTGCCTTTTGGCTTGTGTGTCCATAGGCTTTTATTTTATTGAACGTTATTCATTACGCTGGTGCTTCGCGGTGCCTGTCTTTGCTTTCTGTTTTGTAGGCGGATGGATTAGCATAACTTGGCAACTGCAACAAGTGACCGATTATACTTTTCCGAAAGAGGAAGCCGTTTACCGTGTGCTGATAACAGGCACGCCTCAAACGAAAGAACGTACTTATTTGTGTCAGGTTCTATTAAAGGAACATTGGAATTCGATAGGTGTTTATCCGGTAGGACGGAAATCAATCCTTTATCTGCAACGTGATTCGGCGGCTTCCCGATTAAAGAGCGGAGACGAATTGTTGGTCTCCGCTCGTATTTCTCCTCCTGCCAACCATAAAAACTTTGATGAATTCGATTATGCCCGTTATCTGATAAGGAAAGGAATTAGTGGAACAGGCTATGTAGCATCCGGAAAGTGGACTTTACTGTCTTTCCATTCACCATCCGATTCTTTATTATTCTTACCAGACGGAGAAAAGGCATATGGTTTCGGCTTGAATACCCTTTATTGGGGAAATACAGCCGTTTATTGCCGGGAAAAAATAATCTCTCTTTATCGCAGATTAGGGTTTGAAGGCGATGAACTGACAGTACTTTCCGCATTGACTGTAGGTGATAAGACGGAATTGAGCGAATCGGTTCGTGAAAGTTATTCGGTAGCAGGTGCAAGTCATATTCTCGCTCTTTCCGGTTTGCATATCGGACTTTTGTCGGCTTTGCTTCTTTTTCTTTTGAAACCTGTGACCGGAAGAGGAGAGGTGGGGCGGTGCATACGTATCGTTTTTCTTTGTATTTTGTTGTGGCTTTTTGCCTTTCTTACAGGTTTCTCACCATCGGTCGTCCGTGCGGTAACTATGTTTTCTTTGTGGGCGATAATCAGTCTGTTCGGTCGCCAACCCGTCTCTTTGAATACACTGACGGCCACTGCATGGCTGATGTTGTTGTGCCATCCGGCGTGGGTATTCGATGTCGGCTTTCAACTCTCTTTTGTCGCATTGATTTTTATTCTGCTTGTTCAGCCTCCCCTTTATCACTTGTTTACCATAAAAAATAGGATAGGCAGGTACGTTTGGGGAGTGATGAGTATGTCTCTTGTTGCGCAAATAGGGACGGCTCCATTAGTTATGTTGTACTTCTCCCGTTTCTCTACCCACTTTTTGTTGACTAATCTGGTTGTTGTTCCTTTAGTGACTATCATTCTCTATGCTGCCCTTTTTATGTTGTTGCTTACTCCGTTCTCTTGGATTCAGACAGAACTGGCGGAGGGAGTGAAAAAACTTTTGGAATTTCTCAATCTTTTTGTACGGTGGGTAGAACAACTCCCTTTTTCATCGGTTGACGGAATATGGCTTTATCCGTTGGAAGTGTTCGGATTTTACGTTTTTCTGTCACTCTTAATTTATTATTATATAAATCGGCGATACAAAAATCTGATACTCGGTCTTTCTTTTATGCTTTTATTGAGTCTTGTTCATGTAACTCTGTTTTGGGTAGACCGTCCCCGTTTGAGTCTTGTCTTTTATAATGTACGTGGTTGCCCGGCAGTTCATTGCATTGGGGGTGACAGACGTTCTTGGATAAATTATGCCGATACGCTACCCGACAAAAAACTTTTGAAACGGGTTGCTGCTAACTATTGGAATCACCACCGTCTTTTATTGCCGGAAGAAATAACCGGTGATTGTTGTACCGATGCACTCTTTCGTAGACAACAAATATTATCCTATCATGGGTGTCGCGTATGTATGGTGACAGACAATCGCTGGCGGAACAAATCGGCGGTTTCTGCGTTATTTACAATCGATTATCTTTACTTATGCAAAGGTTTTGACGGCCGTCTGGAAGAACTGGTCAAACTTTTTGCTCCCGGTTGTATCCTGTTGGATGCTTCTCTCCCGGAATACCGCAGAAAGAGTCTTGAAGAAGAGTGCAGGCAATTCGGTTTACGTTTTATCTCTTTGTCCGAAGAAGGTTCTGTTTGCTTTTTGCTCTAAGTACAAAGATTTATCGTACATTTGCACCCCGATAAAGTATAAGCGTATGTTGACAAAAGTAATAGAACAAGCCAAGATAGACCATTTTGCTAAATGGTTTGAACGAGCTGACAAAATAGTAATTGTATCTCATGTGTCTCCGGACGGAGATGCCATCGGTTCTTCGTTGGGATTATATCATTTTCTGAATTCACAGGAAAAGAGTGTAAATGTTATTGTTCCCAATGCTTTCCCTGATTTTCTGCGGTGGATGCCTGGTAGCAAGGACATTCTTCTGTACGACCGTTACAAGGATTTTGCAGACAAACTGATTGCCGAAGCGGATGTAATCTGTTGCTTGGATTTCAACGCATTGAAACGCATTGATGATATGGCTGATGCCGTAGCAGCTTCTTCTGCCCGTAAGATAATGATCGACCATCATCTGTATCCTGAGGAATTCTGCAAGATAACCATGTCTTATCCTAAAATATCCTCTACTTCCGAACTGGTATTCCGGTTGATTTGCCGGATGGGTTATTTCAGCGATATCTCTAAGCAAGGCGCCGAATGCATTTATACAGGTATGATGACAGATACCGGCGGTTTTACCTATAACTCGAACAATCGGGAGATTTATTTCATCATCAGTGAACTTCTTTCCAAAGGAATTGATAAGGATGATATTTACCGTAAGGTTTACAACACTTATTCCGAAAGCCGTTTGCGCCTGATGGGCTATGTATTGTCGAACATGACTGTTTACTCGAATTGCAACGCTGCGCTCATTACACTAACAAAAGCTGAGCAAGGTAAGTTTAATTACATCAAAGGCGATAGCGAAGGTTTTGTCAATATTCCTCTTACCATCAAGAATGTCTGTTTCTCCTGTTTCCTGCGCGAAGATACCGAGAAGCCAATGATAAAGATTTCCCTTCGTTCCGTGGGTACTTTCCCGTGTAATCAGTTGGCTGCCGAGTTTTTTAATGGGGGCGGTCATTTGAATGCGTCCGGCGGCGAGTTTTTCGGAACGATGGAAGAAGCAAAAGCTGTTTTTGAGAAAGCATTGGAGAAGTATAAATCGTTACTAACAGCCAAAAGCTAAAGGTGGAAGGTTAAAAGTGAATGTGGAAAGGTTAAAAGATACGAACTTTCAACTCCCCCTTTTCAACTTTTAATGAATTTGAGATACATTTGTACAGAATATAGCTAAATAACAGATAATGAAGAAACTTTTATTTTTATTTCTCTCCCTCTTTATCGCCGGAAGTTTATTCCAGGCCTGTGACGATTCAAAGACTTATGCAGAACAGTTGGAGGATGAGAAAAATGCTGTAGAGAGATTCATCAAAGACAGTGCGATTCATGTGATTTCCGTGTCGGAGTTCGAACAGAACGACTCTGTGACGAAAGCGAGAGCAAACGGTGATGCTTATGATGAATTCGTCTTCTTCTCCGGCGAAGGAGTATATATGCAGATTATAGACCGGGGCAATGATGATAAGGTAAATTATACAGACGAGGAAAAAGAAAAAGATAAGTTTGTAGATGGCAATAACATCTGTACCCGTTATGCGGAGACAAATATCGAAACGCGCGAACTGGCGGCTTTCAACATTCCTGTTGAGGGATATATGGATGCCGGAACACTGTATGCCTATCCTGCTGTGTTCCGTTATGTAAAAACTGAAACTTACTCGGCTGGCACATTTACCGAAATGGATTATGCGTGGGGGCAATATTATGCAAGTACCGCAGTGCCGCAAGGGTGGCTTTTGTCATTGCCTTATCTGCGCGATAACGCTCATGTACGCCTTATCGTTCCTTCCAAAATGGGACATAATTCCGCACAGAAGTACGTGACTCCTTATTTCTACGACATTACGGAGTTCCGTAAGGCACGAAGCTAAGACACTAACATTTAAATAAATATTTATAGTAAAACACTTATGACTCTAATCAAATCTATCTCTGGCATCCGCGGAACCATTGGCGGAGGCGCGGGTGAAGGGCTGAATCCGCTTGACATTGTAAAATTCACCTCGGCTTATGCTACTTTGATTCGTAAGACTTGCAAAGTGCAGAGCAACAAAATTGTAGTGGGACGCGACGCTCGCATCTCCGGTGAAATGGTGAAAAACGTAGTAGTCGGCACCTTGATGGGAATGGGCTGGGATGTTGTAGACATAGACTTGGCTTCTACTCCGACTACAGAATTGGCTGTAACGATGGAAGGCGCTTGTGGCGGTATCATCCTGACAGCTTCTCATAACCCGAAACAATGGAATGCATTGAAATTGCTGAATGAATACGGCGAATTCCTTAATGCAGCCGAAGGTAACGAAGTACTCCGGATAGCCGAAGCCGAAGAGTTCGATTATGCCGATATAGACCACTTGGGTTCTTATCGCAAAGACCTTACTTACAATCAGAAACATATCGACAGCGTACTGGCTCTTGACTTGGTAGATGTTGAAGCGATTAAAAAAGCGGATTTCCGTGTAGCTATTGACTGTGTAAACTCTGTGGGCGGTATCATCCTTCCCGAACTTTTGGAACGTTTGGGTGTGAAGCACGTAGAAAAACTCTATTGTGAACCTACTGGAAACTTCCAGCACAATCCCGAACCGCTTGAAAAGAATCTCGGTGACATCATGGACTTGATGAAGGGCGGAAAAGCAGATGTGGCATTTGTGGTAGACCCCGATGTCGACCGTTTGGCAATGATTTGCGAAGACGGTGTGATGTATGGTGAGGAATATACTTTGGTTACTGTTGCCGACTATGTATTGAAACATACGCCGGGCAACACAGTATCCAACTTGAGTTCTACCCGTGCTTTGCGCGATGTGACCCGCAAATACGGTATGGAATACAATGCTTCTGCCGTAGGCGAAGTAAATGTAGTAACAAAGATGAAAGCAACCAATGCTGTTATCGGTGGTGAAGGAAATGGTGGAGTTATCTATCCTGCCAGCCACTATGGACGTGATGCACTGGTAGGTATCGCTTTGTTCCTAAGTCATCTGGCTCACGAAGGAAAGAAAGTGAGCGAACTTCGTGCTACTTATCCTCCGTATTTCATCGCAAAGAACCGTGTAGACTTGACACCGGAAATTGATGTGGATGCCATTCTTGCTAAAGTAAAGGAAATCTATAAAGACGAAGAGGTCAATGACATCGATGGTGTGAAGATTGACTTTGTCGACAAATGGGTACACTTACGCAAGAGTAATACCGAACCGATTATCCGTGTATATAGCGAAGCATCTACAATGGAAGCTGCCGAAGAAATCGGTCAGAAGATTATGAATGTGATTAATGAATTAGTTAAGTAAACAACGCGCTTTGTTTGTTGTGAAGATATAGAGAAAGGAGAACTTATTTGTAAGTTCTCCTTTTTTATGCTTTCCATTTTCGTCAAAACGGTTAATATAGAAGTTGGCTTGGCGAAGATAGAAGAAATTTTTGGAAAATTGCGGCTGAAAATATACCTTTGTCACATTATACACCTATATAGTTATCAATATGCTATGAAAAAATACTTGATCCTCGTCTTTGTTATCTTGATTCGTTCATTTGCTGTCTTGGCTGATTCGGGTAAAGACGCTTATCTTTTCCGTAAAGTAGATTATCAACAAGGGCTTTCCAATAGTGCTGTGCTTTGTCTCTATCAGGATAAAGCAGGCTTGATGTGGTTTGGCACTTACGATGGCGTCAATTGTTACGATGGCAAAAGTATGGAAACCTTTCGTTCGGACTTTTCGGAACCAAAGACGCTGAGCAACAATGTCATTCATTCTATCCAGCAGGCAGACAGTAGTTGTTTGTGGATTACTACCCATTTGGGAGTCAATCGTTTTTCGCAAGATTCGCGTCAGGTAGTGCGATATTATGATTTTACAGGCGATTATCATCTGCATTCCAATCCGAAAGGAGATACCTGGATAATAAGAAATGAAGGAATCTTCTATTACAATACTTATCATAAGAAGTTTGTCCGTTTCAATGATATGGAGATTTCTACCGGGCATATGAACCGGCGTTCCTTTGTCACGGACGATGGCGTCTTATGGATTTTTCCACAAAATACAGGTCGTCTGATTCAATGCTCGTTAGACGGTTTCGACCGGGATACATTGTCTGTCCATCCTGCTGTTTCATCTTCCGACTTTCATGCAAAACCTATCGATGATGTATTTTATCAGAACGGTATCCTCTGTTTCGTGGATGCGGAGCAGGAACTTTATGTATATGACATTTCCAGAAGGTCTAAAATCTATATTCGTAACCTCTCTTCGTTGGTACAGCAATACGGGAAAGTTGTGGGAATCGTTCCCTTTTATGAAGACATTATCATTGCATTTCAAGCCAATGGTTTAGTACGTTTGCGCTCTTCGAAAAGGTACGAAGAGGAAGTGGTAGACCGTAATGTACGTATATATGATATTTTCCGCGATCCTCATCAGAATATTCTTTGGGTGGCTTCGGACGGACAGGGAGCCGTCATGTATGCAAAGAAGTATTCGATAGCTACCAATCTGATGCTCGGCAAACTGTCCTCCAACTTAAGTCGGCAGGTGCGTTCGGTCATGACAGACAAATATGGCGGAATGTGGTTTGGCACGAAAGGAGATGGACTTTTGCATATACACGACTATGAAGGCGGCATGATTGCTTCTGCTACTACAGTTTACTCTTCCGTCGGCAGACAGGACGCTTCGTCTTATACCCGTTGGAATAGAGAGTTTCAGGCCTACTCATTGAAGCAAAGCCGTTATATGGATGGCTTTTGGGTAGGGTCGGGCAATCCCGGACTGTTTTACTATTCTTTTGCAGACAAAGCCTTGCATTGTGTGGAGGATAAGTCGGCAGACCCGGTTATCGAAATACATGATATTTATGAAGAGAATGACAGCGTACTCTATGCGGTTACGGCCGGGGTCGGATTTCGTAAGTTGATATTAGAGAAGAAACAAGGGCAGATTCATCTCAAGTCGCAAAAGCGTTATCACTTCTTTTACGAACAGAAAGAGATAACCATGTTCTATCCGATGTTGGCCGAAGGCGATTCCATTCTTTGGTTGGGAAGCCGGGAGAAAGGATTGATTCGGTTTAACAAAGCGACAGAAGAATATAAAGTCATCTCTTTGAAAGAAATACTGCATAAATCGGTTGATGATGTACTCAGTCTGCATCGTGCTAAAGATGGGAGGATGTATGTAGGCACAACGTCGGGACTTGTGTGTCTGGCTTTCGACAAGCAACAAATCAGTGCCACCTATATCGGTAGAGAACAAGGATTGCTTAATGATATGATTCATGGCATATTGGAAGATGCAAACGGTTTCTTATGGCTTGGCACCAATCGTGGACTTATTAAATATAACCCCCAAAATACCTCTTCGCATACTTATTATTATGCTGCCGGAGTGCAGGTAGGCGAGTTTAGCGACGACGCCTATTATCAGTGTCCTTACACCGGACGACTTTTCTTCGGAGGCATTGACGGTTTGCTTTATCTCGATAAAGAGGTGGCGACAGCTCCGGAATTCTATCCGAACATCTTATTGCGTAAGCTAACGGTTGGCCGCAAAGAGGTCAATCTGGGTGATTATTATACCGACGGTGGCAAAGCGTTAACTTTTAAAGGAGCGAAAGTCTCTTTTTCCCTTTCTTTTGTGGTTCCCGACTTTCTTACCGGAGGTGATGTCGAATACTCCTATATGCTGGACGGGTTTGATAAAGACTGGACCTCGTTTAGCAGCATCAATGAAGCATCGTACATGGAAATCCCTTCGGGCAGCTATGTTTTAAAGGTACGTTACAAGAAAGACGTATTCAATACGGAATACAAGGTCTTTTCCATTCCCGTGTACATTCTTCCGCCGTGGTATCGTTCTGCGGCAGCCTATGTCATTTACTTGCTGTTTTTCATACTGATAGCCGGTTATCTGATTCGTTTGTTCAGAAAATATTTTCTTCAGAAGCGTGCCGTGCAGCGGTTGTTGACGGCAGAAAGCAATGAAGCGCTGCCCGAGTCTGCCAGCCTTAATCGTGAACTGCTGAATCGCTTTACGTCCATTTATCGCTCCTGCGACCAGTTGCGTGCGGAAAATCTCCCTTATGAACAACGTCTCAGAATCATGGAGCAGGTGCACGAGACAGTCGTTGCCACTCTTTTCCGTCCGGGAACTTTGGCTGTAGAAGAACTTAAGTCGTTTTTCCCTACCGAATATGCGATTACCGGTTGTATGTGCATGAAAGAACTCTCTGTAGAAGTCTTGAATGTACTGGAAGGACAAGGCGTTGATGTATCTTCTGTAAAATTGGCTATACCGGAACATTTTGTTTATCCTGTTTATAAGAATGCCTTGCGCTGTATGCTCTATTGGTGTTACCTTTACGTTGCCGGAGCAAAAAGTAAGTCGGACTTTGTAGTGGACGCCAAAGAAGAGGAAGGGCGGATGTTACTACAATTCTCTGCTGCGGACGATACCGTGAAGGAATTGTACAAGCAGCTTTCCGGTTCGGAAGAAGACGGGAGAAGAGACAGCAAAGAGACAGAAGAAGCAATCACTACCCGGCGATTGCTGTTCTCCGTGCAAGCCGCTTTGAGACAGCTAAATGTCGCACTCCACTACGCCGACAGCGAAAAAAAGCATTTGCTGACATTAACCTTTGCACCGGCTGTTATTAAAGAAACCGAGGAACATGGAAAGAAAACGGTGCTTCTGCTGGAGGATAGGGATGAAATGGTGTGGCTGATAAGTGACTTGTTGGCCGATGAATTCATAGTCTGTCCGGTAAAGAGCGTGCAGCTTGCGTTTGAAGAAATACGTCGCTCGGCTCCAGCTTTGTTGCTGGTTGATATGTTGATGTATGCAAAAGCAGAGAGCGACTTCCTGGAATATGTGAATAAGAATCGCAGCCAGCTTTCGAAAACAGCTTTTATTCCGATGCTAAGCTGGAAAGTAAGTTCGTCCATGCAGCGCGAACTGATTAAGTGGGCCGATTCGTACATAGTGCTTCCTTACGATATCATCTTCTTGAAGGAAGCGGTCAATAAAGCCATTTACGGTGCTCGCGAAGCAAAGCAAATCTATATGGAAGAGCTTGGTGACTGGGCGGGGCGCATTGTCTGTACGACCGAAGAACAGGCCGACTTTATCCGCAAACTATTGCAAGTGATAGAACAGAATCTCGACCAGGAAGAGCTGGGCTCCACCTTAATTGCCGACCGCATGGCGATGAGTCCGCGTCAATTCTACCGCAAGTTTAAAGAAATATCCAATGCGGCTCCCAGCGACCTGATAAAGAGTTATCGGATGGAGAAGGCTGCGCGATTGCTACGGAATGAAGAACTCTCTATTCAGGACGTTATCGCTGAGGTGGGTATTTCCAGCCGTTCCTATTTTTATAAAGAGTTTACCCGCCGGTTCGGAATGACACCGAAAGATTATCGGGAACAACTCCGATAATGCTGTTGCAACTCTCTTATTCTTTATTCATTGATTTTCGGGGGGATGTATTCTTCATTCCTTCTGTTTTTTGCTTGCTTGGATGACAACTATATTCGGGCTCAGGTATGCGTGATTTTTATTTGTCTGATTAATAGCTGTTTATCACTCGCTCTGTAACCGATTTGCAGGACATATATATCCTGTTTCCAGCATCTATATGTCCTACTTCCAGCATCTATATGTCCTGCAACCAGCATCCATATATCCTGTAAATGGCAGAAAATGAAGCTGTACGTACTTCCTTCATTTGGCAGATGGAGAACAGGCAACTGATAATCATTTTTATTTATTACCGCTTGCGGACAAACGTTTTAATTAAAGTGCCCCAAAAGCGGTTGATGTAGCATGATGCAATGTGCGCAAACTTGTGCTCTATTTGTGCATAGATAAGTACTATTTGCTGATATATAGCAGTTTATCTTGTGCTTTATTTCTCTTTTCTGTTCTTTGAATGAGCGTTTCCATTTTGACGTAATTTTGTCACTACTGCGGAATCTTCTTAGTACTAAAAGTTTTTAATTTGCCGCATCTATAAGAATTTTATGGATAAATGATAACCTTAGTATTAATTAAAAAAAACAAAGTAACATGAATTTGTTTGAGATGGAAAAACATCACACAAAGACATTGTGGCTATTGGCATTACTGCTAACATTCAGTACAGTAGTGTGGGCGCAAGGTACTCCCGTAACAGGGCGTGTGTCTGATGAAAAAGGAGAATTGCTCATTGGAGTGAGCGTTCAGGAAAAAGGTACTGCAAACGGTACCATAACAGATACTAATGGTCAGTATAATCTGAAACTGACAGGTAGTAATCCCATTCTTATCGTATCCTATATAGGGTATAAATCACAGGAAGTGAAAGTTGGCAAACAGAAAGTGTTGGACATCATTCTTGCCGAAGATGTATCGTCACTGGACGAAGTAGTGGTTGTGGCTTACGGACATCAGCGTAAAGTATCGGTAGTAGGTGCGCAGTCGTCCATGAAAATAGAAGATATAAAGATGCCGACGGCCAATTTGTCTTCTGCCATTGCCGGACGTCTGCCGGGTGTGGTAGCCGTGCAACGCTCGGGAGAACCGGGACATGACGATTCCGACCTTTGGATTCGTGGTATTTCCACGCTGGCAGGACAGAACTCCAAACCGCTGGTATTGGTAGATGGTGTGGAACGTAGTTTCAACAATATCGACCCTGAAGACATTGAGTCGTTTACGGTATTGAAAGACGCTTCTGCTACAGCCGTATATGGAGTACGCGGTGCCAATGGCGTCATTCTCATCAAGACCAAACCGGGTAAGGTGGGCAAGCCGCAATTCTCTGTAGACTACTATGAAGGTTTCGTTACATTGACAAAGAAACCCGAAATGGCAGATGCCTTTACCTATATGGATGCTGCCAATGAAGCCTATATGGATACCAGAGGCAGTATGTTGTATTCTCCTCAATACATTGAAGCCACGAAGAAAGCGCATGGATTACTGCCGAATGATAATCCGCTGATGTTCAACTCATACTTGTATCCGAACGTTGACTGGATGAACGAATTGTTCAACGACTGGGGACATAATCGCCGTGTCAATGTAAGCGTGCGCGGCGGTGTGCCCAATGCCACTTACTACGTTTCATTGAGCTATTATAATGAAAAAGGTCTGACACGTACCGCCGAAATGGAGAACTATGATGCCAACATCCGTTACGACCGTTACAATTATACAGCCAATTTGAACCTGAAGCCGACAGAAACTACTACCATCGATTTGGGCTTCAATGGTTTCCTTTCTATGGGCAACTATCCGCAGCAATCTACCGGCGACCTGTTCGCCTCGGCTATGGAGATTAATCCGGTCTACTTGCCGTTGATGATGCCCGACGGTTCCATACCGGGTATCTCTACCAATGGCGACCTCCGTAACCCGTATGCCGATTTGACCCGCCGTGGTTACAAAAACGAAGCAAGAAATCAGTTGAACTCCAATATCCGTTTGACGCAAGACCTCGGCTTCTGGAAGTGGAGTAAAGGGTTTACCGCCTCTGCCATGTTGGCTTTCGACGTGCACAACAGCCGCGACCTGAAGTATAACAAGCGCGAAGATACTTACAATTTTGCCGGAACAAAAGACGAAAACGGGCTGTGGAATGACGATGTTTTTGATGCCGACGGCAATTACCGCTATGCACTGACCTATACAGGACATAAGGACCTTGCATTCGAACAAGGCGCTTCCGACTCCAGAAGTACTTACTTTGAAGCCTCTTTAAATTACGACCGTTCGTTCGGTTTGCACCGGGTAGGTGGTCTTTTGCTTTATAATCAGAAGATTTACCGTTCAAGCGCTGGCGATTTGATTGGTTCTTTACCCTATAAGCAACAAGGTTTGGCCGCCCGTGCCACTTATTCCTGGAACGACCGTTACTTCTTCGAAGCAAACCTCGGATATAACGGTTCCGAAAACTTCAGTCCGGAAAAGCGTTTCGGATTCTTCCCCGCATTTGGTCTTGGCTGGGCCATTTCTAATGAATCTTGGTGGGAATCTTTGCAAAAAACAGTTTCTTATTTTAAAGTACGCTATACAGACGGTTTAGTTGGTACGGATGCCGTAACAGGACGGCGCTTTATGTACTTAGACCAAATGGCAAGTGTAGGTGGTTATCGTTTTGGCGACCAGAATAACGCTGTCGGTGGCTGGGGATTTAGCAAGTACGGAGCCAATGTAGGCTGGTCTACTTCGCGCAAGCAAGACTTGGGTGTCGACTTGAAGTTTTTCAAAGACAATCTTTCGCTGACATTGGATATCTTTAAGGAACATCGTAAAGACATCTTTATTACCAGACGTGTTATTCCTGATTATTCCGGATTCGTAGAAATGCCTTATGCCAACTTGGGAGTAGTAGACAACAAAGGATTTGAAGCTACGTTGGAATATACACAACAACTCGGCAAGAAATGTTTCCTGACCGTTCGGGGCAACTTCTCATGGAATGAAGACGAAATTGTAGAGAACGATGATCCCCGCGTGCAGTATCCGTGGATGGAAAAGAGAGGAACGAACGTCAACGGACGCTGGGGATGGATTGCCGAAGGACTATTCACCAGCGAAGAAGAAATCATGGACCACGCCAAGCAGTTTGGCGAAGGATATCCGGGACAGATATCGAAAGTCGGCGATATCAAATACAAGGACTTAAACGGTGACGGAGTTATCGACGACTATGATAAATGTCTGATAGGCCAGGGCGACGTGCCTAAGATTTATTATGGTTTCGGTGCAGATTTGCAAGTAGGTGATTTCTCTATCGGTGCACTCTTTGCCGGAAATGCCCAAGCCGACCGTTGCTTGGGAGGTAACGCCTTGTATCCTTTTAACGATGGTTCGGGTATTACCAACCTGTATGCAAACATTACCGACAGATGGTCGGCCGACAATCCGACCAATGAGGATGTATTCTATCCTCGTTTGCATCATGGAAACAATGCGAACCAGAATAATATGAAAACCAGCACATGGTGGCAGAAAGATGTAAGTTTCCTGCGTCTGAAACAGTTGACTGTCGCTTACCAGCTCCCGAAGAAGTTGATTAACCGGACATTCCTGAAGAGTGCGCGTATTTATGTGATGGGTACCAACCTGTTGACATTCTCCAAGTTCAAATTGTGGGACCCGGAGTTGAACACCAACAACGGTACTGCTTACCCCAACGTGCGTACTTATTCAATGGGTGTGAATGTGAGTTTTTAATAATAATCAGTTAGCAAGAAGGATATGAAAAATATATTTAAAATAGGAACTTTGGCACTGTGTTTGGCAGTCGGACTTAGTTCGTGCAATGATTTCTTCGATGCAATCCCCGGTGAACAATATGACCTGGAGGATACGTTTACCAATCGCTCGAAGACAGAACAGTTTTTGAATAACGTATATAATTATGTGCCCGACGAAACATTGGAACGTTCTGCAAGGAATACAATGTCGGGAATTTGGACAACCGGTTCGTTGGAATGCAAACTTTCATGGGACGGAAATAACGGTAGCGAATGGGCTTCCGGAGCTACCTATGCAGGTTCCTCATGGATTAATTTCTGGTACATCGAATATTATAAAGGAATCTCTCGCGCCAGTACGTTTATCATGAATGTAGACCGTTGTCTGGAGGCTTCGGCCGCACAACGCAAACAGTGGAAAGCACAAGCCAGAGCTTTGCGCGCTTTCTATTACTTCATGATTTTCCGTTCCTACGGTCCGTTTGTTATTTTGGGTGAAGAACCGATTTCATTGGATATTTCTACTGCTGACCTTCTGAAAGAGCGCAATACGGTAGACGAATGTGTGGATTTTATGGTGAAGGAATTTGACGATGCGGCAAGTGAACTTCCTGATAGATACGACGGCTCCAACCTGGGACGTATAGACAGAGCTGCGTGTAAAGCTTTCAAAGCGAAAATGCTGTTGTATGCGGCAAGTCCGTTATTCAATTGCAATGCCGATTATGCCTCCATCGTTAATCCGGAAAGCGGTAAGCAACTCTTCCCGCAAGATAAATCGCAGGAACAAGCGAAATGGGAAGCTGCACGCAGTGCTTACAAAGAATTCTTTGATGAATACGGCAACACCTTCTCTTTATATATGGAGAAAACAGCCGAAGGAAAGATTGATTTCTATGAATCTTATAGAAAAGTGACATCGGGAGTTTTGTACGGTACGGAAAACAAAGAGCAGATTTTCATTCGCTTGGCCGACCATGATTACCGAGCTTACGAAACCACTCCTTTTCATAAAGGCTACGATGATAATAGCGGTGCTTTGAGAGGCGGTCTCGGATTTGGTGTACCCCAGGAAATGGTAGACTTGTACTTTATGAAAGATGGCCGACGGATTGTTGACGACGAGAATTATAAAGAATATGAGGGTGTGCCTTCCAATGAACATCTGGGATGGCCGAATGACTATAATGACGAAGTAGTTCCCTCCAGAACCTATTTCAAGAGCAATTCGAATCAGACTTTGAAACAATGGGCTAATCGCGAACCGCGTTTTTATACAAACATTACATTCAATGGTTCTACTTGGTTGAAGACAGATACTCCGCGTGAGAAAATAACTACAGAATTGACGTTTAACGGTAATTCCGGTTATGCTCATGCCAATTGGGATACTCCCTACACAGGCTATGGTATGCGTAAAATGGCTCCTAAAGAGGGACGTAGCGGTGCCAACAGACATTGTGCGACTTTGCTTCGTCTGGCTGATATGTATTTGGGATATGCTGAAACACTGAGCGCTTGCGGCCAACGTGATGAAGCGATTGAGTATGTAAATAAGATACGGGCCCGTGCCGGTATTCCCGGATATGGCGCAGCAGGCACCACGGACGATAATGGATTTGAATGCATTCCTTATGAAGATACACGCGACGGAGTAGACAAGCGTATTCATCGCGAACGTTTGGTTGAGTTGATGTTCGAATGGAATCATTTCTTTGATGTACGCCGTTGGAAAGTAGCCGATATGCCCGTAGGCGATGATTGGATTTATCCCAAATATCACAGAGGCGGAGAAGGCGGCCCCATTCATGGTATGGCTTTCCGTTCGGATGCTCCTGCATTTTTTGAAAAGGTAGTAGTGGAAACACGTACATTCTTGCCTAAACATTACCTCTTCCCGATTCCCGACGAAGATGTACGCCGTAATCCGAAGATGGTACAAAATTTAGGATGGACAACGGAGTAATATACTCCGGATGTCCGGTTTGTGAACGAACGAAAGAATTTAATGAGAAGAAAAACAATGAATATATCTCAAATAAGATGTAGAGAAGTAGATGCAGTGAAAAGAATCATTTTTCTTTTAGTACTGCTGATTCCTTTTGGTCTGGCAGGATGTTCGTCTGACGATGATGGCGGAAATGACAACGGAGAAGAACCGAACGAAGATGCTCCGGTTTCTTATGTGCTTGGTTCGGGCAACGCGAATATGCCCTCCAGTGGTACAATTATAGCGCAATATGCCGATGCTCCCGCCGGTTCGGAAATCAGACGTTTGGTAGACGATAATGCTGACACGAAGTATGTCACTCATCACAGTAGCTTCAACATCACTTGGAATGGAAACAGCAGTAAGGCCGTCACTTCCTATTCGTTGACTTCGGCTGCCGATACTCCCGAAATGGACCCGAAAGCCTGGACACTCTACGGCTCTAATGATAATACTACGTGGACAGAACTGGACGCGCAGGCAAACCAGCTTTTTACAGCGAGAAAAGAAGAGAAAAGTTATGAAGTGGATAATGCTACTTCCTATCGTTACTATAGACTTTCTGTTGAAGCGAACAATGGAGGTACTGCCACGCAGATAGCCGAATGGAAACTGGTGGCAGTGCGTTCATACACGGAGAATATCAACGACTTGATTTCCAGCAAAGGTTCCAGTACGTTTAGTGCGATTACTCCGATGGGCAGACAGCACGAGAATGACCGTGAAGCTACTGCTGCCGATTTGGAATGGCTTGCCGACCCGGCGGAAGAACCGGAAGCCTTCGGCGACAACGGCTCTAAGATGGCGTGGAATACGTTTAATGTCGTTTCCATCTATCCCAACAATGGTATGCCGGCCCTGTCGGACGTCAACCAACGCTGGATAGGCGACTGTTGTCTTTGTGCCGTCTGTGCTTCGATGGCTTATCTTTATCCCCGTTTCATCAAGCATATTATCAAGGATAACCAAGATAAGACTTACACGGTTACGATGTACGACCCGAAAGGAAAGCAGATATCAGTCGGTGTGGGCGGTGATTATTTCGTTGGCAACAGTGGCGACTTAGGTGCTTTGGGAGGACGCAACAAGGAGGTCACCTGGGCTACGATTCTTGAGAAAGCAGTAGTAAAATGGCATCAGGTGTACAAAGGTACTTCCAATATCAACGGTATTGGTACGGAATACGTTGCCGCCATTTTTACTGGTAATGGAGAAAGTTACGGCTTCGGTGCAGGTGCCTTAGTGTCCGACGATTTGAAGCGTGCGGTAGAAGTATCGCTCAAACAGGGACGGATGGTCATCGGCGGCTTTTTGAGAAGTGACGAGCCGGTAGATGAAAACTGGGTGTCGACCAGTGGACACGCTTTCACGTTTATTCTCCCCGATGATGATTCGCATCTGTTCAAAATGCGTAATCCCTGGGGTGGCAAAACCGACGGAGTGATGAAAGTGAAGGACGACAACCGTATTCCACCGATGATCGATTTGCGTATCTGCGTGCCCGGTGCTGCCAAAAACTATGGTGTTGGTCCCGACTTGGGAGGATATATACCGAATTTTTAATTTCAACTATTAGAAGAAAAAGTATAATGAAAAAAATAACTTATATACTGATGTCTTTGTGCTGCCTGGCGTTGTATAGTTGCGGCATGACAGAACCCTGGAAAGATTGGGAAAATGAAGGAAACTTGGGCGAGGATCGTCTGCGCCCTTCGGAAGTGAAAAGAGTGCTGTGCGGAGCGGATGGATGGAAGATGACTTATGAAGACGTCACTTTCTACTTCCGGTTCGGTGAGGAAGGAACGGCAGATTCCGACTCGGATGAGAAAATATTGGAAAATTCTGTAAAGACTGACTATAAACTGGATTTTCAAGGGGGAGAAATCGTGTTGCTTACTCTGTCAAACGGGGGGATGATGCGCTATCTGAGCGATAATCAGGAAAGCACGTTTGTCATTACCGGTTATTCGGATACGCAAATCACTGCCAAAGGACAGACCTATGGAAAACCGATGACTTTGGTTACAGTCACCGATGCGGAGATGAAGCAGGCAAAAGATAAAAAAGAACAGTTTATAATAGCCCAAAACAAGAAACAGGCGATTGAAAAACTGAAGTCGGAATTGGGCAACGGCGAACTTCGCAGTGCAAACAATGCATTCTATGCACACTATTCAATTGCCTGCAACGATGATGTGTGGAAGATTAAGATTTCACATCTGGACGGCAAAGTGTTGAAGCATACCGAGTATGCGATGACATTGACTACTTCCGATGATGTAAAGGCTGTATTGGATATTGAAGGATTGACGGTAAACGGCGAGGCGGTCAAAGCGATTTATTTCGATTATGCTACAAGCGGCCTGACAACGGATAATCCGGCTGTGAAGGTAACTTTGAACAAGAGTTCGGACATTGTAGACCGATATAACTCTTCTTGGAAAACACACATCGTCGACCGCGATTATATCTGTGATAAGTTTGCCGGAATGCCTGCTCAGGTGGAATTTGACGACCGTTCTCCCCGACATATTGTAGTTTGTCCGGGTTCAAATGATTCGGGACAGTGGCATTACATCTTCTTTATTTTGCAGGCAACGGCAGATGTACAGGCTGGTCGTGTGCATTTTGAAGACAGAGGGGTGGAATATCTCTTTGGAAATTATGGGGATGATGCCGGATTGGTAAGGCAAATAGAAGCGGTTGATAATTTCTTGAATTTCAATTACGCACAAAGCGGTTTCTGGATGCTTGAGGATGGAGAATATCTCTATGCCCTTAGCACCGATTCCGATGAGTGGTTCAGAATGAAACAATAACGACCCGTTAAAATCGAGCAAGAAAGATAGCAGTTTTTTTACTTGCTTTCTTTCTTGCTTCTGTTTCTTATTTGTACGCTGTTTCTCTCTTGCTGTTTTTAATTGATTGATTGTTAAAAGAATAATTTGTGCTCTATTTGACTTGTAGTTCTCTACTCTGACATTTTTGTCCGGGTGTGCTTTTTGTCACGCCAGAGTATATTTCCTAATTTAATATTGCGTTAATTTGTCATGCGAATAACAATACTCGCTAATCTAATATTAATAGTTTAATTCTTATATCATGAATAAACAGAAACTACTGTCTGTCACAATGGCCCTACTATTGGGAGTCTCTTCTGCCTTTGCGCAAAAGCAACCGGTGGACTACGTAAATCCCCTGATGGGAACCGACTCTAAAATTTCACTTTCCAACGGAAACACTTATCCTGCCATCGCACTGCCCTGGGGGATGAACTTCTGGATGCCACAGACCGGAAAGATGGGAGACGGTTGGGCTTACACATATGCTTCTGACAAAATCAGAGGTTTCAAGCAGACTCATCAGCCCAGTCCGTGGATTAACGACTACGGACAGTTTTCCATCATGCCGATGACCAAACAACTGAAGATTGATCAGGATAGTCGTGCCTGTTGGTTTTCGCATAAGGCGGAGAAAGCAACTCCTTATTATTATAGTGTTTATTTGTCGGAGTATAACATGACAACGGAGATTGCCCCGACGGAGCGTTGTGCATATTTTCGTTTTACTTTCCCCGAAGCGTCCGATGCTTATGTGGTAGTCGATGCTTTCGACCGTGGTTCGTATGTGAAGGTGATTCCCGAAGAAAACAAGATTGTAGGTTATACGACGCGCAACAGTGGCGGCGTTCCGCAGAACTTCAGAAACTACTTTGTGATAGAGTTTGACAAGCCTTTTACCTTTAATAAAGTATGGGCAGACTATCATTTGGTAGAGACACATCTTGAACTCCAATCCAATCACGTAGGTGCTGCCATCGGTTTTTCGACAAAGAAAGGCGAGCAGGTGCACGCCAAAGTGGCTTCCTCGTTCATCAGCCCCGAACAGGCGGAACTGAATCTGAAAGAAATCGGAAACAAAACATTCGAACAGACCCGGGAAGCCGGACGGAAGGCCTGGAATGATGTATTGGGACGTATCAGCGTCGAAGACAACGATGAAAACCGGATGCGTACCTTCTATTCCTGCCTATATCGTTCGGTATTGTTCCCCCGTATGTTCCACGAAGTGAATGCGAAAGGCGAAACGGTACATTACAGCCCTTATAACGGTGAGATTCGTCCGGGATATATGTTTACCGATACCGGGTTCTGGGATACGTTCCGTTGCCTGTTTCCATTTGTCAATCTGGTATATCCTTCGATGGGAGCGAAGATGCAAGAAGGACTGTTGAATACATACCTTGAAAGCGGTTTCTTCCCCGAATGGGCGAGTCCGGGACATCGCGGCTGTATGGTCGGAAACAATTCGGCTTCCGTAGTGGCAGATGCTTTTATGAAGAATGTGACCAAAGCGGATGCTGAGAAAATGTATGAAGGTCTGCTCAGAGGAGCCAACAGCGTACATCCGAGAGTATCTACAACAGGGCGCCGTGGATACGAATATTATAATAAATTAGGTTATGTGCCCTACGATGTGAAGATTAACGAGAATGCTGCGCGTACATTGGAGTATGCATACGATGACTGGTGCATCTACCGTATGGGTGAAAAGTTGGGCCGTCCGGCAGAAGAACTCGAACTCTACAAGAGCAGAAGTCAGAACTACCGCAACCTGTTCGACCCCGAAACAAAACTGATGCGCGGTAAAAACGCCGACGGAACCTTCCAGACTCCTTTCAACCCGTTCAAGTGGGGAGATGCATTTACCGAAGGAAACAGTTGGCATTATACGTGGTCTGTATTCCACGATGTGCAGGGATTGGCCGATTTGATGGGCGGCAGAAAGATGTTTGTCAGTATGCTCGATTCCGTATTCAGCCTTCCGCCGGTATTTGACGACAGCTATTACGGAGGGGTGATTCATGAAATCCGTGAAATGGAGATTGCCAATATGGGTAACTATGCGCACGGCAACCAGCCTATCCAGCATATGATTTACCTCTACAACTATGCAGGCGAGCCCTGGAAAGCCCAGTACTGGTTGCGTGAAGTGATGAACCGCCTTTACTTTGCCACTCCCGACGGTTATTGTGGCGACGAGGACAACGGCCAGACCTCTGCCTGGTATGTGTTTACAGCTTTAGGTTTCTATCCGGTATGCCCGGGTAGCAATGAATATGTGATGGGCGCCCCTTATTTCAAAAAAGCGACAATCGCCCTGGAGAACGGCAAGAAGTTGGAAATCTCCGCTCCTAAAAACAGCGACGCCAATCGTTACATCCGTTCGATGAGTTATAACGGTAAGAATTATACAAAGAATTACCTCAATCACTTCGACCTGCTGAAAGGCGGACGTCTGGTATTTGATATGGATAATAAACCGAATAAGGGAAGAGGCGTCAACGAATCCGATTTTCCCTATTCCTTCTCTCGTGATAAAAAGTAAGCAGCATGAATAAGATGAAAAAGAGAGCATTGATGATGGCTATGGCGGCGGCAACCTTGTCCGCCATAGCCCAGCAACCGGCAGATTACGTGAATCCGATTATCGGGACAAACGGGATGGGACATACTTTCCCTGGTGCTTGTACTCCTTTTGGATGGGTACAGTTGAGTCCGGACACAGACACAATTCCGCACAATGTGAATGGCGCTTATCAGAAGAATGCGTATGAGTATTGTGCCGGCTACCAGTATCGGGATAAAACCATCGTAGGTTTCAGCCACACGCACCTTAGCGGTACGGGACATTCCGACTTGGGAGACATCCTGCTGATGCCTGCCGTGGGCGATGTGAAGTTGAATCCCGGACGGGCGGACTATCCGGAAGAGGGATACCGTTCGCGTTTCGACCATGCTACGGAAAAAGCCACTCCCGGATACTACGAAGTGATGCTGGACGACTATGGAATTAAAGCGCAACTGACAGCTACACAGCGGACGGGCGTACATAAATACACCTTTCCGAAAGGAACGGACGGTCATCTGATTCTGGACTTGGTGCATGGCATTTACAATTACGACGGCAAAGTATTGTGGGCAAACCTACGGGTGGAGAACGATACGCTGCTCACGGGATACCGCATCACCAACGGATGGGCACGTACGAATTATACCTATTTTGCCATCTCCTTGTCGCAGCCCATCAAGGAGTACGGATATAAGGATAAGGAAAAGGTATTGTACAACGGCTTTTGGCGTCGTTTCAAGTTGGAGAAGAACTTCCCCGAAATTACCGGCCGGAAGATTGCGGCCTACTTCCACTTCGATACGGCTCAAAACCCCGAATTGGTTGTAAAGGTAGCCTTGTCGGCAGTCAGCACGGAAGGCGCTCTGAAGAACCTGCGTGCCGAGGCTTCCGGAAAGAGTTTCGAGCAGTTGGCCGAAGCAGCCCGAACGGATTGGAACAGCGAACTGGACCATTTCGAGATTGAAGGAACACGCGACCAGAAGGCGATGTTCTACACCTCGCTTTATCACACCATGATTAACCCGTCGGTATATATGGACGTAGACGGTGCTTATCGCGGACTGGACCATAACATACATCAGGCGAAAGGATTTACCAACTACACGATATTTTCGCTTTGGGATACATACCGTGCGGAACATCCGTTCCTCAACCTGTTGAAGCCCGAGCGCAATGCCGATATGGTGGAATCAATGATTAAGCATGAGCAGCAGAGCGTGCATGGTATGCTGCCGATATGGAGCCTGATGGGAAACGAGAACTGGTGCATGAGCGGCTATCATGCGGTGTCCGTGCTGGCGGATGCCATCGCCAAAGGAGTCTTTACCCATGTGGATGAGGCCTTGCCGGCAATGGTGAGCACATCCACCGTTCCTTACTATGAGGGGGTTGCCGATTATATGAAGTTAGGCTATATCCCGTTGGATAAAAGCGGTACGGCAGCTTCTACTACGCTGGAATATGCATATGATGACTGGACCATTTATCAGACAGCCTTGAAAGCCGGCAACAAGGAGATAGCGGACACTTACCGCAAGCGTGCTCTCAACTACCGTAACATTTACGATACGAGCATCGGCTTTGCCCGTCCCCGTTACAGTGACGGCACATTCAAAAAAGAGTTTGATGTGTTACAAACCTATGGTGAAGGATTCATCGAAGGCAATTCATGGAATTTCTCCTTCCACGTGCCGCACGATGTGTTCGGTATGATTGACCTGATGGGAGGGGAAAAGACATTCGTACGGAAACTGGACGAGCTCTTCTCCATGCATCTGCCGGAGAAGTACTACGAGCATAACGAAGACATCACCGAAGAGTGCCTGGTGGGCGGATACGTACATGGCAATGAGCCGAGCCATCATGTCCCTTATTTATACGCATGGACTTCCCAACCGTGGAAAACCCAATACTGGCTGCGCGAAATCCTGAACAAGATGTACAAGAACGACATCAACGGCTTAGGCGGCAACGACGACTGCGGACAGATGTCGGCCTGGTATCTTTTCTCTGTGATGGGCTTCTATCCGGTTTGTCCGGGCACAGACCAGTATGTATTGGGAGCTCCCTACCTGCCTTACCTGAAGCTGACACTTCCCAACGGGAAGACACTGGAAATCAAAGCGCCGGGCGTGAGCGACAAGAAGCGGTACGTACAGTCGTTGAAACTCAACGGCGAGGCTTACGGCAGAATGTACATCACACACGAGGACATTCTGAAAGGGGGCGTATGGGAATTTACAATGTCGGCCTCGCCCAACAAGCGTCGCGGAGTGTCGGCGCAAGACAAACCTTATTCATTGACCGACGGAATCAAACAACAGCATTAATAAAATAAAATCAAGAAAAGAAGATGAAAAAGAGACATTTGGTATATGCAGTGAGCCTGATGGTGGGTCTGGGAGCTTGTGCCGCAAGTGCGAAGAAGCAAGCCGAAGCCAGCGCCGACGCATGGAAAAGTTACAATGTAGGAACAATCCTGTTTGAAGATAAAGCACCGGAGACGAAAGGTTCCGATATTTATCACCGCATCATTCCCGATGCGGAATCTTACATCAAAGAGCAGGCACGAACTGTATTGGCTACGCTTTACAATTCGCCCGAAGACAGCATTACGCCGGTGAACAAGATACATTATACGCTGGAAGACATTGATGGAGTTTCTGCCAAAGGCGGCAGCAACGGCGACGTCAGCATCTTCTACAGCACGCGCCACATCGAGAAATCGTTTGCGGAAAACGATACGGCAAAGTTGTTCTTCGAAACGCGCGGGGTACTGTTGCACGAGTTGACGCACGCTTACCAGTTGGAGCCGCAAGGGATAGGCTCCTACGGAACCAGCCGTGTCGTATGGGCCTTTATAGAAGGAATGGCCGATGCGGTGCGTGTAGCCAACGGTGGTTTCGACGGCCCGAATGCACGTCCGAAAGGAGGAAATTACATGGACGGTTACCGGACGGCAGGTTATTTCTTCGTTTGGTTGCGCGACAATAAAGACCCCGAATTCCTGCGTAAGTTCAACCGCAGCACGCTTGAAGTGGTACCCTGGTCGTTCGACGGAGCCATCAAGCACATCTTGGGAGAAGAGTACAGTATCGATGAATTATGGCATGAATATCAGATTGCCGTAGGCGACATACAGGTATAATACGAATGATTGCCCGCTTCTCTCCCTTTGCCCGTCAGACGGTGTGCTTATGGCTTTAAAATCAACTTGTTACAGCGCATATATAAGCTGCGTGCAGGACATATAGATGCTGGACGCAGGAGATATAGATGCTACAGATTGGACATATATGTGCTGGAAACAGGAGATATAGATGCTGGAAATCGGTCATGTGGCGAGTGCGGATAGCGGGCAATGAAAGCAACAATTGAATATGGTTAATAAAGTTGGTAGAAAAAGGTTGTTTTTGGTTTGGTCGTGCCTGGCGAGTATTTTGCCGGGCATGGCTCAGACCGAGAAACTGACCGATTATGTGAATCCGTTTGTAGGTACAGACGGTTATGGCAATGTGTATCCCGGAGCGCAGATTCCTTTCGGTGGAATCCAGATAAGCCCCGATACGGACAGCCGTTTCTATGACGCAGCTTCCGGATACAAATACAATCATCTCACATTGATGGGATTCAGCCTTACGCACCTTAGCGGAACAGGCATCCCCGACCTGGGAGATTTCCTGTTTATCCCCGGAACGGGCGACATGAAGTTGGAACCCGGCACGCACGAAGACCCCGACAAAGGCTATCGTTCGCGTTACTCACACGACAAGGAATGGGCTTCCCCAAATTACTACGCCGTCGAACTGGCAGACTATGGAGTAAAAGCCGAAATGACCTCCGGCGTGCGTAGCGGTATGTTCCGCTTTACGTATCCGGAGTCCGACAATGCGTTCATCCTGATTGATATGAACCACACCCTTTGGCAATCCTGCGAATGGGCCAATCTCCGCATGGTCAATGACTCTACCATCACCGGCTACAAACTGGTGAAAGGGTGGGGGCCGGAGCGCCATGTCTATTTCACGGCTACTTTCTCCAAGAAGCTCACAGGACTGCGCTTCGTGCAAGACAAAAAGCCGGTTATTTATAACACCTCCCGCTTCCGCAGCTCGTACGAAGCCTGGGGAAAGAATCTGATGGCTTGCATCTCCTTTGCTACCAAACCCGGAGAGGAAGTGACAGTGAAAACAGCCATCTCCGCCGTAAGCACGGACGGAGCACGGAACAATATGAAGGAACTCGACGGACTGACATTCGACGGCCTGAAGGCGAAAGGCGAAGCCCTTTGGGAGAAGGAACTCGGAAAATATACGCTGACTGCCGACCGCCGCACAAAGGAGACGTTTTATACATCCGCCTACCACGCCGCCCTGCACCCGTTTGTCTTTCAGGATGCCGACGGACAGTTCCGAGGCTTGGACAAGAACATCGAGAAGGCGGAGGGATTCACCAACTACACGGTCTTCTCCCTTTGGGATACTTACAGGGCCTTGCATCCGTGGTTCAATCTGGTTCAGCAGGAGGTGAATGCCGATGTTGCCAACTCCATGCTGGCCCATTACGACAAAAGTGTGGAGAAAATGCTTCCCATTTGGTCGTTCTACGGCAATGAGACCTGGTGCATGATTGGCTATCATGCCGTTTCCGTATTGGCGGATATGATTGTGAAAGGCGTGAAAGGGTTCGATTACGAACGGGCGTATAAAGCCATGCGTGCAACGGCTATGAATCCCAACTACGACTGCCTGCCGGAGTATCGCGCAATGGGATACGTTCCTTTCGACAAAGAAGCCGAATCGGTCTCCAAGACATTGGAATATGCCTATGATGACTATTGCATGGCACAGGCGGCAAAGGCCTTAGGCAAAGAGGACGATTACCGCTACTTCATCAACCGTGCACTCTCTTATCAGACGTTGATTGACCCCGAAACGAAGTATATGCGTGGCAGAGACAGCCGGGGAAACTGGCGTACGCCGTTCACTCCGGTAGCTTATCAAGGCCCCGGTTCCGTTCATGGCTGGGGAGATATAACGGAAGGATTCACGGTGCAGTACACTTGGTATGTGCCGCAGGATGTGCAGGGCTATATCAACGAAGCCGGCAAGAAGTGGTTCCGCAACCGGCTCGACGAACTGTTTACCGTAGAGTTGCCCGATGATATTCCGGGAGCGCACGATATACAGGGGCGTATCGGCGCCTACTGGCATGGCAACGAACCGTGCCATCATGTCGCTTATCTGTATAATTACCTGAAAGAGCCGTGGAAATGTCAGAAGTGGGTTCGCACCATTGCCGATCGTTTCTATGGCAATACCCCGGATGCTTTGAGCGGCAATGACGATTGCGGGCAGATGTCGGCCTGGTATATGTTCAACTGCATCGGATTCTATCCGGTGGCTCCTTCGAGCAACGTCTATAATATAGGTTCCCCATGCGTGGAGGCGCTGACCGTGCGTATGAGCAACGGGAAGAGTATAGAAATGGTTGCCGACAACTGGTCGCCGAAGAATGTGTATGTGAAGGAACTTTATGTAAACGGGCGCAAGCACGATAAGTCTTACCTTACTTACGACGATATTCGCGATGGCGTGAAGTTGCGTTTCGTAATGAGCGAAAAGCCTAACTACAAACGTGCCGTTTCGGACGAATCGGTTCCTCCTTCCTTGTCGTCGCCGGGCAAGACGATGAAATATCAGACCGGGCTTCCGGCGCCGGTGAAGAGCGGCAATCCTGTTTTTGAAGGCTGGTATGCCGATCCCGAAGGCGTGGTATTAGGCAATGAATATTGGATATATCCCACCTATTCGACCAACTACGACGACCAGACTTTTATGGACGCTTTCTCTTCTTCCGACCTGGTGAACTGGAAGAAACATCCCAAAGTCTTGTCGAAAGAGAACGTAAGTTGGCTGCGTCGCGCTCTCTGGGCGCCTGCGGTGCTCGCTGCCAACGGAAAATATTACCTCTTCTTCGGAGCGAACGACATTCAGAACAACGACGAACAGGGGGGAATCGGTGTAGCCGTGTCGGATACTCCTATGGGGCCTTTCAAGGACGCTTTAGGCAAACCGTTGATTGATAAAATAGTCAACGGCGCCCAGCCTATCGACCAGTTTGTTTTCAAAGACGACGATGGACAGTATTATATGTACTATGGCGGCTGGAGACATTGCAATATGGTGAAGTTGGCTCCCGATTTGTTGAGCCTTGTACCTTTCGACGACGGAACAATGTACAAGGAGGTCACTCCCGAAAACTACGTGGAAGGCCCGTTCATGTTGAAACGCAAAGGAAAATACTATTTCATGTGGTCGGAAGGAGGCTGGGGGCTTCCCAATTATAGTGTGGCGTATGCCATTGCGGATTCTCCTTTCGGCCCGTTCAAAAGAGTGGGTAAAATATTGCAGCAAGACCTTGCGGTAGCTACGGGAGCAGGACACCACTCTGTGATAAAAGGAGCCGGCGATGACGAATGGTACATTGTGTATCACCGCCGTCCGTTGGGCGAAACTGCGGCAAATAGCCGTGCCACTTGTATCGACCGGATGTATTTTGACGAAAACGGATACATCAAACCGGTGAAGATGACATTTGAAGGCGTATCGCCCAGCCCGCTCAATCAAGCGGAATGAGAGATACTTTTTTCAGTTCGCCTTCCAGGTTGGGAGTGAAGATACCTTTTCCTAAGTTGTCTTTTATTTCCTCGATGCTCCAAAAACGTCCGCCGTCCAGCTCCTCGCTGGGATGTATTTCACCGTCGTAGACGGTTTTATGGACAAAGACAAGCTCTTTCTCGCGGTCGGACTCGAATACATAATTGGTCAGAAGTTCGGGAGTAAAGTCCGTGATGCCTAATTCTTCACGGACTTCCCGCTTCAGGGCTATCTCTACGCTTTCTCCCAAATCGATATGTCCGCCCACGGCTGTGTCCCATTTGCCAGGCTGGATGTCTTTCCATTCGGGACGCTTTTGCAGATACAAATCTCCTTTCGTATTGAATACGTGCAGGTGGACAACCGGGTGAAGTAGTTTGCTGCCGTTATGACATTCGCCGCGGGTGGCAGCTCCGGTGATGTTTCCCTGTTCGTCGACAATGGGAAACATCTCTTGGTGATTATCGTTTACTGTCATTGTTTCTGTTTGCAATATCTTTTTTACGGTATTAATAAAGAAGAGTCGCCATAACTCAGGAAGCGGAAGTCGTGGCTCAGTGCATAATCATAAATCGTGCGCCAGTCTCCTTTCACAAAAGCCGATACCAAAAGCAGCAGCGTGCTTTGCGGCTGGTGGAAGTTGGTGACTATTGCTTTCACGATTTGGTAGTCGTAGCCGGGCACTATGATTATCTGCGTACTGGAGTGAAGGGTTTCCAAGCTGTTTCTGTCAAGGTATTCCAATATCTGTTGCAGTGCCTCTACCGGTGAAATCCGAAGTCGGTTTTCGTAGGGTTGCCATTGTTTTACGTGCAGTTCCTCTTCTGTGGCATCCGGATTGTTAGCCAGAGTGACTCCGATATGGTACAGACTTTCGAGCGTACGTACGGAAGTCGTTCCTACGGCAACTGCGCAACCGCCATGTTCGATAAGTTTCCTGACAGTACTTCGGTTGACGGAGATATACTCCGTATGCATCTCGTGTCCTTCTATTTCTTCGCTTTTTACAGGCTTGAAAGTACCTGCGCCTACGTGCAGGGTCAGTTCTTCAAGTTCTACCCCTTTCTCTTGCAGTGCGTTCAGTACGCGTGGCGTGAAGTGCAGTCCGGCGGTAGGTGCGGCTACCGAACCTTTAATCTTCGAATACACCGTCTGATATGTCTCCTTGTCGCTCTCTTCCGTTTCCCGGTTTAAGTAGGGAGGGATGGGGAGTTCGCCGAATACTTCGAGAATATCGGCGAAAGTCACTTCCGGATTATTCCACGAAAAATCTACCCAATGGCTGGTGCCCCTGCTTTCCCCTCTTGTCGCGGTCAGCGTGATTGATACACCTTTTACAGTCATTTCCCGTTTCAGGGTTCCGTCTTTCCACTTTTTCAGGTTGCCAATCATGCAAAGCCATGCGGAGTGTGCCGTTTGTTGGAAGTTCAGCACATAGTCGTTGGGCTGAATTGGTTCGAGACAGAATACTTCAATCAGCGCTCCTGTTTCCTTGCGGAAGTGTAGCCTTGCTTGAATTACTTTCGTATTGTTGAATACCATCAAAGCACCTTCGGGCAGGTAGTCGGGCAACGAAGTGAAGGTAGCTTGGCTTACTTCACCGTGGCGGTATATCAGTAGTTTCGAGTGGTCGCGAACAGTCAGAGGAAATTTGGCAATGCGTTCGTCCGGCAATGGGTAATGGTATTCGCTGATGTGGATATGTTTCGGATTCTCTTTCATGATGGTATATTGCTTGGTGATATATAACCCGGTATTGTTTGCTTTCTTTCTGCTTTATGCTATATACACGTTGTTTCAGATTGGGCGCAAAGATAATGAATTAAATTGTTTCCTAAACTGCTTTGTTTGCCTAAATATAGATGCGTTATTGTAAACCTCTATGTTTTTGTGCAATATTAAAACAACAAAAATCGACATATATCCAATTGTATATTGGCAATATATGTCGATTTAGAGAAGAACGGTTAAGAGTACTTTTTATTAATCGGAACTTTTATAATTCTGGCATATTAAATCTCTTTATCTCTGCATCTGTATGTTCCTTGTTCATTATTTTTTTTATTTTTTCCACTATATCAGGATGATACTTGGCTACATTCGTTTGTTCGCGCGGGTCCAGGCTCAAGTCATAAAGTTCGATTGTTTTATTTCCTTTAAACAGATTGGGTATGAACGCTTTCCATTTACCCATACGAACGGCTTTCTGCCCATCTAAATCAGGATATTCCCAATACAGAAACTCATGCTTTTGTTGTTTGCGTGATTTTCCCAGCATTTCCGGTAAAATGCTGATACCATCCGTCGGAGGAGAAGGGAGACCGGCTATTTCGCAGAAAGTAGGTATCATATCCCCAAAAGCAGAGATTAATTCACTGTGACTGTCTGGCTTTACTTTTTGGGGCCAGGAAACAATCAGCAGAGCACGGATACCACCTTCCCGCAGAGAACATTTCACCCATCCCATATCGTTTTTGAAAGGCTTGGCACTATCGAACCAGGGAGAGTCGGAACCACCGTTAAATGTCGGCCCGTTGTCACTTGTAAACATAATAATCGTGTTTTCATAAATACCTTGCCTTTTCAGTTCTGCAATTAAGCCACCTATCTGCTCGTCCCAATAACTGACCATCGCCGCATAAGTGGCGCGTGGGTACTGGCAGGGGAAATATCCTCTCTCTCCTTTATACGGAGCTTCATCGCCAAATTTGTCAACATAATGTTTCACCCAGCGTTCCGGCGCTTGGAGGGGGATGTGCGGAATAGGAGTAATCCAAAATAACACAAAAGGTTTGTCCTTTGAACGGTCTACGAATCGGATAATTTCCTCATACATCAAATCGGGAGAATAAACCTTCTGAGTATATTTGGCATAGCTTTTTTCGTCTTTCGGATCGGTTCCCTTGTCAAGACGGGTGTTGGGGACAGGATGAACGTCGTTCGGAAGATATTCACGACTTTCATTCCTGTAAAGGAATGGCGGATAAAAGGTATGTGCTTGACGTTGACAGTTGTATCCGTAAAAGAAATCGAACCCCATTTTGTTAGGAGTGCTTGCAGAACCGGGATATCCTAATCCCCACTTTCCGATGCAAGTGGTAGTATATCCCGCCTTTTTCATCATTGCAGGAATCATTACCGTAGTGGCAGGTACGGGAACTTGTCCTTCAAGAGTGGAGTCGGCAAGCATTGCTTCATGGCTCCATACATTGCCACGGGAAGTAAGCTCCTCGTTTCCACGGATATAAGTATGTCCGGTATGCAATCCGGTAAACAACACACAGCGTGAAGGAGCAGATACGGCAGTACCCGAATAGTGATTGACAAATGTCATTCCGCTTTTTGCCAAAGTGTCAAGATTGGGAGTCTCGATAAGTTGTTGTCCATAGCACCCCAACTCGGCACGTCCTAAATCATCTGCAAGGATATAGATAATATTAGGTTTGCGTTGTGTTTTGGCTTTCGCCTGTGCATTTCCTATAACGGGAAATGCACAGGCGAAAGTTGTTAGCTTTAATAAGAGGTTAGTAGAATTCATTGGTATAAAATTAATTGATTACTGTTCTTCGGGCGACATGATGGCATACTTGTATATTTCCAACTCTGCCATAGCAAAAAAAGGATTTCCGTTTGTGGTTTCTTTCACTTCAAACCATAGCCAACGTACAGGAGTTGTTGCCGAAATAATTTCAGAATTAAATGTTTCACCTGGCGTACCCGACAAATCGGTATACGAAGCCAGTTCTATAACTCCCCCTTCGCTGATGTCAACAGAATTTCCATCTACAAATTTTACCTCATCGAAAAATCTTTCCGGATCATAGCTACTACTGCCATATACTTTCAATGTTTTCCATGAACCGTCGTTTGGCCGGTTGCTATTAATCGACTTAAACGAGAATGCGCTATATGCTTGCCCAAGGTCAATAATAACATAATGGGGTAATGCCACAGTCGTTTGCCATTGTGTATGGAAAAACGTGGTTTCGTCATTATCTATCAAAGCAGAAAACGGACGTGTAGCAAAGGGAGCATTGGTATACATGGCTGATGCATTCAAAGGAATCCTCTCGGGATTGGAGAAAATAGGCAATGCACTTTCCGCACGGGCAGAGATGGTAAAAATATTTCCTCCTGTATTACCTGCATTATAGGTTTGCAGTTTGAATTCGATTTCACCATACCTGTGTAGCAGGTTATCTATCAGAAGAGAGTTTGCTAAGGTACTTACTTGTCTCCGGTAGGCTTTTCCTGTTTCGGGAATAGTGTAACTGATTTCCACATACTTCAAGTTCTCATCTTCGGGAAGCGTCCAGCTAAGAAGAATACTTCCAGGAGACGATTCTGCTTTTATATCTGAGATATCCGAAGGTACCGGATATTTGTTCTCATCTCCTGAGCACGACATCAATCCACAAACGCTGCAATATATGCATACTATGATAAATATTATCTTTTTCATATTCTATAAAGTTTTAATATCCGGGATTTTGAATCATATTAGGGTTCTTTGTAATTTCGGAACTCGGTATCGGTAACAGATATTGCCGAGGAGCGTCAAATCTTCGCTGATCTTGCAATTCTACTATTTGTGCAAAATCCTGAAGATTGGTAGCTTGAATATTAAGACCTCTCATCGGAACATTGAAATAAACCTCTCCCAGTTTCCAACGGCGAATATCCCAGAAATTATGATTTTCCATATACAATTCTACCATACGTTCCTGACGGACGATGTCGGTAAGTGGTCCGTTGAGTCCCCCCTTTCCGTCAGAATAATCCAACAGCGGATGATGCTTCGCTTTCGCCCAACTATCTTTTACGTCCGGAATTCCGGCGTGTCTTCTTACTAAATCCAAATAATGCATTCCTTTAGCCGGATAACCTTCTTTGTCGTACCCTACACACGCCTCAGCATAATTAAGATAAAGTTCCGACAGGCGAATCACGGGCCACGGGTATTCGTAATTGTTTGGTTTAGTACTTTCGGCTGCCGCGTGTCCGGGATGTACCGATTTCTTGTTCAGATATCCGGTCTTGGAATAATTGTTTGTACGATTATCAAATAATCCGCAATTTTCATTTTTCAGGAATCCGGTGAGCCATTTGTTTCCATTTGAACGCTTTGCGTTAAAGCTGGCAGCATATGCATCCTTTTCTCTTTCAGTCCGGCATTCATAATATCCGTTCTGGAAAGCTATCCACGCATAAAAACGAGGTTCGCGATCAAGGTGCATACGCAATGTCTGTTTACCGGCTTCTGCAAATTCCATATCTTCTGGTATAGTGACAATATCAAGTCGGTTGGTATAATCAAATTCTGGATCTTCCTCAATGGGTAAACCGTTTTTTGTATAGAAACGGTCAATCATCGTTATTGTTGGAGCGATACCGTTCCAACCTCCTCCTTTCAACCAGGGAATCGATTTACGCTGAATACCTATCCCACCGGCTTTTCTTGTTTCTGCAAAAATCACTTCATGGCAATTTTCCTTATCCATATAAGAGAAACGCAGCGTACGTACAGTCGGATTCTGAGGTTCTGGAAAGTTGGCATAACTACCTGGTAACATTTCGTAAAGTTTATAGTTCTTTTCGGCAAGTTGAATAGCTTCCAATGCAGCGTCGGCCGCCAGTTTCCATTTGTTAGGGTCATATGTCTGATTAATTAGAGGTGTTCCCTCCTGGTTCTTGAATTCGCTATAATCACTGTTACCATTAAATAAAGGAGAAGCGGCGTAAAGCAACAAACGTCCCTTGAATGCTTTGGCTGCCGTAGAAGTGGCAAGTCCATATTCGTTTCCCGTACGCGTTTCGGGAAGTCTTTTCGCAACTTCATCAAACAAATTTGCTACCCATGCAACGCATTCGTCGTAAGGCGACCGCGAAAGGTAATTTTCGCGTGGTGTATCAAATTTAGGAGTCTCTTTCACTAAGACAGTAGGTCCATAGCATTTTATCAGCAGCATATGAAAATAGGCAATCAGAAAGTCGGCTTGCGCTATATAATCTTCCATTACTGCAGGCTCCAAACCGGGAACGGTATGGATATTGTCTTTCAGCAAATAGCACTGACGGATACCTTGAAACAACGTATTCCAATAACTTATGACGGTATTGTTCGCGTCGTAGTTACCCTCTGCAAACTTTACGTATGCGCATTGATTAAAAGGACTGATTGTTTCGTCACCCGCAAAATCCAGACAGTTATCGACATAGTTGGACTGAGGGAGATAACCATAGCATGAGTATAGATATTTCTCTGCCGCTTTAGAGTTAACAAACACATCTTTTTCTGTAGCTACCTCATCGGGAACAATGTCCAGATAATTGCAAGAATTCAGTAATACTGCCGCAAACAGGAAACTAAGAATATATTTTAATGTCTTTTTCATAATACATCACTTTTATTTATTATTAAACGTCATCTGGAAACCGATATTGAATACACGTTGTGTCGGATATTTAAGTCCGCTACCTCCTCCCTGTTCGGGGTCCCATAGGTCGAATTTGGAGAATGTCAGCAGATTGCTGCCACTAACGTATAAACGCATATTTTTATATGTATATCCTATTTCCGCATTTTTCAGTTTCAGGAAAGCGCCGTTTCTCATCCAGTAATCAGATGTCTTAATATTGTTTTCATTTGTATTTTTGGATAAACGAGGATAACCGGCATTGCAATTCTGATTATCTGGCGACCAACGTTCGTCTGCCACCCATTGCAGTACATTACGCAATGAACTGTCGCCAAACGGGTGGAAGCCATTAATGAACAAGGATGTTTTGGCTACGCCTTGAAAAAAGAATGAGAAATCCAGTTGTTTCCATTTGAATGAAGGACCGAAGCCATACACAATCTCAGGTACAGTCGGGTTGCCCAACCACACCCAGTCATTTGTATCAATAATATCGTCATCATAACCATGCATTCTCGATGCATTCTTATATTTGATGTCTCCTGCCTTTACCACTTGTCCTAATTGTTGATTATAATTGTCAGCTTCTGCCTGGTCTATAAACAGACCGTCCGAAAGATATCCGCTATTCATGTTACGGCTTACACCTACTTTGGACTGATAAGGATACTTGGGAGATTCGTCGCAAGCAACGATTTCGTTGTGAGCATACGTAAAGGTTCCTTTGAGATTGACAAAAAAGTCCTTAGACAATTTTTTATTATATCCCAGGGATAGGTCAACGCCGTGATTTTTCATTTTTGCCAAATTGCCGTATACGGCGGTGGAGGCGGTTCCCAAATAGTTCGGGATGGTAGTTTGCTGCTGGAAAATATCTTTTCTGTTTTCCCGGAAATATTCAACTGTGAGGTTCAACGAACGGAATAACTGCATATCTATTCCGACATTAAACTTAGCTCCTACTTCCCATGTAATGTCTTCATTGGCATAACGGTTATAAGTAGGTCCGTTCAATGCATAGTTCTGTTCAATACCGGTGGTGAATCCTTTGCCGCCTAAGTTAATTTGCGACATATAGATAAAACGTTGACCTCCAATCTGATCGTTACCAACCAAACCATACGAAGAACGTATCTTAAGTTTTGATACGACATTCCTCAAAGGTTTAAAAAGTTTTCTTCACTGATATTATACCCTATTGCAACCGAAGGAAACAATCCGAAACGATGTCCTTTGGCGAAATTTTCGGAGCCGTTGTAACCGACATTGGCTTCGATCATATACTTTTGGTCGTAAACATAAGAAGCACGTGCGGCGATTCCTTGCTTACGCTGAGGAAGCGAATTTATCAGATTGTTTCCCGGTGAGTTGTTTACCAGTTCGTCCTGATTGTAAATAAACATGGCATTTACATCATGCTTGCCGAAAACGCGGCTATAGTCTATCATTGCTTCAAAATACACCCGGCGTCTTCCCGAGTTGGAACTATTGATACCCATTGTGGTAGCTACCTCTTCTCCGATGCGGCTTACGTTATAGTCATAACTTCCATCCTCATTTTGAGTATAGTCGGTAATCATGAACTTATTCCATTTTGAAGAACGTGCATTGTTCGTTTGTGCCCAGTTTCTAAACGATGCAAGTGCTTTAAAGCGCAAACCTTTGGTGATGAAATTCAGTTTCTGCTCGTATTCAAGCGAGGCGATAACCGTACTTTCAAAATAATCATTATAGTTTGTTGTAGCCTGTGCTACCGGGTTAGGATATTGACCGATTAAACGTTGTGTACTGCCCCATTTTACATAGTCTGTGATTCCGTCAGGTTCGTAAAAGACCGGAAATTCGACAGGAGAAGTATCTATCGTGTTTTGGAAGATATCGTCCATTCCCATATTAGGTCGTATACCGTCTCTCAATTGTACATTGAGACGAAGCATTAACTTTGCAGTTGAGCTCAGATTGGCATTGATGTTGTTTTGGAAGTTGTAACGCATAATGTTGATGTTATTATCATACGAAAAGAAATCTTTCGAACGATTCTTCAACATACCGTCTTCATGCACTACCGTGATACCGGAGAAGTAATTCACCCGTTTGCCTCCTCCCCGGATATTGAAATGAATTTTTTCTGTAAAAGAGGTCTTCTTGAATAGTTCATTGTACCAATTCACATCCGGATAAACATATGGATTCCTCCGTTCTCTTGTGCCGGCTATCTTATCGGCACTATACAGTACATCTCCACTCCCATCATTGATAACAGCTTCGTTGAACAACTCCATATAGGTGGCTCCGTCTACAAACTTCGGAATGCTGGTAGGCCGTTGCATTTGTCCTTCAATGCGGAAATTAATAATCGGTCGGTCAACATTGTATCCCGATTTGGTAGTGACAATCATTACACCGTTTGCTCCACGGCTACCATACATGGCCGTGGCCGTAGCATCTTTCAAGATAGAAAAGCTTTCAATAATCTCGGGATCAAGATTATTCAAATCACTTGCCGATATCTGTACCCCGTCCAATATAATCAAGGGGTCGGTTGCATCACTTAAAGTAGCAATACCTCTAATCCAGAAACTTGCTCCGTCTGCACCGGGTTGTCCGCTGCGCTGAACAGCAACGACACCTGCGAGCCTTCCGGCAAAAGCAGTTGAAAGATTGGCTGCGGGAACTTTCAGTTCCGCCGGACGAACGGCTTCAACTGAACCTACCATACTTGCCTTCTTCTGTCCGGTTCCATAGGCTGTAACTACTACTTCTTCTATTTCTTTTACCGATTCTTTCAGTGTAATTGTCACATTGGAGCGATTGCCGACTTCTATTTCCTGAGGGATGTATCCGATAAATGAAACCTTAAGAACAACTTTTGATGAAGCAACGACAATAGAGTATAGTCCATCTATATTGGTAATCGTCCCGATGTCTGTTCCCGCTACTTGCACCGATGCTCCTATAATTGCATCTCCATGCTCATCTTTCACTAGACCGACAATTGTTCTTTTCCCTTGTTGCTGAGGATTGGGTGCAGATGATTTTATGTTTTTCAGAATGATTTGCCGGTCATTGATTTCATAGCTTACCGATAATCCTTTCAATAAGATGTCTAATACCTCGTCAACTTGTTTGTCTTTAACTTTGACATCTACTTTTTTGTTATTATCGAGTACTCCGCCATAATATAGGAATACAAACTCACTTTCTTTTTCGATATAATTCAAGATGCTTTTTATGGAAACATTGTTAAATTCGAATGTAAACTTTTTATTTTGCACGTATCCTGGTTGTGCATAGGCTGAAAGCGATATTGGAGTAAATAAAAATACTGTAAGGAGTATGATTTTTGATAAATTAGTAATCATACCCACATTAATCTGATTGTTTTTCATAACTTTGTGGAGTTTAAAGTATAACCATTATAAATTGGTTTAAATTTTTATTACTTATAAGCCGGATGGTACTGCAATACTGTCTGGCTTTTTTTTAGTGTCTCTTTCTTTATATCATAGGCTTCATTGTTTTAGTGGATTAAATTTGGGGTGTTATTCTCTCTTTTCTATATAGAATCCGGTTTCCGTCTCTTTATAACAAATCGGAGCTGTCACAGATATCCGTCGCAATATTTCGGCAAGCGGATGGTTTAAGTCGAGGTTACCATACATCGGCAATTCTTTCACAGAAGGATGGAAAGAAATATGCGTGTCGAAGTAACGTTCCAACTTTTGCAACACTGTTCCCAACGGTTCGGCATTCAATACCAACAAACCTCGCGTCCATGCTATGTAATCGGAAGCGACTACGGCGTGTTTCCCTTGAATGGCTCCTTCACAAACGGTTCCTAATTCATCAGGTGCAAGGAGTAATGTCTTTCTTGACGAATCTTTAATTCTTACTGCCCCGCGAAGCAAAGCAATTTCCGAAACCGAATTCTCGCTGTAAGCATTTACATTGAAGGCCGTACCCAAAACCTCTACTTCAAAACGTGTTGTTTTCACGATGAAAGGGGCCGATTCGTTCCGTTGTACATCAATGTATATTTCTCCGTCGACAAATATTTCTCTTCGTTTTCCGGAGAAAGCTCGTGGATATACCACTCGGCTACCGGAGTTTATATGCAATACCGAACCATCTGCCAACTGTAACTGAGTATGTTTTCCTTTAGGTACGATGAGTTGGTTATATTGATTTTCCTGTTCTGCTTCATCATTGTTGTTGTCCGATACTTTTTTCTTATCTATTAAAATAGAACCATCAGATGAATAAATGACATTATCCGCCTTTTGGAGTGAGATTTTTTTCTGAGACGACATGATAAGTTGAATCTCGTTCTCTGTATTTTCTATTTTTGGTAAGTTGGATGCCATATCTAAAATATCTTTTTCTCCTTTATATTTATTGGCGATTGCAAGTCCGAAAACCAACAATAGAACAGCAGCGGCAGAAACGGAAACTGCTATTCTGAAAAGATATCGACGCCGAATGGACTTGTCGGTTTGTTCAATCTTTTTGCTGACAGAATCCCACATTCTATCTATTTCGTTGGTAGAAGGCTCGATTTCTTGCGCTTTGAAATAGAAGATAAGTCCTCTGATAATGCGATATATGTTATGTTTATTATCCATCTTGCATTTATTTTTAATTAATACGGAATTATAGGAAAATACTACTCACTTTTTTGAAGAAATATTTAGCGATTATCTGTTTTTTTTGATGATAGTCGGAGTTGGAAAGCTATAAGAAACTCCTTATCTGTACTTGCTAAAGTGTAGATTTATAGCTTGTTTTATATTCGTAAGAGGAGCATGAACAATAAATTGCTGTTTTTCATCAAGCCACGCAGTTTTATTAATGCTCTACTCGCTAAGTTCATTGACGACTGCACATTGATATTCATAATCTCTGCAATCTCTTTGTGAGACAATTCTTTGACAAAGCGAAGATATAGAATTGTTTTCTGATTGGAAGGGAGCGAAGAGAGAGCCTTCAGTAATTGCTTGCTTAATTGTAAATCTTCGTCGTTTTTTAAGAACAGTGACTCAAACAGGTCATTCGATTCCGAAATATGAAAAGCAAATTCATCTAAGTTCGCAGTCTCTTTAGATAAAAGTAAATGGTCGTATAATGTATTGCGTAAGGCCTTTAACAGATAGGCGCGGGGACTGACTGTCTGCGAAAGCTCCTTGCTCTTATGTAATTTTACAAACACATCTTGGATACAGTCTTTAGTCAGTTCTATGTCCTGACAAAACTTTAGGCCGTAATTAAGCAATAAAGCATAATGCCTTTTGTATATTGTTTCTAATGCACATAAGTTACCTTCAATCAGTAAAGACCATAACGTTATATCATCCAATTCGTTGAAGTTCATTTCGGCTTGATGCTTTTTGTGTTACAATAACACGAATTAATTGTTCAAAAACAGAATGTCTAACAAATTTTTTAAAAGCAGTATAAAATAAATATGAAACAGTTCTTGTCGTTTCATATTTATACGCGGAAGAAAGAGCGATTCTTTTCATACCGCAAATATAAGCGATTTGTTTGTAAGAGTTTCCTTCTTTGGAGAGAAATATTTGTCTTAAATGCATTTATTATTGTCTGATGGATTTATGTGGGCGATACTGGTGCCATAACAGAGATTTGAGGAGTCGAATCCATAAAATGAGGCAAGGAAGAGGTTGAGTTGGGAGAGAGCCTACAGTGCTTCTCTATATATTTTTCTTTATTTTTTGAGAAATCATAGATAAAGCATTATCTTTGCTTATGTTAATTGCGGAATAATTTTTATACTATGAGTGTGAAACGTAGTGCTATACAAGAAAAAAGAATATATATCATCTCTGTCTTATGTCTGTTAGGGACGTTGTTGGGAGGAAATTCTCATTGTCTGGCACAGGGGCTTCTTTTCTACGGGAATGAGAAGAAAATAATAGAAAGATCTTCTTATCAGGTTTTTGCAGACAACAAGCTGCCCGATTTCTCCAATGAAATAAGAATCAGTTTTGCGTGTTCGATACAAAACATATAGAGCCCCGGCTATATTCTCCTCTTGAAAGACACTTGTAACAACAAGTCTTATAACCTGACCTATCTGTGTAGTGCGAAAGAAGCCTTCTTTATATTCTCGGAAGATGGTAAGAAATCCTATTACTCGACGTCGTATGCGATAGACTCATTGAAAAATAAAAAAGTGATTCCCGTCTCTTTGCATTTGTCGGTATCGCACAACCGGGCGGAAATCAAGATTGGTGAAGATAGTGTGTCGCTTGCGGGAGTAGGTCTCGAAGATGGGCGCTTTTCACCGATGGTATATTTCGGAATGTGCGATTACATCCTCGAAACAGCCTCTTTCTCCATATCCGACCTTTCGGTATCCAACGGCAAGAAGACTTGGAAGATGCCTTTGGACGAAGTCAGTGGCGAAGACGTGCACAACGACAGGGGAGAGGTAATCGGGCGGGTAAAACAACCGGTCTGGCTGATTAATCGCTCGTACCATTGGAAATCCGAGTTCTGCTATAACTCTTCCACTCCGGTTGGAGTGAATTTCAGCGAAAGAGAACAGAGGCTTTATATCTACAATAAGGATTCTCTGATTTACTACGACATACAAGCCGCGGCGTTGGAAGCCGGGGCTTATGGAAACCTTTCCGCTTTTCCGGGAGAACTTTGTTTGGGGATGAACTTTATCGACGACCAGTCTGGTAAGATTTATGCATATGAGCTGACCCGTGAGAAAAAGGTGGCGGAACTTTCGCTGGATACGATGCAATGGAGCGTTGCTTCGGCTGATTCTCTTGCTACTTACATCTGCCTGCATCATCATTGCGGCTTTTATCATCCTCATCAGAAGAAATTCATGCTCTTTGGCGGCTATGGCCTGAGACGATATAGCGATTGCTTTTTGTCGTATGAGGTGGAGAAAGCCCGTTGGGATACTATCCGGTTTGCCGGCGACCACATTCCTCCCCGTTTTTTTGCAGGGATGGCAGTTGCCGATAATTATAAGCGCGCCTATATTTACGGTGGAAAAGGCAATGAGGCGGGCGACCAGAATATCGGAGTACAATATTATTATGACCTTTATCGGGTTGACTTGGAGCGGCAGTCTGTCCGGAAGTTGTGGGAACAGAAACCGATGTCGCGCAATAACCGGGTGTGGCACGTAGCATGATTTTGTCTGAAGACGAGCAGTCGATTTATTTTTTGGGCTATCCCGAATACCTGCCTCAAACGTACGCGTTGCTTTATCGGATGAATATAGTCGATGGAAGTTACGAAGAGTTGGGCGATAGCATTCCCTTTGTTTCGGAAGAGATTGCTACGAACATCAATTTATATTACAGCCACAAACGGAAAGAGTTTTATTGTCTGGTGCAGGAGTTCGAGAAGCAAGGCGAAGCAAGCGTCAGGATGTATTCTTTGCAAGCTCCACCTGTTTCGCTGAACGAGATGAGGCGTTATGAGTTGAAAGCAGCCAGCGAGCGGTGGAAAGTGTATGCTGCCATCGGAATAGGGGTATTAATCGTTTTAGGCGTATGCTGGCGCGTGGCATACAAGAAGAAAAGGCGCGTGGCGAAGAGCGCTGGTGTACCTTCAGTCTCATCCACCGACGCAGGCATCGAAGCGGACGGAAAGGTCGGTAAGGCAGCGAAAGCAGAAGTCCCCGGCCTGACGGAAATCCGTTATAGGGAGCGGAATGCAATCTATCTTTTCGGCACCTTCTCCGTGCTCGACCGCGAAGGAAAGGATATTGCATATATGTTCTCTCCGAAGTTGCGTACCATTTTCCTCTATATCTTGTTGCACAGCATTTGGGACGACGGTGTTTTCTCTTCTGCCATGAATGAGATATTCTGGCCCGAGAAAACCAATGACAAGATTAAGAACCTGAAAGGAGTTGCCATCAACCACATTCGGAAGATATTGCAGGAAATCGACGGAATTGAACTTATACACGTGCACGAAAGCGGCCGTTTTGTCTTGAACACCTGCGATGATTTCTATTGCGACTATGCGAGTTTTGCCCATATGCTTCGTTCGGGCAGCCGTCCGTTGGATGCGGAAGCGGTCGGCCGGCTTCTGAAAATATGGATTCGCGGCTGTTTCCTGAATGCGACGGACCATGAACTGTTCGACGGTTATAAGTATAAAGTAGAGGAGACCATCCTGACCATCGTTCCCGTTGAGGTGGACAAGGCATATCGTGCGGCTAATTTTGCGTTGGTCGTTAAACTCTGTAATGTGTGGGCATACGCCGACCCGTTGAGTGAGCAGGGATTAAGCTATACCGTATGCGCCTATCGCAAGATGGGAAATCCGGAAGAGGCGTTGAGACGCTACAGCTCTTTTGCCGGTCTCTATAAGAAAACGATGAACGCCAACTATTCCATAGCCTATGAATCGATAAAACTTCCCTGATTCTGTCATTTCCTTTCGCTGCATACATTCCCATTATCTTGTCGGCCTTTCGACGGCTTATGCATAAAGCCTGAGCGACCGACAACGGGATTGTCGTCACTTCATGGAGTTTCAGTTTCGTTTCCTCCGTGTGAAACTTTAGTTCCATATAGGTTGAAACTCTGGTTTCACCAGGGAGAAACTTTAGTTCCATCCGCATTGGAACTAAAGTTTCAATGAATGGAAACTAAAGTTTCAAGCAATGGATACGCAAGTGCCACGCCTTGAAACGGCCGAAATCCCAAGTTAAGCCGAAACAGCGACAACTGCCTCTCTTTTTACCTCTCCTCTTTCTCTGAAAATGCAATACGCTTGTAAAGAACGATTTATAGGTGGGTTAATAAAAAAAAGACAGGGTTAATAAATTTATTAACCCATATTCGGACATCCCATTAACACCTCTTAAATATATTCGTGTCAGCTTCTTCCGGCCGGAGGAGGCGGACTGATTCGATGATATAAAATACTAAAACGATGGATGCACACGGTAATACCTCATGATGAACGGATGTGATTGTTCGTGAAAGAAAGTCAGATTGAAATCTTACATCATATCAATGATGACAAGGGATATATTTAAGTTCTAATCTAATTTATTATGTAAAGCATGGGAAAATACAAATTGCTTAACAAAACGGGCTGGCTGAAACGCCCGCTTTTCTGCTTGTTGCTCACTTATCCTCTGATGGCTGCGGCCGACGAGACTCCTTTGGAGACAGTGGTAAAGGAAACGGTAGAAATGGAAGCCACACAGCAAAAGAAAGTAGAAACGCGTACGCTGGTAGGAATCATTGTCGATAACTCTGATAATACGCCCGTGATAGGAGCCAATATCCGGATTAAAGACGAAAAAGTCGGAGTAATCAGCGATGTGGACGGACGCTTCTCCATCCAGATACCACGGGGAAAACACGTCACTCTCGAAATCAGTTACATCGGTTATGCGACCCAGACAATCTATATCACCGACCAGGGCGAGGTGAACATCAAGTTAGTGTCCGACGACAAGATACTGGAAGAAGTGGTCATTGTAGGAGCCGGAACACAAAAGAAAGTATCCGTGACGGGCGCCATCACCTCTATCAAAGGCGCCGTCCTCCATGCTCCCTCTTCTTCGCTTACCAATAACATTGCGGGCAAACTGGCCGGTGTAATATCCACCACCAGCAGCGGTGAGCCGGGTTCTTCTTCCGAATTCTACATTCGCGGCATCGGAACCTTCGGCGGACGTGCCACGCCGCTTATCTTATTGGACGGAGTGGAAATCTCTTCGAGCGACCTTAACCGCATCCCGGCAGAGAGTATCGAGAGTTTCTCTCTCTTAAAGGATGCTTCTGCCACCGCCATCTACGGTGCGCGCGGAGCCAACGGAGTGATGATGGTTACGACCAAAGAGGGAGAGCTGAATCAGAAAGCCAAAATCAACGTATCGGCAGAAGCCTCCATGCAGAGAAGTATGAAGTTCGTCGAGTATGTCGACGGGGCGCAATGGATGGAAGTGTATAACGAAGCCGCTATGGCAAGAGATAAAAACCCGATATACACGGCCGAAGAGATAGACCTTACCCGAAGTGGGAAATATCCGTACCGCTATCCGAGCGTAGACTGGCAGGATGTGATGTTCAAGAAGGCGACATGGAATGAACGTGCCAACATCAACATCTCCGGAGGCGGTTCGAAAGTCACTTACTACATGAGCTTGCAGGCTTCGCACGATACCGGTATGCTGAATATTCCGAAAACAGCGGGCGCAACTTTGAGGCTTCTTATAAGGCGATAAGAGCATTGGACGACAGACTGATACACTATGAAGGGATGAATGATGTGGCAGACATCGATTCGCGTATGTACCCTTCCATCGAAAGCATGATAGAGCAGGACAGGCAAGACCGTAACAAAACGTTTTTCTTGTGTGAATATGCCCATGCTATGGGAAATGCGGTAGGAAACCTCGAAGAGTACTGGGATTATATCGAGAATCATTCCAACCGTATGATTGGCGGATGTATCTGGGATTGGGTAGACCAGGGTATCAATATGCCCGGACAAAGTGCCGACAGATACTATTTCGGCGGCAGCTTCGGCGATTATCCCAACGACAATGACTTCTGCTGCAACGGACTGATTACTCCCGACCGGCGCGTGACTGCCAAACTGTGGGAGGTGAAGAAAGTCTATCAGTATATCACCTTCGACAAGAACGGCGAAAACAGCATCGGGCTGCGCAATCACTATTGTGTGTACAATCTGCACGATTTCAATCTCCGTTACACCTTGTTGAAGAACGGAGTTCCGTTCAGAGAAGAAGAATTCTCGCTACCCGACGGCAAGCCAGGAGAGCACAGAGCGGTACAGGTGTTGTATGAACGCTATCTGACGGAGGATGCCGGCTACCATATCAACCTGGAGGTGAAACTGAAAGAAGATTGTGTATGGGCAAAGGCCGGCCATGTGGTGGCTACCGAACAGTTCGAACTTAAGAAAGGTTCCGGAAAAGACATCGTCCCCGCACAGCAGGCAGGCGCCGGAGGTGAGATTAAGGTGGTCGAAGAAAGAGAACATCGCGTCTATTTCCGCGGGAATGCGTTTGAAGTCGCGTTCGATTCTAAAGAGGGAAAAATGACCGCTTTGAGATATCATGGCAAGAACATGATACACCAGCGCGAAGGCTGGGCTTTCAACGGATACCGCTCTATAAGTAACGACCCGCGCGAGTGGATGGATTCGCAAAAAGAGCTTACATCCTTTCAATGGGAGATGGCAGAAGACCGGCAATCGGCGACGGTTACCGTTCAGTTGGTGGAAAAGTTCGGCAAACAAGACGTGGCTTACTCCGTATCCTATCGCATACACGGAGACGGAAAAGTGCTTGTCGATGCTTCCTTCCAAACAGAACCCGGCTTTGACTTGCCGCGTCTCTCGTTGCAGAGTTTCCTGAATCCCGAATTGGAAAATATCGAATGGTACGGACGTGGCCCGATAGAGAACTATCCCGACCGTAAGAATGCCGCTTACATCGGCCGGTATAAGAGCACCGTTGCCGACATGGGCGAGTATTACACACGTTCGCAAACAATGGGCGGACGCACCGACACACGCTGGGTTGCACTGACTGCCGACAACGGAAAAGGACTTAAGATTACTTCGGCAGATGTTTTCAGTTTCAGCGCTTTACATTATACCGACAGGGATTTGTGGGAAGTGAAATACGGACACGACCTGGAGGATGTCCGCCGTTCCGAAGTTGTGCTTAATTTAGACTGCGTGCAACGCGGATTGGGCAATGCCAGTTGCGGCCCGGGACCCCGCCCGCAGTATGAGATAAAGAAAGATACGCTATATCGCTACTCTTTCTGCATAGAACCCGTTGAATGACAGGCAGTAACTTAAAATAGAATGGTGAAATGAAACATATCAATAAAGTCTTATGGTCATTCCTCTTGAGCAGCTCCTTGTTGGGCTGCTCTGAGGAGAAAGATGATTCGGTAAGCGACAAGGAATTGCCGTATGCCATCATAGGAGAGAACTCCAATATGCCTTCGGGCGGAATTATCATCGCCGAATTTGACGATGCCCCCCCCGGGAGAGGGAATTGCCCGAATGGTTGATGCCGATGCAGATACCAAATACACCACGGGCCACAACGCGTTTTCCATCGTATGGAATGGCGATCAGAGAGCCGCCGTGTCCAGCTATTCCTTGACCTCTGCCGCCGAGTCTGCCGGAAAAGACCCGAAGTCGTGGACACTTTCCGCATCAAACGATAACAAAATATGGATTACGCTCGATTCGAAAGAAGGAGAGACCTTCAAGGAAAGAAAGGAGACGAGAGTTTTCCATATTGAAAATGCCACAGCCTACAAGTATTACAAACTCGACATCAAAGACAATCACGGAAGCACTCAAACGCAAATTGCAGAGTGGACATTGAATCAGGAGGAAGCCATTATCAATATCGACGACTTAATCGAGAGACATGGCAGCGGTTTTACCTATAGCGACTCCAATCCAATGGGAACCCAGTACGAAAACAAGCATACGACCACCAAGCAAGACCGCGAATGGCTGGCAAATCCCGCGAATGAGCCGTTGCTGCTTCCGGATACGCCGGGGCTGACCCAATTCAAGGAGTTTTCTGTCAATCTGTATCCGTTTGGCGACCCCGTTCCGGCAGATGTCAACCAGTACGCTATCGGCGACTGTTGGGCTTTGGCCATCTTTGCGTCTTTCGCCTATCAGTGCCCCGATTTTATCAAATCCATTATTACAAAGAACGCGGACAATACATTTACCGTAAGGATGTTCGACCCTCAGGGGGAACGGGTGGATGTCTGTATCAAGCCCACCTTCCTGGCAGACGCTTCCGGCAACATTGGAGCGGTCACAGGAAAAAGGAATGTCCCGACATGGGCCACCGTATTGGAAAAGGCAATGATGAAATGGAAAAAGATATACCAGGTAAATCCGGACATCAACGGCATAGGCGGCTATCTGGTATCGCCCATGTTTACCGGTGCCGGAGGCTGTTTCGCCTTTGACCCCGGCAAATTTAAGCCGGCAGAGCTTGAACGGGTGGCAAAAGCGTGCCTGCAACAAAGGAAAATTGCGGGAGGCGGCTTTAATGTGGCGGATTTGCCTGCCGGACCGCTGACTACGGTAACCTATCATGCTTTCACGCTCATGCACTCGGCCGACCCCGACGCCCTGTTCTCCATGCGCAATCCGTGGGGGGTAGATGCGGCCAACGGCGATAAAGTTGACGGAGTCTTGAATATATACGACGACGGTGTTGTACCTCCGACTGTTGATTTTAGCATCATTGAACCCGGAATAGCTATCAATTATATGAAAAAGAACTTGGGAGCGTATATTCCTCCCCGCTACTCCTACGTCCCCATATACAAGGCATTGTCTTATGAAGTAAAATAGGAAATGATTATCCGCTATCTTTTCCCCTGCCTGCCAAATGACTTAATTATAACCTTATAATCAACTGTTTACAGCGCATATATTAACTGGACATTGGATATATATGCGCTGGACATTGGATATATGGATGCTGGAAATAGGCTATATATGCGCTGGAAGTTGGCTATATATGTGCTGTAAATCAGCTCTACGGAGAGGGAAATAACGAGACAGTAGAAAATCCGGGTCAGTCCAAAAACCCTGTGGATATGTTATGTTAATACTCGAAAGTGCACTA
>NZ_CAJULN010000014.1 GCF_910586915.1 uncultured Bacteroides sp.
GACTTCGTGAAAGGACTTTACGAGAAAATTATAGAAACCGACATCTACAAAGAATATATGGCTTCTGAAGACCATTCATATGAAGCCGACCGTGAGTTGTGGAGGAAAATCTATAAGAACTATATTTTCAACAACGAGGCGCTCGACCAAGTGCTCGAAGACCAAAGTCTGTATTGGAATGACGATAAGGAAATTGTAGATACATTCGTATTGAAGACAATCAAGCGTTTTGAGGAAAAGAATGGTGCCAATCAGGAATTGCTTCCCGAATTTAAGGATGATGAAGACCAGGAGTATGCACGCCGCCTCTTCCGCCGCACTATTTTGAACGCCGATTACTATCGTCATTTGGTAAGCGAGAACACCAAGAACTGGGATTTGGAACGTATTGCCTTCATGGATGTGATTATCATGCAGACGGCATTGGCGGAAATTTTAAGTTTCCCGAACATTCCGGTCAGTGTTTCGTTAAATGAATATGTGGAAATTGCGAAGCTGTATAGCACAGCCAAGAGCGGCGGCTTCATCAACGGAACGTTGGACGGCATCGTCAATCAATTGAAGAAAGAAGGTAAGTTGAATAAAAACTAATACCTTATTATAATAGTAGAAACTAAAACCGATTATTTATGAACGTATTTGCTGTATTATTGCAAGCTCCCGGAGCACCGGCCGACGGAAGTATGATGTGGATTATGCTGATAGCCATGTTTGTTATCATGTATTTCTTTATGATTCGCCCTCAGAACAAGAAACAAAAAGAAATAGCCAACTTCCGTAAGTCATTGCAGGTGAATCAGAATGTGATTACCGCCGGTGGCATTTACGGAACCATCAAGGAGATTGCAGACGATTATATCGTGCTTGAAATTGCTTCCGGTGTGAGAATCAAGATTGACAAGAATTCTATTTTTGCTGATGCTTCGGCAGCCGGCAATCAGTCTAAGTAATTTCCAGTTGGTAAAGAAAGGCCTATGCTTGCCCGTAGGAAAATAAGATATACTTATTTAAAACTATCCAAGAGAATTAAGGACTTTCTGCTCAGCGACAAGAGCAGAGAGTTCTTAATTTTTTTGTTTTTCTTCTTGGTAGCCGGCGGATTCTGGCTGCTTCAGACATTGAACAATGATTATGAAGCGGAGTTTTCCATCCCGGTACGCGTCAAAGACGTCCCTAACAATGTGGTGCTGACTTCGGAACCTCCTTCCGAACTGCGCGTCAGAGTGAAAGATAAAGGCACCGTCCTCCTTAATTATATGCTGGGGAAGAGTTTCTTCCCGGTCAATCTGAATTTCTCCGACTACAAAGGAAAGAATAATCAGGTGAAGATATACGCTTCCGATGTCGAGAAGAAGATACTGGCACAGTTGAACGTATCTTCCAAGATTCTTTCCATCAAGCCCGATACGCTGGATTATATCTACTCCGAAGGCAAATCCAAACGTGTGCCCGTCCGCTTTCGGGGCAAGGTGACTGCCGGACTTCAATATTACGTGTCCGACACGATTTGCAATCCGGACTCGGTATTGGTTTATGCTCCCGAAAATATGTTGGATACGATAACCGCCGCCTATACGCAGAAGATAAGTCTGGAAAATATATCCGATACCACTCGTCGGCGTGTGGCGTTGGCTTTGGAAAGAGGAATGAAGTTTGTCCCCTCTTCGGTAGAGATGACGTTTCCGGTTGACATATATACGGAGAAGACGGTAGAAGTGCCGTTGTACGGAATCAACTTTCCGGCAGACAAAGCATTGCGTGCCTTTCCTTCAAAAGTTCAGGTGACGTTTCAGGTAGGGTTGAAGCGTTTTCGCAGTATCAAAGCGAGCGATTTTGTGATAAATGTTCCTTATGAGGAATTGTTGAAGCTGAGTTCGGATAAATATACGGTCAGGTTGAAGGCCTTCCCCGGTGGAATCAATCAGATACGTATCGTGCCCGAACAGGTTGATTTTCTGATAGAACAAGTCTCTTCAAATGGCGATTAAGATTGGAATAACCGGTGGCATCGGTAGCGGAAAGAGTGTCGTTTCCAAGTTGTTGGAGATGATGGGAATCCCCGTGTATATATCGGATGCGGAAGCAAAGCGCATCACGAATACCAACGAAGAGATTCGTCGTGAACTGTGTGCTTTGGTAGGGCAGGAGGTGTTCTGCAACGGCGAATTGAACCGTCCGCTGCTTGCTTCCTATATGTTTGGCAATGCGGAGCACGTGAAGCAGGTGAACGGAATCATCCATCCACGGGTGAAAGAGGATTTCCGTCGGTGGACACTCCGCTGGGGCGACAAACCGTTGGTAGGGATGGAATCTGCCATTCTCATTGAATCGGGTTTTAGAAGCGAGGTCGATTTTCTGCTCACGGTCTATGCCCCGTTGGAGGTAAGAGTGGAGCGTGCCGTCAGGCGCGACGGCTCATCGAGGGAGTTGGTGATGAAACGCATTGAAGCGCAAATGAGTGATGAAATAAAAAGAAACCAAGCCGATTTTGTGATAACGAATGACGGTGAAACGCCTTTAATTCCGCAGGTTTTGGAGCTTATTTCTTTGCTATCTAAAAATAATCATTACCTTTGCCCTGCAAAAAAATAATTAATTAAACAAAAGGATATATACTATGTTGAAGACTATCTTGTCTATCTCCGGCAAACCGGGATTGTACAAACTAATTTCGCAAGGAAAAAATATGTTGATTGTAGAATCAATCAATGCTGAAAAGAAACGTTTCCCCGCTTATGGTAATGAGAAGATTATCTCACTGGCAGATATAGCAATGTATACGGACGACGCAGAAGTTCCTTTGTACGATGTGTTGGAGGCAATCAAGACAAAAGAACAGGCGGCTGCCATTGCCATCGACATCAAGAAGGCTACTTCGACCGAGTTGCGCGACTATATGGCAGAGGTACTGCCCAATTATGACCGCGACCGTGTGTATATGGCAGACATCAAGAAACTGATTTCCTGGTACAACATTCTGATTACTAACGGTATCACGGAGTTTAAAGCGGAGCAGGAACAGGAAAAACAAGAAGAGGAAGCCGAATAATCAAACTTCCTCTTAAAAGATACCATGATTTTGTTTCAGAAAGTCGGCAGGCTCTTTTTCAAGGTCTGCCGACTTTTTTTAGTTTAATTTCTAAAAACCAATCCTTCGCCGTTTGTATCGACGATAATCGCTTTGCTCCGGTCTACTTCCTGCGAGAGCAACTTTTTGGACAAGTCGTTCAGCAGATAGCGCTGGATAGCCCTTTTTACCGGACGCGCTCCGAATTCGGGGTCATAACCCACTTGTGCCAGGAAATTCAAGGCAGCTTCCGTCATCTCCAGTTGCACGCCGTTCTCCGCAAGCATTCTCTGTACGCCTTTGATTTGTAAGAGAACGATTTGCCTGATTTCCTTTTCCGTCAGCGGCAAGAACATGATGGTTTCGTCAATACGGTTCAGGAATTCGGGACGGATGGTCTTTTTCAGCATATTCATCACTTCCTTCTTCGTCTCTTCGATAACCTCCTCTTTGTTGCCTCCGTTCAGTTTCTCCATCTGGTTCTGTATGTATGAGCTACCCATATTGGAAGTCATAATGATGATGGTATTCTTGAAGTTGACTACCCGACCTTTGTTATCTGTCAGCCGTCCGTCGTCCAATACTTGCAATAAGATGTTGAATACATCCGGATGCGCTTTTTCTATCTCGTCAAATAACACCACGGAATAAGGCTTCCGGCGGATGGCTTCGGTCAACTGGCCGCCTTCATCGTATCCCACATATCCCGGAGGTGCTCCGACCAGCCGCGAAACGCTGTGCTTCTCCTGATACTCGCTCATGTCGATACGGGTCATCATCGTCTCGTCGTCAAACAGGAACTCCGCCAATGCCTTCGCCAACTCTGTCTTGCCCACACCAGTCGTTCCGAGGAAGATAAACGAACCAATCGGGCGCTTCGGGTCTTGCAGCCCGGCACGGCTCCGGCGCACGGCGTCGGCAACCGCTTCAATCGCTTCCTCCTGTCCGACTACCCGTTGGTGAAGTTCTTCTTCCAGATGCAGCAACTTCTCCTTCTCGCTCTGCATCATCTTGCTGACGGGGATTCCCGTCCAACGGGATACTACATCTGCGATATCTTCCGCATCCACTTCCTCTTTAATCATGGCTTTGTCGCCCTGCATTCCCCGAAGTTTCTGCTGCGTCTCTTCTATCTCTTTGTCTAAGGCCTGGAGTTTGCCGTAGCGTATTTCCGCCACTTTGCCGTAGTCGCCTTCGCGTTCCGCCTTTTCAGCTTCAAACTTCAGGTTTTCTATTTCCACTTTGTTCTGCTGAATCTTGTCCATCAGCGTCTTTTCGCTCTGCCATTTCGCTTTGAACGATTTCTCCTGCTCCTTGAGTTCCGCCAGTTCCTTACCGATGGTTTCCAGTTTGGGCTGGTCGTTCTCGCGTTTGATGGCTTCGCGCTCAATTTCCAACTGCTTGATTTTGCGCGAAATCTCGTCCAACTCTTCCGGTACGGAGTCTACCTCCATGCGCAGTTTGGCAGCAGCTTCGTCCATGAGGTCGATAGCCTTGTCGGGTAAGAAGCGATCGGTGATATAACGGCTGCTCAATTCAACGGCGGCTATAATCGCATCATCCTTGATGCGCACATGATGGTGGTTTTCGTAACGCTCCTTCAGTCCGCGCAGTATGGAGATGGTGCTCAGGTTGTCCGGTTCGTCCACCTGTACGATTTGGAAACGGCGCTCCAAAGCCTTGTCCTTTTCAAAATACTTCTGATACTCGTCGAGCGTAGTCGCGCCGATGGAACGTAATTCCCCACGGGCTAAAGCCGGTTTCAGAATGTTGGCGGCGTCCATCGCACCTTCGCCTTTTCCCGCTCCGACCAGCGTGTGTATCTCGTCGATGAACAGAATGATGTCGCCTTCCGACTTCTTCACCTCGTTTACCACCGCTTTCAAACGCTCCTCAAACTCACCTTTGTACTTGGCGCCTGCCACGAGCGCACCCATGTCAAGCGAATACACTTGTTTGTTTTTCAGGTTTTCGGGCACGTCACCGCGCAGGATACGATGCGCCAGCCCTTCGACGATGGCAGTCTTTCCCGTACCCGGTTCGCCAATCAGAATCGGATTGTTCTTTGTGCGGCGGCTCAATATCTGGAGCACCCGGCGTATTTCCTCGTCGCGCCCGATGACAGGGTCCAACTTGCCGCTACGGGCGGCTTCGTTCAGGTTGATAGCGTACTTTTCCAACGACTGGTAAGTGTCTTCGCTCGATTGCGACGTCACTTTTTCTCCTTTTCTCAGTTCGCCGATGGCGTTGCGCAACTCCTTTTCCGTCATGCCCGCGTCCTTCAGAATGGTAGATACGGTGCTCTTCACGGTGAGCAGTGCCAGTATGATGTGTTCCAACGAGACGAATTCGTCGCCCATTTCCTTTGAATACTGTGTTGCTTTCTGCAATACCTCGTTCGATTCGCGGCTCAGATACGGCTCTCCGCCCGATACCTTCGGCAGCGAATCAATCTGCCTGTCGACAACGAGAGCCACTTGCTGTCCGTTCATGCCCAACTTTTGAAATAGGAAGTTGGTTACATTCTCGCCTACCTTCATCACTCCCTGCAGGATGTGTGCAGGTTCGATGGCCTGCTGTCCGCGGCCATGCACCAAGTTCACGGCTTCCTGCACCGCTTCTTGGGATTTGATAGTAAAATTGTTAAAGTTCATATCGTTGTTCTCCTTTCTTTGTTTCACGTTTCTAATAACACTCGGAAGGGCGCAAAAGATTTGCCAACGGCAAAAATCAGCCAAAATAGCACACCTGCCGATGCTTTACGGGACAAAATGGCCTCTTTTGCATACCAAACTGACGAATTAACTGAAAAAGAACGTCGTAAATGAAACTATTGTCGTACCTTTATCCACTGTAATAACATAATATATAAAAGGTATGAACGAAAAACCTCAAGTGAAATTGGCTGAAACAGTAGTGCTGATAGACGCCGCTTATCTGAACCTTGTAATTATCGATATGCAAGGATACTTTGAAAATATCTTGCATCGTCCCTTACAGGAGATAGACTTGGCGCAACTGGCACTTTATCTGACGTTGGACGCCGGATTGACGGAAGGAGAAAACGAAGTGCAATTTCTATTTGTCTACGATAAAGAGGGTGCGCGGATTGTGAACTGCCAACCTTCCGATTTCAAGAATGAACTCAACAACGTTGCCTTCAAGAGCAGTTACGGCGAATTTTTCTTTGCCACCGTCTGCACGGAAGACGTGGTGACGCGAGAAGACCTGTTTCTCGACCTGCTTGCCCTTGTCACCGATTCGCCGGATGTGAAGCGGGTGATTGCAGTCCCTTTCAACGAAGACTATGGTGAACGGGTGATTGAAGCGCTGAAAGCGGTGGAAGGAAAAGAAATCACCCAACTGATGATGGTAGAACCTAAGTCGCCGTTGCCCTACAAATGGGATATGTTGGCTTTCCCCGTCATGCAGGCGTTGGGTATCAAAGCCGACGAGTTGGAGTAAGAACGCCTGCCGTCGGTATATCTGTCTACTACTTACTGTTTAAAATCTGCTTCCGTGTCCGATTTTCGTTTAAAGGTTTTTCAGAGTGTGGCGAAGAACTTGAGTTTTACAAAGGCTTCGCACGAATTGTTTGTCAGCCAGCCTGCCATCACCAAGCACATTCAGGAGTTGGAAACTTGCTATCAGACGCGCCTGTTCGAGCGTCAGGGGAGTAAAATCTCGCTGACCCAAGCGGGCGAACTGCTGCTGAAACATAGCGAGAAGATTCTGGACGACTACAAGCGGCTGGAATATGAGATGCATCTGTTGCACAACGAATATACGGGCGAACTGAAATTAGGTGCCAGTACTACGATTGCCCAGTATGTGCTTCCCCCGTTGTTGGGGAGTTTCATAGCAAAGTTTCCGCAAGTCAACCTTTCGCTCTTGAACGGGAACTCGCGCGAAGTGGAAACGGCTTTGCAGGAGCACCGGATAGATTTAGGGTTGGTGGAAGGAATCTTCCGCCTTCCCAACCTGAAATATACTCCCTTTCTGCGCGACGAACTGGTCGCAGTGGTGCACACGCGCGCCCGGCTCAACGTGCGGGATGAAATCGCTCCGCAAGACCTGCCCGCCATTCCTTTGGTGCTGCGCGAAAGAGGTTCCGGCACGTTGGATGTATTCGAACGCGCCCTGTCGCAGCATAATCTCAAACTCTCTTCTCTGAATGTCATGATGTACCTCGGCAGCACGGAAAGCATCAAGCTGTTTCTCGAACATACCGGTTGCATGGGGATTGTCTCCATCCGTTCCGTGCATAAGGAGCTTGCCGCCGGCAGCCTGCGCGTGGTCGAGATAAAGGGGATGTCAATGCAGCGCGAACTTAACTTTGTGCAACTGCAAGGGCAGGAGGGAGGATTGTCGCAAGTCTTTATGCGGTTTGCAGGACATCACAGCAAAAGCCTCTGAACCTGCACAACTCTCCTTTCTGCCCAATAGAGGCGTTTCTCACGCCATGCAGGGGCTTTTTCTTATTCTCCTTGCACAGCTTCGGCTGTAATCTTTCTCTTTATATATATCGTATGCGTTCCTCTGCCCGTAGATGTCAGGCCCGAGTCGGATTGTTGCGCCCATGTTTTCAGTTCGTTGGTAGCCGTAGTCTGGAGCAGTCCGGTCAGTTTGCGATATTCCCTTACGGTGAGGAACGGATACTCGTCAAGATGCTTGAGTGCCAGTGCCAACCGTTGTTCGGGTGTGTACTTTGTCGACGAGCGTTGCCGTTTCCAGGGCGCCCTTTCCAGTCGGCATCTTTCGCTGATGTTTCTCAGCATCGCCCTGTCTACCCGGAAATTGACTCCGCCTATGAAGATGCTCTGCGCGTTGCGATGTTTCCCGCCTTCTTCGGCTTCTTCGCGTTCTTTGCCCTTGCCCAATGTGAGTGCAGGGGTGAACGTGCCTATTCCGTCTATTTTCACCGAGCGTCCTTCTGCCATGAGTTGTGCCATTTCGATGGCCGTCTGAAGCAGCACGCCTTCGATGTCGCCCGGACTGAATCCGCTCGTGTGGCTCACTCGTTGCGTCAGTTCCTTTAAGTCTGCATTGCTTATCCGCGCAAATTTGGGATAAGTGATTCTTTTGCCTGTTTTTTGGAGGTCGGGCATCTCTTCCATGATGTAATGTGCCATACATTTTTTTGTTTAAAGTATTAATAGATTGGCTCTTATCTATTAGAAGAAAACTTCCTCTGTATTAAATGCAAACTTCTTTTCTCCTAACTCTAAAGTTCCGTTTGATTGCTCATAAACTATAAACGAAGGTTTTGTTTTTATAAACGAAGCCTTCGTTTATAAAAATGAAACTTGCATTTATATAATCAAAACCTTCATTTATAGTTTATGATTAGACAAAGATAAGTTTTCTATTGGATAAAAAGAAGTTTATGGGTAATAAAGTGGAAGTTATTTGTTAATGGAGTGAGGGAGAAGGAGCGGACGTTGCTGCGTGGGCGTGAGGTGGTTTCGGGAGAACGGAACGGGGGATGGGAGGAGGGCTGCCAGATATTTATGGCTGCTTTTTTGGCTTGGCTGCGTAAACCGGCAATTATTTGAAGAAGGGGCTAAGGTGGAAAAATAGGATACTTACACGCTGTCTGTCGTTTAAGTTTGACGAAAATTGCCTGGAATATATGGAAAATGCTGGCTTTTGTGCTGGCTCTTTCGTAATTAGTTGTAATTTTGTATGGAGAAAGTTTGGTGGATGGATATAAAACTTCAATGATTGAAGTGAGGGACGAATAATAAAACGAACCAAATGACAAATACATTGTTGAATAAATAATTAAATAGTATTATTATGGGTTGTTTGATGAATCTTTTATGGCTCTTGTTTGGTGGTATTTTCACGGCAGTAGAATACCTTGTCTCAAGCATATTGATGATGCTTACCATCATCGGAATTCCCTTCGGAATGCAGACGTTGAAACTGGCAGGACTGGCTTTGTGGCCTTTCGGCAAGGAAGTGAGAACCGGAAACCGTTCCGGCGGTTGCCTTTACATACTGATGAATGTGCTGTGGATACTCATCGGAGGTATCTGGATTAGTTTGTCACACTTGGTCTTTGGGCTGATTCTGTGCATCACGGTCATCGGTATTCCCTTCGGTCTGCAACACTTTAAACTGGCGTCTTTGGCATTGACACCCTTCGGAAAAGACATTGTGACCGTGTGAGGAGAGTTTCGGAACAGGGAGTGTCTATAACTAAAAGTTATAATATATAATTAGAAACTATTGGTGTGTCTTGATTGTTTCCCGTACCTTTGTGCCCCGAAAACAAATAAAAGATAAAAAAACATGATTTCAACAACTACAAAAATGTTGCAGGCAAACAACAAGACCATTTATGTCGTATTGCTTTCCACCCTGACTCTCTTTCTCTTTTTAGACTATATTCCGGGCTTGGAAGCATGGGGAGCATGGGTCACCCCGCCGGTTGCTTTATTTCTCGGACTTATTTTCGCACTGACTTGCGGACAAGCGCATCCGAAGTTCAATAAGAAAACATCCAAATATCTGTTGCAATATTCGGTTGTCGGGTTGGGTTTCGGGATGAATCTGCATTCTGCTTTGGCTTCCGGCAAGGAAGGTATGGAGTTTACCGTTATCTCGGTAGTCGGTACTTTGGTGATTGGCTGGTTCATTGGGCGTAAGTTGTTCAAGATAGACCGCAATACGTCCTATCTTATCAGTTCGGGAACTGCTATTTGTGGAGGAAGCGCCATTGCAGCCGTAGGACCGGTGCTGAAGGCGAAAGACAGTGAGATGTCTGTTGCGCTGGGTACTATTTTTATTCTCAATGCAATAGCACTCTTTATATTCCCGATGATTGGCCATGCTTTGGATATGACCGAGCATCAGTTCGGAACATGGGCGGCAATAGCCATTCACGACACGAGTTCGGTGGTCGGTGCGGGTGCTGCCTATGGCGAAGAAGCCTTGAAAGTGGCTACGACCATAAAGCTGACTCGTGCGCTGTGGATAATTCCTATGGCTTTTGCCACTTCATTTATTTTCAAAAGCAAAGGACAGAAAATCAGTATCCCCTGGTTTATCTTCTTCTTTGTGTTGGCAATGGTGGTGAATACGTATCTGCTGGACGGCATACCGCAGTTGGGAGCTGCCATCAACGGAGTAGCCCGCAAGACTTTGACGATTACGATGTTCTTTATCGGAGCTTCCCTTTCTTTGGATGTTTTGAAGGCGGTCGGGATTAAGCCGTTGGTGCAGGGAGTGTTGCTTTGGGTAGTGATAAGTTTGAGTACGTTGGCTTATATCTATTTTGTGTAAAAGAAGAGTGCTCGGCATATATAAAGAAAAACGGCGGTAAGTTGTAACTCACCGCCGTTTTTCTTTATTCTTTTTTCTTCAATGCTTCGAATATCAAGCCTTCCAGTTCTTCGGCAAGTTCCGGATTGTCGGCAATGCATTGTTTGGCTGCATCGCGTCCCTGTCCTAACTTGGTGTCGTTGTAGCTGTACCATGAGCCGCTCTTCTTGATGATTCCCAAGTCGGCGCCTAAGTCGATGATTTCTCCGGAGTGGGAGATACCCTCGCCGAACATGATGTCGAATTCCGCTCTGCGGAAAGGAGGAGCTACCTTGTTCTTTACCACTTTCACTTTGGTCAACTTGCCCAAGATTTCCTCACCGTCTTTGATGGGCTGGCTACCGCGTATATCCATACGGACGGAAGCATAGAACTTCAGTGCGTTACCGCCGGTGGTTGTTTCGGGATTGCCGAACATGACGCCAATCTTTTCGCGCAACTGGTTGATAAAGATACAAGTCGTACGCGTCTTGCTTACAGCCGAGGTCAACTTACGCAACGCCTGAGACATCAGACGTGCCTGGAGACCTACTTTATTGTCGCCCATATCACCTTCGATTTCTGCTTTCGGCGTCAGTGCGGCAACAGAGTCGATAACGATGATGTCGATAGCGGAAGAGCGAATCAACTGTTCGGCAATTTCCAAAGCCTGCTCACCGTTGTCCGGTTGGGAGATATACAATTCGTCGATGTTCACGCCTAATTTGGAAGCGTAGAAACGGTCGAAAGCGTGTTCGGCGTCGATGAAGGCAGCGATACCGCCGGCTTTCTGCGCTTCGGCAATGGCGTGGATGGCCAGTGTTGTTTTACCCGAAGATTCCGGACCGTATATCTCGATTATTCTACCTCTCGGGTAACCGCCTACGCCGAGTGCCACGTTCAAAGCAATGGAGCCTGTCGGAATCACTTCTACTTGTTCCACACTATCGTCGCCCATCTTCATGATAGAACCTTTGCCGAAGCTCTTTTCTATCTTTTCCATGGCGGCCTGTAAGGCTTTTAGTTTCTCGCTTGATGCCATTTTATTATCTGTTTCAAAATTAAGTTCGTCTTTCTTTGCCATACCTTATTATATAATTAATGGATTTATTGGTTTAAAATCTGTGCGGTATGTTCTTTGGTCTTCACCTCCCTCGGAGAGATAATCCGTTCTACGATTCCTTCTTCGTCAATCAGGAAAGTAGTGCGGAGAGTACCCATATATGCACGTCCGTACAGTTTCTTTTCTCCCCACACGCCGAAGGCTTCCACCAACTTCTTGTCCGTATCGGCAATCAGCGTGAAAGGAAGGTTGTTTTTCTCGATAAACCTCTGATGCGACTTCTCGTTGTCTATGCTGACGCCCACTACTTCGTAGCCTGCTTGGCGCAGGGCGGAATAGTTGTCGCGTAGGTTACACGCCTGTGCCGTGCAGCCCGATGTGCTGTCCTTCGGATAGAAGTACAGCACAAGTTTCTTTCCTTTATAAGCACTCAGACGGATTTCTTCGCCTTTCTCGTTTCTTCCCAACACTTCCGGTGCTTTGTCTCCAACGTTAATCATAAAATGTCTGTTGTTTATAATTCGAGGTCTTTGTCAAACTCTTCATGCCAGGGCAGGCCTTGCTTGTTGAGCTGTTCCATGAACGGGTCCGGATTGAACTCTTCCACGTTATTGACTCCCGGACGTTTCCATTCTCCCTTGAAGAACATCATCGCTCCAATCATTGCCGGAACGCCGGTAGTGTAGCTTACTCCCTGCATACCAGTCTCTTTGTATGCTTCCTGGTGGCTACAATTGTTGTACACATAGTATGTACGCTCTTTTCCGTCTTTCAGTCCGCGGATGCGGCAGCCGATGGATGTTTCGCCTTCGTAGTTCTCACCCAAATCCTGCGGATTAGGCAATACGGCTTTCAGGAATTGCAGGGGAACGATTTTCATTCCATTGTAGTCCACTTCGTCAATACGTGCCATACCGATGTTTTGGATAACGCGTAAGTGAGTCAGGTATTCCTGTCCGAACGTCATCCAGAAACGTGCACGCTTGATGGTCGGGAAGTTTTTCACCAACGATTCCAGCTCTTCGTGGTAAAGAAGATATGAGTCGCGCGGACCGATATTCGGATAAGTCAGGTCTTTATGAATTTCCAACGGTTGGGTGGTTACCCATTTGCCGTCTTCATAATAACGTCCGTTCTGAGTAATCTCACGGATATTGATTTCGGGATTGAAGTTGGTGGCGAAGGCTTTGTGGTGGTTGCCCGCATTGCAATCTACAATATCTAAGTATTGAATCTCATCGAAGTAATGTTTCGCCGCATAGGCAGTGTAGATGCCGCTTACACCTGGGTCGAATCCGCAACCGAGGATGGCTGTCAGTCCGGCTTCCTTGAAGCGTTTGTGGTAAGCCCATTGCCAACTGTATTCAAAGTGAGCTTCATCTTTCGGTTCGTAATTCGCCGTGTCCAAGTAGTTCACTCCCGCTTGCAGACAGGCTTCCATGATGGTCAGGTCTTGGTAGGGAAGAGCAACGTTAATTACCATCTCCGGCTTGAAATCGTTGAATAAGGCAACCAGTTCTTCCACATTGTCCGCGTCGACTTTGGCTGTCTTTATATGGGGATTACCTATTGCTTCGACGATTCGGTCACATTTCTCTTTTGTACGGCTGGCAATCATGATATCTGTGAAAACATCAGCATTCTGTGCCACTTTGTGCGCAACGACAGTACCCACACCGCCTGCACCAATAATAAGAACTCTACCCATTTCTTTAAATTGCGAATTAAAAATTATGAATATTAGAATTGTTTATGGAGCAAATATACGTGATTATTTTAGATAATCATTCGTATACACCTCTTTTATTTATATCATAGCTAAGGTGTTGTCTTGTTCAATGAACCATCATGCGGTTTATTTTGTTTGATAGATAAAGGCAAATGTATATATTTTAACTTCCAACGGAAGGTGTATTGTGTGTAAACTGAATTGATTGACAGTTGTTTATAAGATTATCCTTATCGGAGTAAAGTTATTTTATAGCATATTTGAGTGTTGTTTTCTAAATCTTTTGATATCTTTGTCGTCGAATTTAACTTAAACGTTATAACATATGAATAAAGTATTAGTTTCAATTTGCATTGCAGGTACAGCATTTGCAATGTCTTCGTGCCGGACGGCTGAAAAAGCAACTCCCTTGTCAACGATTAACGGGGGATGGAATATTGTAGAAATTAACGGCTCGAAGGTGACTCCGGGCGAAAGTAGAACCCTTCCTTTTATCATGTTCGATACGGAGACGGGACGTATATCCGGCAATAGCGGATGTAACCGTATGATGGGTAACTTTGATGTCAATGCAAAACCGGGCAGCCTTGAACTGGGTGCTATGGCAAGCACTAAAATGATGTGTCCGGATATGACTACCGAAAGAAATGTATTGGGTGCTCTCGCACAGGTGAAAGGATATAAGAAAGCCGGTAAAGACAAATTGTATCTCTGTAATGCGTCCAACCGCCCGGTTATGACTTTAGAAAAAAAGGAGGCGAATGTGAAACTGTCAGTTTTGAATGGAGAATGGAAAGTGAAGGAAGCGAATGGTGAAGTGATACCTTCCGGTATGGAAAATCAACCTTTTATTGCTTTCAATGTGAAGGAAAAGACTATTCACGGGAATGCCGGATGTAACGTGATAAACGGTGGCTTTGAAACCAACGCAGACAACGTTCAATCAATCTCTTTTCCGAGAGTGGCAAGCACAATGATGGCGTGTCCGGATATGGATACGGAAAGCAAAATCCTGAAAGCAATCAATGAAGTGAAGTCTTTTGATGTATTGGCAGGCGGCGCTATCGGTATGTATGATGCAAACAACGCATTGGTGCTCGTCTTGGAAAAAAGGTAAATAAATATAGTTATATATAAATAAGGTGTGCCTGTGTCGTAGCATAACGACATGGGCATATTTTTTTCATACATTGAACCGAATACGCCTGCATTTGTTTATTGGAAGTTGTTGCTGTCTAAGTCTGGAAGCGACTATGACAGCCGCGTTTTATTTATTAAAACTGTCTTTTTGGCAGATATTGTGTCATGTATTCGTCTAATTTCTTTTTGGCACAAGGTTTGTCTTTTTATAGACGTCCGTTCGAGACAAGGTTTCGAAGAGAAAGCAGACCCCCCCCGGCCGGATAAAAAGAAATCATTGAATAATAATAAATAAAAAAATAACAATCATGGGAAAAATTATTGGTATTGACTTAGGAACAACAAACTCTTGTGTTTCTGTATTTGAAGGTAACGAACCGGTAGTAATTGCAAACAGTGAAGGCAAGCGTACAACTCCTTCAGTAGTTGCTTTTGTAGATGGTGGCGAACGTAAGGTTGGTGATCCTGCTAAACGTCAGGCTATTACTAACCCGACGCGTACAATTTTCTCTATCAAACGTTTTATGGGCGAAAATTGGGATCAGGTTCAGAAAGAGGTAACTCGTGTTCCTTACAAAGTAGTGAAAGGTGATAACAATACTCCGCGTGTTGATATTGACGGACGTCTGTATACTCCGCAGGAAATCTCTGCCATGATTCTTCAGAAAATGAAGAAAACTGCCGAAGATTACTTGGGACAGGAAGTGACGGAAGCAGTCATCACCGTTCCTGCATATTTCTCCGACTCTCAGCGTCAGGCTACAAAAGAAGCCGGACAGATTGCAGGTCTTGAAGTAAAACGTATTGTAAACGAGCCGACGGCTGCTGCTCTTGCTTATGGTCTTGACAAGGCTCACAAAGATATGAAGATTGCCGTATTTGACCTTGGCGGTGGTACATTCGATATTTCTATCCTCGAATTTGGTGGTGGTGTATTTGAAGTGCTTTCTACAAACGGTGATACTCACTTGGGTGGTGACGATTTCGACCAGGTAATTATCAACTGGCTGGTAGAGGAATTCAAGAACGACGAAGGTGCCGACCTGACTCAAGACCCGATGGCTTTGCAACGTCTGAAAGAAGCTGCAGAAAAAGCTAAGATTGAACTTTCTTCTTCTACAAGTACTGAAATCAACTTGCCGTACATCATGCCGGTAGCTGGTGTACCCAAGCACTTGGTTAAGACATTGACTCGTGCCAAATTTGAATCTTTGGCTCACAATTTGATTCAGGCTTGTCTCGAACCTTGTAAGAAAGCTATGAGTGACGCTGGTTTGAACAACGCTGATATTGACGAAGTAATTCTTGTAGGTGGTTCTTCACGTATCCCGGCTGTACAGAAATTAGTAGAAGATTTCTTCGGCAAGGCTCCTTCTAAGGGTGTGAATCCGGATGAAGTGGTAGCTATCGGTGCTGCTGTGCAGGGTGCTGTTCTGACAGACGAAATCAAGGGTGTGGTATTGTTGGATGTTACTCCGTTGTCAATGGGTATCGAAACACTGGGTGGTGTAATGACTAAGTTAATTGACGCTAACACTACGATTCCGGCTCGTAAGAGTGAAACATTCTCTACTGCTGCCGACAATCAGACGGAAGTTACTATTCATGTATTGCAGGGCGAACGTCCGATGGCTGCACAGAACAAATCAATCGGTCAGTTCAACTTGACAGGTATTGCCCCGGCTCGTCGTGGCGTTCCTCAGATTGAGGTTACATTCGATATCGACGCCAACGGTATCTTGAAAGTATCTGCAAAAGATAAGGCTACCGGTAAAGAACAAGCTATCCGTATCGAAGCATCCAGTGGTTTGAGTAAGGAAGAAATCGAAAAGATGAAAGCCGAGGCTGAAGCTAATGCTGAAGCGGACAAGAAAGAACGTGAAAAGATTGATAAGTTGAATCAGGCTGACAGCGTAATCTTCCAGACTGAAAATCAGTTGAAGGAATTAGGCGATAAGCTGCCTGCTGACAAGAAAGCTCCGATTGAAGCTGCTCTGCAGAAACTGAAAGATGCTCACAAGGCTCAGGATTTGGCTGCTATCGGTTCTGCTATGTCAGAAGTTAATACAGCTTTCCAGGCTGCAAGTGCTGAAATGTATGCACAGAGCGGTGCGCAAGGTGGCGCACAGGCTGGTCCTGATATGAACGGTGGTGCTGGTCAGCAAGATACTAGCAAGCACGGAGATAATGTTCAGGATGCTGACTTTGAGGAAGTCAAATGATTCCGATAAGGAAACAGATAACAAACAATAAGCAAAAGCGTGCAGCTCAATGAGTTGCACGCTTTTTGCGTTTGTAGGGTTCATGGTTTCTATGTGTTTTCTATGGGCTTTTTTATCTCTTATTTGCGACATATTTGCGACAAGACAAAAAAGTAGATAATGTGGAACTAAATTCTACTTATCTATACTAATACATACTTAAAAGTAGATAATATGCCAACAATCGGATTTGAGATCAAAAGAAAGTGCAAAGTCTGCGGCAAGGTTTTCGTCGCAAAGACACTTGACAGCTATTATTGTTCCCCAAAATGTGGTAAAGTAGCTTGGAAGCGCAAAAAGGATGTAAAAGATAGAAATGCAAAATTAGAAGCCATTGCCCAACAAGTACCAGACATCAGAGAATATATTTCTGTAAAGGAGGCAGTAGCAATGTTTGGGGTAGAACGTAGTACTCTCTATCGCTTAATCAAATTGGGACGTATTCCAGTCATCAATTTGGGTACAAGGCTCACGCGTATCAAACGCTCCGAAATGGAACAACTTTTCCTAAAGAGATCGGAAAGTATTGCCGAAAAAGAAAAACCTGTTCCTAAAACATATAGCTTAGAGCCAGAGGACTGTTATACCATTACAGAGATTTGTGAGAAGTACCATATTAATGATAGTTCAGTATGGGCGCATGTTAGAAAATACTCTATTCCCTCACGACAAATAGGAAACTATGTATATGTACCCAAACAAGAAATAGACAATCTATATAAATCTGAAGTAGAATGAAGAAAGCATTACCAAACACCAAAGTGACCGTCAAACTCAGAAAATCAAATTATAAAGATGAGTGGTATCTGATTATAGAATCATACCCGGTTTACAAGCGAGGCTCTAAACGGGCAAGTCGTGTGGTTGAATCAATTAACCGGACTATATCCACACCTATTTGGGACAAGTCGTCCATTGCACGAATCTTGCCGGATGGAACATTCAATTATAAACCTAAACGTGATTTGAATGGAATCATCCAATGCCGTTCAACGATAGATCAAGAGGCTTGTATCTATGCCGACAATGTGCGTAAGTTACGGCAGCATGAATACGATAGCGCAATTCTATATACAGATAAAGAGAACGAAATCGCTGCACAAAACGAGCGAAGCGAACAAGACTTTATCAAGTACTTCAATAGCATTATCAGTAAAAGGCATCCCAATAGTTCCGATTCAATTATAGTCAACTGGAGACGTGTGGGCGAACTGTTGAAGATTTATTCTAAAGGACAACCAATCCCATTCAAGAACATATCCGTTAAACTACTTGAAGATATTAAGATGTTTCTGTTACGTGCTCCCATGGGAGGAAATAAAAAAGGAACGATCTCACAGAATACTGCATCTACCTATTTCTCTATACTCAAGGCCGGATTAAAACAAGCGTTCATTGATGAATATCTGACCGTTGATATAAGCGCGAAAGTAAAGGGGATAACAAACATAGAGAAACCTCGTGTTGCGCTTACCATGAATGAAGTACAGATGTTGGTTGATACTCCTTGCAAGGATGATGTTTTGAAACGTGCGTTCTTGTTCTCTATTCTCACTGGATTGCGGCATAGCGATATTCAAACTTTGAGATGGAAACAAATTCAGCAAACAAGCAAGGGTACATGGCAAGCAGTCGTAATTCAGCAAAAGACAAAAAGACCCGATTACAAGCCAGTCATTCAACAGGCACTTCAACTATGCGGCATACGTCCAGACGATGATGAAGCACTTGTTTTTGAAGGGTTGACTGATGCCTCTTGGATTTCTCGCCCGTTGAAAGTCTGGATAGAAGCATCCGGTATCAAGAAGCACATCACCTTCCATTGTGGCCGTCATAGCTATGCTTCATTGTTGCTGGAAAATGGCGTTGACATATACACTATCAAGTCTTTGATGGGACATACTAACGTCAAAACCACGCAGATTTATACGCACATCGTAAACGAACAAAAAGAGAAAGCCGCCAATACACTACATATAGAGAATTTGGATTTATAGGTTGTGGTGGTTTTATCCACCATTGAGCACCAATGACTTATGTAATACCAATCATATACTTACCACCGTTTACCCCTCATGAAGCATCGGCTTTTTGAGGGGTATTTTGTAGATTGAAGCTTTCGATAAGGAATGTGTTAGTCCCAATAGTGGTTTATTCCCCTTTTATTATGTCTTCCAATAAATTCTCGTATTAATGAAACTTAAATCTGTCAGTGGTAAATGAGCGGTTGATTGGTGGCGGTCAAGCACCTATTTAGCACCTATAAGCATCCCTATACTTTTGCGGCATAAACTTTAATACGAAGAAAAAATGGCCTATAAAGTAAATTCATTGGAGGAAATGCCGAATGCGTTGTCCTACCTGATTGAGTCCGTAGAAGTACTGCAATCCAAAGTAAATGCCTTGCAACATAAGCAGGCAAGTAACTCACCTAAGTGGATGGATATAGACGAACTTTGCGCTTATCTTCCATCACATCCAGCCAAACAAACGGTTTATGGATGGGTATCAACCAAACAGATTCCTGTACATAAAATAAATAAAGCGTTGGCTTTCCTGCAATCAGAGATTGATGATTGGTTGAAGAACAAATCACATAAGACACAAGATGACTTAATGGAAGAAGCCAGACGATTTGTCGAATCTAAAAAGATTATCAGATGATGGAAACGACAGACTATTGTTTTTCATTCTTTCGCAAGCTCATTCAAAACATCGAACCGATAAGGGCGGTAGGTATTGTGGATGTGTATCGTTATATCATCGGGCATTATGCCCAACCACAAACCGAAGCCCTGCGTTTGATGCTATCTTCTTCCGAAGCCAAAAGATACAAAGCCACTCATTTTGACTATTGTACTTTTTCGGGATTATTTCGCAAGCGTAATGAGAAGGAACTGATTATGCACTCAGGATTGATGTGTTTGGATTTCGATCATGTGGATAACATAGGGGAGTTAAAACAGCAACTGCTCAACCATGAGTATTTTGATACGGAACTGTTATTTGTCAGTCCATCTGGTAATGGATTGAAGTGGATAATACCTGTTGACTTGAAAGGCTGGGAACATTCCCGGTACTTTAAGGCTGTTGCCAACTGCATCAAAGCAACAGGTTTGCCATTAGTGGATATGTCCGGCAGTGATGTGGCTCGTTCATGCTTCTTATCCTACGACCCACAAGCATATATTAACCATAAATACAAAGATGATGTCGAAGAAAATATTTTCCGCCCAAGATTGGGAGAATGTCCCTTCTGAAATACAACAGGCACATACACCAAGTATTGTCCCTATATATAATAAGGTGGAGGAAGATGTGGAAAGTGTTGTTCGGGAGATAGAACAACGTTCCATTGATATAGCCCCTAATTATAAAGATTGGGTGGAGTTGGGCTTTGCGCTTGTGGATGGATTGGGAGAGAATGGACGGGAGTATTATCACCGTATCAGCAGGTTTTACCCTATCTATCAAAGGGAAGAAACGGATCAACAATATACGCATTGCCTGCACTCTAAAGGGCAAGGCATTACTATCCGTTCTTTCTTCCATTTGGCAAATCAAGCCGGAATCCCATTGGCTCCGTTCAGTAAAGAGCATTTATCCATTTTACCAAATATCCAAAATGGTAAAACGGGTAAATGGATAAAATCAGAAGAAGAACTTCCTGTATTTCCTGAATGTGTGTTTGAGCATCTTCCTCCTTTTCTAAATGAGGTTGTCAATAATTCCATTTCAGTAGATGACCGTGATACGATACTGATTGGGGCTATTGTGTGTTTGTCGGTCTGCTTTCATAATGTTTGTGGTGTTTACGATGAGCGCATTGTTTATCCGAATCTCTATCTGTTCGTTGTGGCAGATGCAGGTATGGGAAAAGGAGCATTGACCTTATGCCGGGAATTGGTAGCTCCCATCAATCGTAATTTGCATGAACTTTCCAAACGATTAGAGCAGGAATACAAAGAAGCGATGAGCGCTTATATCAAAGGTAAGAAAACTGATGAAATGACTATGCCAACAGAACCGCCCATGCGTATGCTCGTCATTCCTGCCAATAGTAGCGCAAGTTCTTTCTTGAAGATATTGGGGGATAATGACGGAATCGGGCTGTTGTTTGAATCGGAAGGAGACACATTAAGCCAGACTTTGAAGTCTGACTATGGTAACTATTCCGATGTGTTACGAAAGGCATTTCACCATGAGTTGGTAAGTTTGAGTCGGCGCAAGGACAGGGAGTATTGCGAAGTAGCTAATCCGAGAGTTTCGGTAGCTTTGGCTGGAACTCCAGAGCAAGTAAGAAAATTGATACCTGATGCGGAAAATGGATTGATGAGTCGCTTTTGTTTCTATATTATCCGCTTCAAACGAGGTATAAGAAATGTGTTTGCCACAAGCGACATTTCTCAATCCAAGAATGCCATGTTCAAACTGTTGGGAGATAAATTCTGTCATCTGCATAAAGAATTTGTGAGGCGGGGTAATTATTCCTTTTCTCTTCCCTCTGATTTGCAGGAACAGTTTATTGAATATCTCAGTCGTGTGAATGAGGAATGTTGTGACGAAGTGGATAACAAGATGCAAGGAGTAGTCAGACGGATGGGACTAATTGCTTATCGTATAATGATGATGTTAACCGCTGTCCGACATTTGGATAATGTGATTCACAAATCTTCTTCTGACGAGACTGTACAATTGGTTTGCCATGAGTTTGACTATTCCATAGCCATGAGTATTTGCGACACCCTGCTTTATCATGCCGTATTCATTTATCAGAATTTGTCAGGAAATCAGTCTAAACGATTCAATACCGTTTCGCAAGAGACAGGCGTTTATGCACGAAGGAACACCCTTTATAATATGTTGCCTGACACTTTCACAAAGAAAGATTATGATGCGGTGGTTTTAACTTTGGGCGAGAATGGAAGTACAGCAAATAAGTGGATAGAAGCCTTTATTAAAGATGGCAAGCTATGCCGGATAGAGCAGGGGAAATATAGGAAGATTTTTTGAGTGGCAAGTTTGTGTTTTAGTGTCACTAAAACCTATGCGGCAAGCGATAGAACTGCCACTCTCAAAAAAATAATTTATCAATATCGAGAATCAATATGAGTATAAAGGAAAAGAAACTTGGTGGTCGCCCAAAGTTGGCGAGCTATCAGAAACGTACCAAATGTTTTCGGGTAATGTTTACCGAGAACGACTATATTTATATCCAATCCAAAGCGGAACAGGCAGGATTGTCAGTCAATGAATTTTGCCATCAGGCAGCAATGGATTGTCAGGTCTGTCAACGTATCAGTCCGGAAATAGTATCGGCAATTCGTGACCTTTCCGGTATCGCCAATAACGTCAATCAGATTGCCCATCAGATGCACATCTATGGATTGGAAACAGTCAAACAACAGTGTTTTTCGATTATCTCGGAAGTTAGTAGAATTATCACCCAAGTAAAGAATACCTGTCATGATAGCGAAGATTAAAACAAGAGTTGATTTCGGAGGTATTGTAAACTATGCCAACGACCAAAAGAGCAAGAAGAAATGCGCTACACTTTTGGCGCACGAAGGAGTATGTGCCATTAGCAATAAGTTGATTGCCGATTCTTTTTACCTTCAAGCATCCATGCGCCCGAAAGTAAAGAGTCCTGTGAAGCACGTATCACTTGCTTTCTCTTTGCAAGATATTAGCCGTTTTCCAGATAATGAAGAAGGGGATGCGCTTATGGTGGAAATTGCCAAGAAATGGATGGAGCAAATGGGGATTCGCAATACTCAATATATCATAGCCCGGCATCACGACACGAAACATCCTCATTGTCATTTGGTATTCAATCGGATAAACAATGAAGGCAATCTCATTTCTGACAGTAATGAAAGAATACGCAATGCAAAAGTTTGTCGCGTTTTAACTAAAGAGTATGGACTTTACTTTGCCCCTAAAAATAGTAAAGCCAGAAATAAGAGTCGTTTGCGTCCTCATCAACTACGGAAGTATAATCTTCGTTCCTCTGTGCTTGACGCACGAGCAAATTCCCGTTCTTGGAATAGCTTTTTTAGTATTCTCAAAGGTTTGGGTATAGATATGCGTTTTAATCACGCTGAGAACTCGGATAAAATTTGTGGTATATCCTTCTGTCAGGATGAATATAGCATGGCTGGTTCTAAACTTGACCGTGATTTGAGTTTTAACAGTCTTTGTGCTACATTGGGTAATGTGGCAGCGGAACTGATTATTCAACCCCATCAAGCCATAATTCCCAGTGGAGGAGGTGGAGGAACCAACAATGAACAAGGATGGCGAAACGATAAAGATAAGGATAACCAAAGAAACGAACCTTTTTATAAAACCTCAAAACGTAGAAGATAATGAAAGAAGATGTAGTAGCTGCAAATCTTGCGAATTTGCGCCAAAGTATCAACGAGCTAAAAGAGTGTATTGAAAAACAGAATACTACAGTTCCTAAACCAGAACAATCTGTAAAAGTGGACTTTGACGAAAAGACCATTTATGATGGAATCGTCAAAAGTTTCTGTTCCTGTTGGAATGATGCGTTATCAGTGGTGAAGAAACATATCTGGAAGCAGCAACCTGATACATTGCCGTTTTCGCTATGGTTCCCGAAGCTTATTGAACTATTCAAACAGAAGTCTAAATTTCTAGAATATCTTTATAGACACGTTTGCGATTACAATCTCAATCGTATGACTATTGAAGCAAATACCGATTGCATATTAAAGCGGCAGGACGAGATACTTGTGAGAATCAATGAATTGAAAAGCCCTGTAACCATTATTCCACCAAATATCAATGGGATGTTTATACGGGGGCATCATATCAAACTTCGATATGTCGTAGTGTTTGTTATCATTATAGTTACATGGGCTGTTGCTGCATCAGTTAGTAGCATGAGGCATAGAGAAGAAGCCTTTGCGTATTATTCGATGTATCGGGTGGTGAATGAGCAGCATAAGAACTTGATAAAAAAGAAGATAGCAATAAAAAGGAAAAATTAGTATATGTTTTTACGTATATACTGTTTACTCCAATTTATCCTTTTACATCTCAATTAATTGTGAAGGGATTTTTTATATTGGTGTGTGTTAATATAAATTTTAGCGTTATGATTTACGGATACATTAGAGTAAGCAGTGATAAACAAACTGTAGAGAATCAGCGTTTTGAAATTAATAATTTCTGTGAGCGCAATAAACTAGTGATAGATGGTTGGATAGAGGAAACCATCAGTGGTACAAAATCTTATAGTAAGTGAGAACTTGGTAAACTTTTGAAACGTGTAAACAAGGATGACCTTATTATATGTGCCGAGTTGTCACGGCTTGGTAGGAATCTGTTCATGATCATGGAAATATTGAATATTTGCATGACTAAGGAATGTAAGGTTTGGACAATAAAAGACAACTATCGCTTAGGCGAAGACATCCAAAGTAAGGTGTTAGCTTTCGCCTTCGGTTTATCTGCGGAGATTGAGCGGAATCTTATTAGCCAGCGCACAAAAGAAGCCTTAGCAAGATTAAAGTCTGAGGGAAAGCCAATAGGGCGTGCTACTGGGCGTAGAAACAATCGCCCAAATTCGAAATGCGAAGCTAAACATCTCTTTATTGTAAAGCAGTTATCAGAAGGAGTAAGTATTCCAATAATAGCCAAAAAAATAAAAGTTGCGAGAGGAACTCTATATCGGTATTTGGCATATACTGGTATTCGTTTACCTACTAAATCTGTTAATGGCAGATGGGAAAGAGGAATCTATTAATATCGTCCAGTTTTTGAAGACAAATTCAGGAAAGAAAGGTGAAGGAATGCCAGTTGTCCGCAATCCTCAATTCTACTTTAGGGAGGGATTTTGTTGGATAGATGTAAATTCTACTTATCTTAAAGCAAGACTGAAAGGTAATGGCGTATTTGATGTTTTAAGTATGAGTTTATTCTCTATGAACCAAATACCTGATTGGTATTACGTTAGCCTTATTAATTCGGAGCTTATTAGTCTCTATGTAGATAATTTTGTGAACAATACATCTCATTTCCAAATAAATGATGCGAGGCAGTTACCAATCGTAATACCAAATTTAAAAATTTTGAATAAAATAGAACAGTTATGTAAAGAGGCGATTTGTTTAAAGAAAGATAGTTTTTCTTCCTTGGTTGATAGAACAACTGCGGAAGAAAAACTATTAGCATTGCAACGAGATTTGGATTATTATGTACAAGCAGAACTATATGGAATATAAGCATGCTATTAAATTGTCATTTTCCTCTTCTATTATTTCCAACTCTGATTGAATTGATATGTCTGTTGTTATACCTTTAGCAACAGACTTTTTTAACTCAAAAGCACTGGTAAATAATCTGTTACACGATTTTAATATCTCATTATCTGGAATTAATACAGGAATTAATTTAGCATCTCCTGTTGTACAATGAGAAGTCGAATTAATAAAATTATCAACGTATATAGCTGCAAATCTAGAGTTCATTAAAGAAATCAGATAGAACTCTGGAACCTGGTTGACACAAGAAAAGAAACTCATGCTTTCTGTGCTTTGTACAGTCTTTTCTTTCTTTTTGCATTTCATATATGTTGTCAAAACATTATTCCAACAAAATCCCTCTGTGTTTAGAGATTATAAATTTTCTCAACATAAGAATCCACTTCTTTCTGGATGACATCAAGAGCATTGTTCGTTGTGTGTCCTTTCTTTATTTTAATTGCATTTGAGACAAATGATTTTGCCTGCTCATCATCTGTCGATGTAGGAATGATGATGGGTAACTGACGTGCATCATTAATCTGAAATGTCTGAGTATTATTGACGAAGTTGTCAACATAATGACTAATCAAGGTTGAGTTTATCATTGTGATGATGTAGTCTTCTGAAAGCAAATTAGAAACTCCAAAAATGCTCATACTTTTGACGTCATGTATGCTTTTTTCTTTCTTACGGCACTTCAGAAACATTGTGTTTATATCACTCCAACACAATCCCTCCCTAAAGTAGAACGTATAACCTTGGTATCGCGCCCTTGGATCTGTCTTCAAAAACTGGACGTTCTACTTAGACCAAGCAATGGCAAATGGGGTTTCAAGATACCAGCGATTACCGTCTTTGTCTCCCTTGTCGTAAGGCACATAGAAGTTTTTTGAGGTATCAATGCCGTTCTCCTTCTCATCTTTGGTCAGCTCATCAACGTTTGCCAGTTCACTATCATCAATGATTTTATAGATATAGCCCTGTCCGAAAATGTCACGGCCATACTTCTCTTTGAGATTGTCGAAGAGGTTTGCTATTTCTTTTTCCGAGAGGGATGCCAAGAATTCCTTTTCGTTGGCATAGGCGTCCAATCCTTCCACCTTAATTTTCTTTTTCTTAATGGCTTCTACCAGTTTCTTGGGTCGTGACTCTATGATATTCTTCGCCCATTTTGTGGAACGGTGCACAGCAATGTACTTACCGTTGTTGGCCGTTGCAAGTCCTTGTCCTCCCTCTGTAAGGCAGCCCAATAAAGCAATATCGCCTGGTTTTAGGCTGGCACGATAGGCTTCCAACTCCTTATGGTTTTGAGAAATCTTCTTTGATGTCTCAATCTTGCTCCACCATTTGTCATATAGTTCTTTCACTTTCTTCCCATAGAGTTCATAGATGCGCAAATTCAGTGGCGTAGGTTTGAATATTACGGAGTTCTGCGCATTTATGAACATGCTTTGTTGAATAGGAGTGAACACAATGGGATGAGACAAATCTGCAGTACCATCATAGAAATTAACAATGTGCTCATCTACCATCGGCTGCTTAACAGTTTGTGTGATGCAGGTGTCAACCATTGCTGCTTCAAAAGGATTGGCTGTATCAAAAATATAGCGAATGGTATTTGACAACAATAAATCTCTCATATTGCGCTTGGTCTGTGTCGTCCAAAACGTCTTTGGTGTGATATAAGTTAGTGTTCCACCATCTTTACAGAGAGCCAATCCTTTGAATGTAAAAAGATTGTATGTGTCATCAGAAAAGCCAAACTCCTTTTCATACTTCACTTTGTCTTCTTCCTTTACTCCTTTAGTAGAAATATATGGCGGATTACCAATCACTATGTCAAACTTCTCTTTAAGACAGAACATCCATTCGGGGTCAAAGAAGGAAGACACTGAATTTTGGTCATATGGATTCCATTCCGTTATCTGCTTGACTGCGGCTTCAAATCCTGTGATTTCGCCTTTGTTCTGCTCTTTGGCAATTTCTGCTTTTGTCGCTTTTATGCGTACTGTCAGTTCCTTGCGCTTCTTCTTGTTGATGTCCTCACGAAACAAAGAGTCAGGATGCTCTACTACACCGAACAGTGTTTGCTCTACGGGATGAGTTTTGTCTACCCACACTTCATCCTTGTACAATTCCCATTCATCAGAGAGTTGCTGCAAGAGTCGTTCATGTGCTGCAATTTTTTCAAGGTCAGGCTTTTGGGCATGGCTGACTATATAGTCGAGCAGCTGTTGGCGGGTGGCATTGTCTTGACGCTCACTTCGTTTCTTGGCTACACGACCTTTCGCAAGGAAGTGGTCGTTGCGGATACAGAGCAGTTTTTCTTTCATGCTATCCAGTTTCTCGTCGTTCGTCCAATCGTCCTCGTAGTTGCGTATATTGGCACTGATGAGCGTGTTGGCTGCAACGAACTTTGTTTCCAGGTTAGGAAGAGTGTTGATGCCAAAGTTCGTTTCGGGAGAACTAAAGTCGATGTCATTCTGCTCGCAGATAAGCGAGATGAAGAAACGCAGTTTACATATAAGCATGGCGATTGGCTGGATATCAACGCCATAGACACAATTCTCAATGATAGTGAGTTTGAGTTGGTAGCGGTCGACCGTATCTCCCTTGAGCAACTCTATGATGTCAACAATACGCAAGAGACACCCCATGGGGAACGCTCCCGAGCCGCAGGCTGGGTCGAGTATCTTGACTTGTTTGAGCGCGTTGGCGATAGCATCCTTGTTGCTATCTGTCCAATCTGTAGAAACGGTTCTCTCTTTAAATAGTGCATTCAATTTTTCTTCGCTTATTCGGTCGAGTCGTTTGCCAAGGAGATAACTCTTTATGGCCTCGTCCACCATATAGTCGACGATGGGACGCGGCGTATAGAATGAGCCAGTGGATTTGCGTGCCGATTCCTGTGTTTCGGGATTGTATGCCGCTAAAAGGTTCTCGAACACACGACCGAGCAATTCGGGGTCAAGCGATATGACGGCTCCGTAGGCGAGTTCTCTTCGATGGTGAAGTTGTATTGCTTCAACAAATTAATGAGTCCAGGTTGGTCTTCATCATCATTAAAGAAAAGAATGTTGGGAACAAACGCCCGATACTTGAAGTTACCATTAGATGATTTGGTAGCATTGCGGCTAAAGCCGTCATAAAAAATGTCATATTCTTGGTTGAGATACAAATCTTTGGGTTTGTCGAGACACTCAAAGAGTCCACCGTTCAGAAACGGAACGTGGGCAAAGAGAGTCAGTATCTCCTCTTCTTTCTGTTGGAACATTTCCTTGTAGCGGTAAAGGTTCCGTGTATCACGTCCAGACTTGGAGGCAGCAAAACAGCGAGGATTGCCCTCCTCATCGATAATGGCACAGTTGAGCGTGGCAAAAAAGAGGTTTTGCAGGATGGCATTATAGTAGTTGCCATCAATGTGCGATGTTTCATCAAAGTCAACAAGAATGGACTTTAACTGTTTCGGGTTAAAGATACTGTCAGGCACCAGTCCTTTCTGTTTAATGAACCACACGAAGAGCAGACGTGTTATCATGCGTATCAACTTGACATTGATGTTCTCTCGGTCATCCTTCTCGGTGTTGGGATTGTTGGGGAAGGTGACGTTTATATCCTCAGACAAAGCCCACAAATACCAATTGTAGAGCTTGTTATAAAAATCTTTCGATAGTGCTTCCACGGAGAACGCTTCCTTGATGTTGGTAAAAGAAAGACCTTTCTGTTGCAAGTCGATGAAACGGGCTACTGGTGTGTTATAATGACTTCCTTTGTCACCCAGTACAAAAGTGTAACGTTTAGGCGATGTTGCCTCACCATTAATATCACAAATGAATGACAAACGCCAATGGTCGCCACTATCAAATACCACCAATGCCGCATCAAATTCGCCCCAAGTAGGGTTGATAAATGATTTTACGAGATTGCGAAGTCCTACACGTTTATTTGCGACAGAGCCTTGACGGATATTATAATGAAACAAACCTATACGGTAACTATCAGTAGTATTTATGTTACCTAAATAGTAGCCTTCATCCGAAGTGTTCTCAATAATTCTTTCAGGCTTCTCTTTCAATTCACTTGCATTGAAAAAGTGTTGCGAAAAGCTATACCATTGTGTCAAGTTGAATGACGATTGGAATATGTTTCTTAAACTATCTGAGGTATATATAGTTGCCATAGTAATATTGGTTTATAGTGAGTGATTTATTTGAAACTCTCTGAAATAATGATTTGTGGATTGGAAATATCTTGGGCATCGTGGCGTTGCTCCTTGTTCATCGTCTGATACTCGCTAAGTAGTTCCGAAATTTTGTTTTGTAAACTATACTCGTTTTGTTTCATCTTTGCACGGTCGTTCTTGTATTCACGAGACAAAGTTTTCAAGTAACGAGGTAGTTGGGCATAGATACCTTCATTGATATATCCCATCAACACATCGCATTGTGATTTCAATTCATTATCGGTTGTTATCTGCTTGATAGTACGCAAGAACTTGTTGGCTTCAAGCGAAGTCTTGTCAAGGTCAGTGCGGTTGATGGATGATGTATCGGCAGCCTCCACATATTCGGTCGTATATTGAGCTAATGCACTATTTACATGTTTGTAGTGTTGCTCTTCTTTAGAAAATGGCACAGGCTGTTCTTCTGGCTTCGCTTTGAGATATTTTACTGCTTCAAGGAAGTCAATAACCTCCACACTAGTTGCTGATGCCAAATAGAACTCTGTTTTAACATTGGAAGAAACAAATATTATAGACTTACCGCTATGCTTTCCTGTATCACGCATTACACGGCTCTTCATTGGCAGTGCCTTGATTTTGTGATACAGTTTGCGGTCGCTATTATAGAGTTCACGTACCTCACGCAATAGGGCAATTTTCTTGTCAATGCTATCCTTTACATTGCTATCGAACATCTGGAACTCCTTTACAATCTCCTCTTTGGAGTAGATTTGTGCATCTTCGCCAAATGCCGAATGGAAACCTTGCAACTTGACAAGGGCATTCTTATATAACTGAATTTCTTTATCTCCCTGTTGAGATGGGTAGAACATATAGTTGTAGATGTTGGTAGCAACTGATCCGATACGGTTTACACGACCGATGCGCTGCATCAATCGGGTAGCGTTCCAAGGTGAATCATAATTGACAATCACATTAGAACGATGCAAGTTCACACCTTCCGCTAACACATCAGAGGTAATGATAATGTTGTACCTCATAGAATCGCTGTCAAAGTTTGCATCAAAATTTTCCTTGATGGTCTGCCCCAAACGATTGCGGTTGGCTGCTGTAACCATTAAGACATCGGAACGACCAATTTCCTTTGTAAGTCTATCGTACAAATAGTTCAGTGTATCTACACTTTCGGAGAACAATACCAATTTGCCCGATGGATTTCTCTCTTTATCGAAGAAGTTATGAGTAAGGTTTTCTTGGAACTTATCGAATTTTGGGTCGTCATTTTCTTTCTCCCAATCTGCATTGAGTTGTTCCAATATCTCACGGTCGTGATGGAGCATTTCAACAAAGTCGGAACTGAAAGCATCTGCGGTAAAGAGTATATCTTCTGTGGCATATCCTTTTGTAATAGCATACTCTATAATCTCGTCAAGTTCCATATTCTTTGCTTGAAGATCTTTTACTTTCAAGTCAGGAGCAATGATAACCTTGTCCTCTTCAAACATCTTAATCATATCGGTTGTGATACGAAGAAGTGTGCGGAGCGACTTCTTGAAAGCATAGAAACTACTCTCCAATCGCTTTACCATATGGACACGATAGATAGCTGCCAATGTCTGACCGATATGTACAGCATTCTTGTACTTGTTACGATATTCAGGCTTCAAAAACTCTACTGCACGATAACGAGCATAAGTTAGTCCCTTGCCCTCTGGATTCTCATCTGTTTTCCCGTCGGTTAATTGTTTCAATGTTTCGTAGAAACGATTACTTGTGTCGGAGTCCATCACGTACTCCAATTCGTTAGGTGGCAGAATATTGGGGAATATGATGCCCTGAGACTTGATGTCTGCTCTATAATCAGGGTCATTTAGAATGTTGTTGCGTGTACGACGAACTGTTACTTTGTCGATAACCTTACTACGGATTTGCTCATATATTTTATCCACTTCGGATGTAACATCACGCTGGTCACGTTCACGCATCAATCGCTTGTAGTCCAATATGTATTCTGAGAAGAAACCTTTGAGGTTTGGAACTCCATCAATGGTACAACTCTGACTGTTTTGGAACAGCAATAATTGATTCTGCAAATCATCGGGACGGTTGTTGAGCGGAGTTGCTGAAAGAAGCATCACTTTCTTCTGTGAACTCTTCAATAAACCCATATTTATGCAAGGAGACTTGCATATCTTCTGCAACTCGTCATACTTGCCCGAACTATCGCTACGGAAACCGTGTGCTTCATCGACAATGATTAGATCAAACTCCTCTTTATCCTTGTAGTTGTCTTTACCGTCAAGAACTTTGGATAGGCTACCATTAGTGATAAACTGAGCTTTTTTGTAGATGCCGAACAACTTGAATGTATTTCTCCAGTTGTCTTCCAGAGCAGGAGGATAAACAACAAGGATATTGGTGTTTTTACCGTTAGCCTCTACAAATCGCTTGGCTATCATTGTAGCAATCATAGTCTTTCCCAAACCTACAACATCAGCAAGAAACAAGCCGTTATGCTGCATCAGCATCTGATAGCCTTGAATAACGGCATCTTTTTGATATTTCAAATCCTTGACACCATCGGGCAACTGAATAGAAAAATCATCTTCCACTTGGTCGCCAAAAGTATCGATAAGCACTTTTATGTATAGTTCGTATGGCGTTGGCTGATAACCCAAATATGTTTTCTTCTTGTACTCTTCAATATCTTCTACAGTCAATGGCACAGCTTCATTCCACAAAGCCCAAAACTCATCAGAGCAATACTTCACATCGTCAAAGTCTTTCATCGCTACATTAAGTTCGTATTGTGGTGGTTGCTTAATGCCTAAACCCGAATCAGAGATATTTGACGATCCCATAATAACCCAACCATCGCTATGTTCGCTATGATTTTGTGGCAAACAGAGATAGAATTTAGCGTGCAAGTTTTTAGTAGCGTGGATACGCATTTGTAAGCGTCCTGAAACAAGGTCTTCACACATCTGTAAAATACCCTCTTCTACTTCAGGAGAATATTGGGCATTAATAATGTCCTCTTTGAAGCCGTTGTGATAGATTTCTTTCGCTTTATCTTCGTCTGCTAACATCAATAGAGCTTTATTGTGTTTGCGAAAAATATCATCAATATTAATACCTACCAATATTTTAATTTCTGATACATTACCCAACTCTTTTCGTAATTTAAAATAACCAGATGAGCGAAAAAATCCAACAACTGCTAAAAAACTATCGAAATTTATCATATCAGCAGCAATACCTTTGAATTTATCAAACAAGGTGTTTCCTGTGCTGTTTGTGAAAAATTTTGTACTCATTATTATTCGTGTTAAAATTTAATTAGAAATAAGTGACGCTAATAATACTAATTGTTATTGAGCATTTTCTTTTTCTCTCCTTTCCTTAACTTTCTCCAATCCCGGCATCTTTTTAGCCAATGCACTTTCTCCAGCAGGAAAATAGAGAGGAAAAACTTTATATAAGAAACCCACAACTTCACTACGGCTTTTATCCATATTGTAAAAAGCAGAGCAGACAAAGTACATTAGTTCTTGCTGACTACATGTTTCTTTGGGCTGTATGCTTATTGAGGGAGCAACTATCAAGTCATGTTCAGCAAATGATAGAGCACTGGCAAGAATAGCTTCCTGTTCTTCTTCGGTAAACATCTTTATTTTCCCAGCTAACCATTCAAGCTCTCTTTGCCGGAGTGCTTGTTGTTTTTCGTTTTGATGCTCCAATAGGATTGCTACATTTTCTTGTTGCTTTTCTGTCAAGGCGTTTTCTAATGCTTGGTTCTTTCGTTTAAGAACGTTGAATTTTAGCAAAGCAGCAATGTACATACAGAAATATCCTATTGCAATATCGAATATTAGGACAAGCAGATAATTGTTACTTGAGTTTTGTTGCCCACTATTCACTAAATATATTCAGTGAAACTTAGTTTTATAGGTTGTCTTTGTATATCAAATATTTGCAGATGTTTTCATTTAGTTTGAATACTCACGAAATTTCACGGTTTTAGAAAATATTGGTACTATTTGATACCATATTTCGGGATATATTTTGTACCTTTGCATCACAGTAATCAAGATATATCGCGTATGGATTTCATCTTCATCAAATCATCCAAGGCCGGAAAGGAGGACTACGGTTCCATCTATGCCCGTGTGCGCACCGGAAAGGCGAACATGAAGGTCGTGACGGGCTTCACCATCAAACAGCTTGAATGGGAAAAGTACCGCAGCCTGCAATACACCTCGTCAGCCCTGATGTCGAGCATCGGGATAAAGTACGGGCAGTTCGCCCAAGTCCTCGCGAGGATAAAGGCGGCATTTGAGGCGGACGGCTTCAATCCCAAGGAGGCCAAGAACATCATCGAGAGCGTGAAACACGACGTGCTCAACGGGATGATGCAGATTGTGGAGGTCAAGCCCAAAGGCAGGATGCTGTTCGATGATTTCCTTACCTCTTATATAGAAGACATGGAAACCGGACGGCGCACCAAGAAAGGCCGTACCGTGAAAGTATCACCTGCCTATATAAAAGGTCTGCGCATCATTCAAGGGCAAATCCGAAATTACCAAAAGGAAACACACCGCAAACTCGGATTGGATGACATGACGATGGAGACACGCAACAGCCTTGTCGGTTACTGGAAGGAACGGGGCTTGATGCCCAACGCCATCAACTCGTACATGACCGATGTCCGCACGGTGGCAAAGGCGGCCTACGAGGACAAGCTGACCAAATGCGATGATTTCCGTCATTTCGACTTCGTGCCGAAAAAGGAGGAGGTGGACAACATCTATCTCACGCCGGAACAGATACAGGAAATGCTCGACCTTGACCTTTCCACCAAGGAAACTGTAAAAAAGAGACTGGAATCACTCGACATCAGCGAGGACGAGAAATTGGCACAACTTTCCAAATGCCGCATCACTCATATCAGGACACTGGAGCACGTAAGGGACATTTTCATTGTGGGCTGTCTGACCGGGCAGCGTGTGTCCGACTATTCAAGGATATGCGAGGACATGATAACGGAAATCGGCGGCACGGAGTTCATACTCATCACCCAGCAGAAGACGGAAAAGAAAGTCTATATCCCCGTTGACAGGCGCGTGAGAGCCATTCTCGCCAAGTATGACGGCAAGTTGCCCCCGATTCATCCCAATGAAATGAACAAACTGGTGAAGACCATCGGCCTGTTGCTCGGCTGGACACATGACTGCGGCTTTGATGAGAAGCGTCTCAACCCCAAACGTGGAAGGAGGTTCTGCGACATGCTCCTTTCCCATACAGCTCGGAGAAGTTTCGCCACCAACGCGTATAAGGCTGGTGTCCCTCTTCCTTCCATCCAAGCCATCACCGGACACAGCAGCGAGGCGCAACTGCGCCGCTACCTGAAACTGGACGCGGAGGAAAAGGCCGTCATTGCGTTAAAGGATTTCAAGGGTATCATCGAAATATAAGGAGGTGCTTATGGAGAAATCAAGGTTTGACATCATCAGCGACCTGTTCAAGCTGTCCAACGTAATCAGTGAGAGCCTGAAACTTGCGGAATCGCTTTACAACAAATCTTCCGGCAGTGACGAAACAGATTGCAAGGATATTTGCCGGAACATCAGATACAGCCTGAAGCCCCTGCCTTTTCTTTTGGCCGGCATCAGGGAATATGTCACCGAACACGAGGACAAGGAGCTGGCACGGAAATTCGTCGGGCTGCACGATGACACGAAAAGGCTTCATGACATCTGTTCCAAATATGCGGACTTGAACAAGGCGGCTTTCCGTACTGGGGTGGCTTACCTGAGCATGGAAGTCATAAGGCAATACTTCTTTCCCGAAAAAGGACAGGAGCAAGTATCGCCGGAATGTTCTGATATTTCTCCCAAACCAATGACACGTACCGAAGCCACCGACTGCATCGACACCATCCTTTCCGCAATACGGAAGTGTGCAAAGGATCCAGACGGGAACAGAGGGAAAGAAATGTATGCCATGCTTGCCAAAGTGGACAAGGCGAAAATCCAAGCCGTCAAGGAGTATATTGTCAATGCCAACGACAAGGATTTGGCGCAACTCTTCACGGAATATTTTGCAGAAGCCGTCCACCTTTCCATGCTGCCCCAAAATGATGATGTGAAAGCGCAGTCCGCCGGAATAAAGATGTTCCATATCGCCATGACGATGGGATATGTCAAAAGAAACGTGCTGCATGAGAACGAGTCCAAGTTGGCAATATCCCAAACAATACCCTCTTGCACAGAAGAAGTATCATCCGATTTTACCGCCACAGATACAATGCAAGGCGGCACGTTTAGCACGACCGCACAAGTTCCCGTTTTAAGGCTGTACCGTTTCCTTACCACCTTTACCGTACAGAGCGGCCCCGACAAGGGCAAACCTCTATTGGATGGAAATGCCGTTTCCGACCGGGATTTCCTCCGTGCCGTCATGCGTGCCGACTACTCCACGATATACGACAGTTGCGTGAAAGGCAAGATGCGTTGTGTCGCCATCCTGCTGTCCAAAGCCTACTTCAAGGACTGGAAAGGTTACAGGGAAGTCGCAGCCCGTTCTATGGGTCTGACACCCGAAAGCCTCGCCAAGTATAACGTGGAGAAAACCTTTATAACGAAGCTCAAAAAGCTGCTTCCCATGATAAAATAGTGACATAACCCACAGGTGGCTACAATTCACCACAACCCACAGACTTCCACAAGCCGTTAAGCACCAGTTGTTTGACGGCTTTTTTCATGCGGTGTCATTTCACAGAATACCACAAATTCACAGGTTTTATTATTGCCATACCTTTGCCACCATGAACTTAAAATCAGTGAATTATGACAGATAAGACAGAAATGGTACTGGTATCGCGCGACGAGCTTCAACAGCTTATCGGCGCAAGCGTGAGGTGCGCGTTTGAGGAATACCGGCAGGAACAGGCACCACAGGACACATCGGAGTATTACACCATCCGGCAACTGGCGGAGAAATGGGGCGTAAGCATAGCGACCATCTGGCGGCACGAGAAGCTGGGACACATCAAAGGACAGCGGATAGGACGGCGTGTCTTGTTTCCCAAGGAACAGATAGACCGTATCAAGAGCCTGAAAGCCACCAACAGGAAGGCTGACAAGAACTCCAAGGGATAATTTACAAGACGCACAACAAAAAACGTCAAGGCTTATGAAGAATTTGAAGCAGCTTGTTTTGCCGTGCTACAAATTGGAGATGGCAATGTCCGTGGAGGCATGGTACTTCCTGCACGGGAGCACGGACGGGATATGCAACCTCACCTATCTCCTTTCCCTTTTGTCGAAGATGGCGGTTTCGGAAGCACAAAACACCAAACGGGGATTGGGCTATGCCGTCCATCCCGGACAGGTGGATAGATCTATGCTGGTACTGGCCAAGGAATGGGGCATCGGGCGCAAGGCGGTGTCCCGCCTGTTGGAGGATTTCTCGGAACGCGGACTAATCCGTGTTGATTCCAATCCCGTGACTTCCATCATAGACATGGTGTGCGTGAAGTCGTGGATGATAGCAGGGCGGCTCATCGAGAATCCGGCATACCGCCAGACAATCAAGGCATACGAAGGGGTACGGATTTTCCTTTTCAACGGGCAACAATTAGAGACCTTGCGCCGCAGTTCGGCAAGGAAGAAGAAAGAAAAACCGATAGAAGAAACGCCAGAGGAAACGGATGGCTTACCGTCCATGAATCTGACCGGTTCCAATCCTATTATAGAAGGTATAGGAACAGCGGAAACCGAAACGGTAGCAACAACCAAAAGCGAAGTGGAAAGCACTGTGGAAAATGCCGTTGTGGATGCCGACAACACACCTGTTTTAGAGGATGGCAATACTCTGTCCGGCTCACAGAAATGGAAACAGCCACAGGAATGAAGCGGCAGGAATGGCAAGCGACAGCGTTTTAGAAGGGATATTTTTTAGGGCTGGCAAGTTAATGTTTTCGTCCACGAAAACGACGCCACAGATGGCGACCCGGCCATGCGGATAACGGCAGGCACAATCACAGCCCTAAAACAGCATTCCAATTATAACCGATAACAACAGGTGTATGACAGATAATGAAAATTCACATAAAGGAGGAAGGCCGAAATCGGCAAAAGGCAAGGCACGGACAAAGACCCTGTCCACGAGGCTCACGCTTGCCGAATGGAAAACCGTCATGAAACGGATAGCCGATGCCGGAAAGAAACCGTCGCATTTCCTGCGTGATCTTCTTTTACAGGGAAAGGTCACGGCGGCACGGACACAGGAGGACAGGAAACAGATACGGATGCTGGAGGGAGGTTGCAACAATCTGAACCAGTTGGCGAAGATGGCGCACCAGCAGGGATTTCCGAGAACCAAGGAAAAAATCACCGCCTTGCTGGACGAGTTCAATAGAATCATCGCAAGGATATGATGGGCGACATGAAGAAACGGGCGAGCTTCGCCAAGCTGGTGAACTACGTGAACAACCCGAAAAAAGCAAGGCTCATCGACAGCAAGGACGTGCGGCTTGACAGCAACGCCACCATCGCCCGAAGTATGCAGGGGCAGGCGGACGACAAGCCGGGGCGCGGGCTGAAAAATCCGGTGTACCACATATCGCTGGACTTCGCCCACGAGGACACCCCCAAGATAACGGATGCCCTTATGGTCGAAATAGCCCGTGAGTATATGCAACGCATGGGCATTGTGAACACCCAGTATATCGTGTGCCGGCACACCGACAAGGAACACCAACACCTGCACATCGTGGCCAACAGGGTGGACAACGACGGGAACACCATAAGCGACAGGAACGATGCCATACGCAACGTGGCGGTGTGCAAGGCTCTCACACGGGAGTACGGGCTGCATTTCGCCAAGGGCAAGATGAAAGTGAAACGTGACCGGCTGCGTGGCAAGGACAAGGTGAAATACCAAATCTATGATGCTATCAAAGCTGCCTTGCCACGTTGCAGCAGTTGGACGGAATTGTGCGAAAGGCTGGCCCGACAGGGTATTGAAACCAGCTTCAAGTTTGACCGTCGAAACGGCAAGATCATCGGCGTGTCGTTCACCAAAGACGAGGTTTCGTTCAGCGGATCACGGATAGACCGGAGCATGGGATTTTATAAAATAGACAGTCTGTTAGGCGGACGTATCATTGACAATGTGGAATGGAGAAACAATCTGCATGGCAACACCCGGAAAATGGATGAAGCCGGGGCAGACAAGGCGACCATATATACGGATGAACCGTTTGAACAGGCTGCGAACCCCACTTATACCGATAACCATGCAGAACCCTCCGGCAACGGGGACTTTGCCGATACCGGTTCAGGTGCAAACATAGTCCAAGCGGGCATCGGCGTGCTTATCGAGTTGTGCGTCCAGCCACACCAAGCCAAGGTATCATCCGGCGGCGGAGGTGGAGGAAATGAAAGCGACTGGGGCGAAAATGACAACGAAAAGGACAAACTTAAACCAGGAAGGAGAAGAAGATGAAAGACGAAATACAGAATCTCATAGACCTCATAGGTGCTTTGGCCGAGGACATCGAGGCCGTCAAGGCGAAGTTGGACGCAAAAGACGCTTCGGACAAGGACGAGGCGGTGAAAAGGCTGACGGTGAAGCTGGAGCCTGTCATACGTTTCTTTGGCGGCAGCACGCCGACGAACATCAATGAGATTTTCAAGAGCAAGGACGCCATAGAGGATTACAAAAAATTCTTGGGCGACGAAATGGTTGTCAGTTGGCTGGCATACACCAAAGCCGACGAGAAGGATATGCGCGAACGCGGCATACCGACCACGAAAGACCTCTTGTCAGACATACGCAAGATGCTGGCGGAGCATATAGATGAAGGCAAGCGGATTTCGGAAAACGGACAGCAAAACCAACGGCGGACGAATGGATTTCTGCGCCCGTTAAAATTCAGTTCCATATCCAAGCGGATAAAATCCTTATGGCGCAAAATCCCCTATGGATGGTACAAGAACCCTTACGCATGGACTGGCATCGTTTGTACACTCGTGTTCTTTGCCCTGTTTGCCGTCAGTTGGGTGCAATGGCATAAATACCGGGAGGAAAACAGGCAGCTAAGAAAAGTTGCAGACAAACATAAAGTGACTACGGTCATGCTCAATAAGTTGCACCCGGAACTTGCCGTGACCATCGGGGCTTACGAAAAATTGACAGAAATAGTTGGTGCAGATTCGACTTTGGCTGTATTTCAAAGTCAAATGGAAAAATCCAAACTTTTGCATTGATATATTAATATTCCATAAAAAGTCAACCTTAATGTGTTAATAAAGGTCGGCTTTTTATGGAATATTTAGCTCTCTCGTGAAAGTATCGATATCACAATTTAATACACAATACCTAGCTTGAGAAATACAGAACTTCTATTATCATTGTGATTAATTCCGCTCGCTGCTTTAACGGAATATTGACAGAAATTATATCCGACAGCAGGAATTATGCCTATTTTCTTTACTTTACATACCTGATATCCGACAGATATGCTTGTTAAAAAGCCTGCCTCCATATTATCCTCATTGGATAATAAAGCATACCCTAAATCGCCGCTAAAAACTATTTGCTTGTTTTGAAATGGGTGAAATCTCAAATTCAAAAAGAGTGGCAATATGTTTAGACCCGGATTAGAGTAACCATTTAATCCGATTCCCGCTCCCACAGACAACTTCTCGACTACATAATAGCCCAGAACAGCTTGTATGGATGAAAAAGAGTTGTTCTTAGGATAAGAGATACCATGAACATCTTTTTTCTCGGCTAAACTATATCCATAACCCACTTCAACACCGCCCCATAGCCTGTTGTTTTGAGCATTCGCTGCAAGTATGCAAAATAACAGTAGTGTTACTATAATACTTCTCATAATATGGCTATTTAATAAGTCGAACCCCTTTCCATCTACCATTGTAATATGCCGCACCAAAGGCATCAATGTCATGGATATCAAACTCCGTTGGTAAAAAACCTGTTACACTAAAGTTGTTAAGAGTAAAACCGAAGGAACGATCAAATCGTACTGTCTTGGAAGACCTCCTTCCATACTCCTTAACTCCCATTATATAAGGTTTCTCTTGATTAAATGTATAAGAGGTATTCCCCCAGACCAGATAGGAGATTCTCGGATCTTTGGGCTGTATTTGTTTTTTAATAGGAGTATATACGTGTTTACCGGCTTGCTGTTTTAAGAACTTATAAATATAATCGGCCGGCGTATTATATAATTTGTTCATAATATCTTTATTGGGATATACGTTGTTTGCAATCGTTACTTCAGGCAGAAACATGTATATGTCGTCAACCCAATCTTTAACTATATCCAGTTTTCTATAATTACCATAAACGAACTTGGAGATGATACCGTTGATAGTACCTGTGAAATTATTCCAGTTAGTCGATGTCGTAGGGGTTATAGAAGAAAAGGAACGCGGATTCTTCAGTTTCAGTACCCCATGTACTTTATTGAATCCGATAGCTAACTTATCAGCATTTTCCGACACCCAGTATTTGACAAACAAGAACTTTTTTCTTCTTTGCATCTTTACTTTTATACCTGCGGAAGCATAAAATGCGTAATTAATATCAAACACATTTACCTGCACTCTTTTTTTGCTATCAAAATAGTTTTCTTTGGACACATCCTTGCCTCTAATCTTATCCCAGAATTTTTGATATAAAGAATTATTTTTCCACTTGTAAGAATTTACATTATATCCATCATGGAAATTAGAAGTTACAGCCCGTGTGGCCGGTTCTTCTTCAACGGGAGTCAATTCGCTCTCTATTACGCTTCCATCGCCAAATGTGTTTGTAAACGTGACCCCATTGCCTAACTCTATGTATTTTCCACTCTCATTCGAATGTATTAGAGTCGTATCAAATTTTGCAATTGCATCTTCTATGAAATCGATATTATCTCCGCTTGCAGAAAATGTACCATACGGAGTTACTTTAAAGAACCGGTCATCAATCTTTATTCTTAAAGTCGTATCCATAACTTCCATAAGAATAGGATCGACAAGCAACTCTTCAGCATTCATAAGATTAAATTCATCTGGTGACATTTCCTCTTCCTCTTGAATGTCGCTTGCATTTCTAGTCGTGGTTGAGAGACTTTCCTTTAACGAGGCAATAGAAGTAAACCCTTGGATTTTTCTCATGCCCGAACGCGTTGAAGCACTTTCTGAACTTCTGTCTTCTTCCAATGAAGTCAGATACTCTTGGAAGATGTCGTTACTTTCAAAGTTCAGATATCCATTTTCCACTTGAATACCGCTAAAAGTATTTTGCTCCTGCGTTTCTATCGACTTTGCCAGTGGCAAATCTTCTTGCTGACAAGCACTGAATGTAAATGCCGTCAAGCATAATGTGATTAGTTGTTTTTTCATCTTTAATAAATTAGATTTAATATAAAACTGTCTTAGTTATAAATCGCTTCGGTTATTTCTTCACCCGCTTATAGGTTGGTGTCAATCTAAAGAAATTATTATCATTTATATATAAATAGTCCCCTTCAATTTTGTAATATTGTACAGGCAATTCTTTGGATAGCGTAAAACGACTTCCTGTGTAGATATATCTTCTAAGAACGGAATCTCCTTCCGTGAACCAACAATCTCCTTGGCTTCCTTCCGGATTAATATCACCATCTGAGTAATTATAGATATATCCATCTTCATTGTAAATCTGAAACATGGAAGGATCGGCCAGAAATTGCCATTTACCGATTAGTTTCGAATCTCTTGGCTGTGACAGATAGAAGGCCAACAGTTCTTTATCATCATGAGTACAACCGGAAAACGGAAGCAGAATAACCGATATCCATATTGACAAAATCAATGTTCTCATAATACTGCTACTTAACTTCTTTCCGAACATAAGTGCTGCTATCTAAATACAACCCACTCGGACTCACCATAGTCGCCCACCAGGAAGACACGTTGATCCCATATACCTTCTTTGCGCAATACCATACCAGTGTCGTGCAGGTAAATCGGGAGGGAGCTGCCCATTTAGCCGTTGGAAACTCGTACCATTTTACATACTCGCGACCAGCATATTGTCCGGCTTTTTCAGCTAATGCCGCAGGATTGGAAACAGGCGTTACGGTCTTATATAAACGGCTTTTGAAGCCCCTCCACTTCCATTTCCAAGTCACCTTCTGAATGCCCATGATATAAGACTTCACACTCCAATAGTCTAAAGTCTCATTTTTCACTCCGCCATGAAGCTGTGTCCCCCAAGTAAAAGTAGCATTATTGGCCCATGATGTCGTGACATTCTTGTTTATTATGGCAGCGTGTCCGACTTTAAACTGTGTATCTCCGATATTTAAAAATATCCATGGGGTATTATGTTTAGGCAGAGCGACTATGAAATCCCCTCTTCGGGCATAATGCTGAAGACTGGATTTCAAGATGTCTGTGGATATTCTGTCTTCCGTTGATACTGTAATCCTTGTACTGGGAAGATTTGCCTGTTGCTCTTCTGTCTCCAGATACATTTTTCTCATTCGCTCTTCTATTTTCTTAAAAAAACGCTCCTTATCGACTATCTTCATACCACCGCTTCTCGTCCGAATGGCTTCTTCTTGGATGGTTTGCTCCACAATCTCATTTTGTTCCTGAATATATGTTTCCAGTTCAGGCTCGATAGACAACTTTTCTGACATATCATTAGCCTCTAACGTTGCCCAGTCATCAAGAAAAGCTGCCTGTTCTTCTTCATTCATTGAAAAGAAGGAAATGGAATCTCCGTTCTCGTCCGAGATGTCCAAGTTTTCCAATTTTTCTACGAAAGGATTATCCGAAATGCTATCCGTACTTCCACCTCTTGTTTGTGGCAGGTTGGAGTTTGTTGCTAAAATGGCGGTTTTAATCAACTCGTAATAAGTCGTAGCATACGGATTGACAACAGCAGAATTGACATCTTGAACGCAATTACTCTTCTCTTCGCTGGATTCGGCTTGGGGTACGACTTCCAAAATCTCTTTGGAACATCCTGTCACGATTAACAGGATAAGTAATGCAAGTATCGATTTACGGGTTTTCATAATCGTTTTTTTTATTAAATTAAAATGCTATCATTGACGTCTCTGATTTTGCAAATATATAATATTGATTTATATTAAGCAAATAAAAATGAATATAATTTTATATTATATTCATAATCAATATGTTATAATCAAGAAATATTTTCAATTATATATTATTATACGCAAATGTGTTAATCTTACAAAATAGCCTTTATGAAATCCACGAGAAATGAGTATCTTTGTTTCAACTAAAATAGGATAGCTCATGGTTGATTACGAAACAGATAAAAACAAGAGGTACAGAAGAAGCAATTATGCGGTAGATAGGGATATATTGGACGCTGTCGCTTCTTTAATCAAAGAAGTTGGTTTTTCAAGAATCACTCTGCCTTCTATCGCCGCTGCAGCCAATGTCAACATATCTGTAATTTACAGACATTTTGGAAGTTTGGAGAACCTCTTGGACAAATACACGCACAAGTTTGATTATTGGCTGAATGACATCTTGGATATGGAAGAGGCATCGAATATGAATGATGTTACTACTTTTCTTCAAACCGTTGCCGAGAGGTTTATAAAATCATTATCAAAAGATAAGGAAATGCAACGCTTGATGACTTGGGAGCTTACCGAAGATAATAAAAGTACCCGAAGATCTGCCAAACAGCGGGACGTAATGGTTGAAAAGGTAATTCCTATCTATGAAAAGTATCTGGAACATCTCGACATAGAACCTCGTGCGGTATTGGCTGTTATTGTCGCAGGAATGTATTATATCATATTGAGAAAAGAGCGTTCGACTTTTTGCTCGATTGACTTCAATACCAAAAAAGGAAAACGATTGCTGGCCGACACAATGGTAAAAATCATCGTTTATCTAAACAAACAAGGAGAACAGAATAAAAAAGTAATGGAAATTGCCAGAATACTAAAACAAAATAATGTAGATGAACGAATCATTATAGAATCCACAGGCATATCAAAAGACGAATTAGCAATTTTATAGCTTCTTTATCGGATAAATGTGCAATAATAGACGGTTAGTAACATAAAATTAAAGGCATGAATTCAAGACTTACGTATTTTATTATTTTTCTCTTTTTGCATTGCAGTTCTTATGCCCAGTCATTGATGGACAAATCGCGAATGACATTAACCGCCGGACTGAATACAAATGACGCGTATGATTTAGAGTTTTCGTATCACCGCATGTTGCTTCCTTATTTAGGAGTTGGCGGCGGAATCGGTTATTTCAGTCAATGGTACAATGAATATCTTCCTTACGGGGAAACCCACGGAAGGTGGAACTCTTGGGTACTAAGCGACTCGGACAAGAAGATAGGGAAAGTCTATTTACGCCCTTCTGTTCTATTATCCACTCCGGCTTTATTGAAATTGGGAAAATATAAGATTTCCCTTCAGGGCGAATGTGGAGTGCAACTGTTGATTCCGTATGCAGGGGTGCATATTGATTATGTGAATTCAATCACTTATGACAGCAAGTCGATATATAAATCTACAAGTAAGGGTAAGTGGTTGTTTTGGAACGTCAAGGGGGGTATTAATCTGAGTTTACACAATTCCGCAATAGTGTTAGGATATGGCATATCCAATTTGGACATCTATTCTTCCCGAAGATTTATAAACGTAGAGAATGTTTCATTGTCTGATTTTTACCCCGAGAAAAAAATGACCCATAGCTTGTTTATCTGCCTTATTCATGCTTTTTGATATATCATGAAAACTATATAAGTGATACTAAAATGATGCTAAATTGTAAAATCTTCCTTTAACTATTCACTTAAAATGTATAAAATCAATATGTTATAAAATTTAATATATTGTATGCCACCAGCCATATATTCACTAATAGGGATAACAGCTAATAGCATGATAATGGCTATTGCATAAAGCACTCGGTATCGCGTTTTATGGTTTACCTGTGGCAAAGAGGCAAACAAAAAGGCGATAATCAAAACGGCTATGATTGCAAAGAATGGTATGAAAGAGGTCTCCATAGGTTTGTTGTTCTGTTTATGGTTTAACAATAATGCGCCAATAACCAGCCTTGTCTGAACCTTCGTGAACCAAAATTCCCATATCCCTAAGGCTCTTGATATTTTTCTCTATAGCGCGTTTAGTTACACCAATCTTGTTGGCCATATTATCAGCTGTGATTGAAGGATCTGAAATAACGAGGTCGATTATCTTTTGTGCAGTTTTACTGACTTTCTTCTGTGTTTCCGATGTATCTCCGAACTTATCCGCATTTACACCGAACTTTTCGACCGAACTTTCTTCGTTTACCGGGTACTTTTCGAGGGTACTATTTACTCTGTTGGCTACTTCTTCAACAGGCATTCTTCCGTTGTCACCCCAGTTCAAATTATAGAATGTGGTGTAGAAAGAAGTCGCTTCCGTTTGATATTGCGGCTCTTTACCTTGCAGGAAATTGGGTAGCTTCTCTGTAAGCTCTCGCATTTTGCGTAAGCCGGAACCACGTTTTTCCATATAATCCAACTGTGTGAACACATCCGCAATGACGGGGTTGCGGCGCATGGACGGCACTTTGTATATGTCACGGTCTTGAATCTGTGTTCCGTCAAGCATTGCGCCCGGTGATACCAGTTCTACACGGTCATCGTAAATATCGATATGTACTTCACCGCCCATCACGGTATAATCCCGATGGATAAGATGGTTTACCAATCCTTCGAAGATAGCACGGTCGGAATAGTCGGGGAGGTTAAGGCGATAGTTTGGCATCTTCACCCAGCCGCTCATGGTATAGTTTTTGATGAAATCCATACCATATTTTAAGAGCAGCACAAGGTTAGCCCGATGTTCTACGGAACTGATGGCATCATCCTTATAGAGTCCAGTTCAACGGGTGCAGAAAATACGCGATTGAAATACCGTGCAATTATCCACAAACAGCAATCCTGCATTGGTCAGTTTGCCGTCAGGAGTTACCAGCCCGAATGATTCCAGATACTTATCGTTCCATTCCTGATGGGTTTGCTCACGGAAAGTATTGGCAAGGATGATGAAAGAATGTTTGCTGGCATCCACTTGGGTAGGCAGTGAATCCTAAGTCATGTGCGTGCCTTTTAATACCAACGAAAGTAATTGTTGGGAGTTGCATTCTACACTTTCATTCCCAACTCGTACATATGCGGTACGTGTCCCATCCTGATAATAGTAATAAGGTGTAAGCGTTCCTGCCTTTACTTTCACTTCAAGCAGGGTATGTCCTTCATGTTCTATCGGAATAAGTTGAACTTCTGGCACAGGGTCAAGTCGTACCTTTATCATTTCACTGATAAAATCAGCATCGGCTTGTGGATTCTCCAACCCTACAATTACGCCGTCATCATTCACTCCATAGAACAAACTGCCACCGTCCGTATTGGCAAATGCCGACACGGATTTAAGCCATGACTTTACTTTCTTACGCTCCAACATTTCCTTGAAATCGTAAGCCGAGCATTCCGCTATCAATGTATTGTTATGTATCTGCATCGTTTTCTTATTGTTGTTTGGGTATAACATCCCAATATCATACACAAAGGTAAGGATAAAACCGAAGAATCTGTTAAAAACATCGCTTTCTTTTGATTTTTATGCGTTTACATCTCTTTATTTATGAATAAAAATCGTAATTTTGCAAGCAAGAGCTGTGGTTGCTTATGGATGCTTATTTTCGGGTTTGCGTTATATTTGCAACACATGTACGCAAGTCGCTGATAGATATATCACGTTGATTTTGAGGAAGGAAATGATTCCGATAAGGATACAGATAATAAATAATAAGCAAAAGCGTGTAGCTCAATGAGTTGCACGCTTTTTGCGTTTATGGGATGCCATGGTTGTTATGGGTTAAAAATAATATGATTGCACCAAGATTATTATATGATTCATTGTTGCTGATATTTGCCACATTTTTTGCTCTCATTATATTTGTCAACGTGAAGTTGCTCCATTTAGAGATTCTGACACAAATCTTAAGTTTATATTCCGTCTAGGCTGATGACAATCTTGACAATAGATATGAATTAATTGAATGCTCTCAATCAACCACATTTATAGGCTGATATACTTCGTTCTTCTTTTTAATATTCGATGTATTTTCATAGTAATAAACCATATAAGAAAAACTATTCCTGATGATGTAATAAAGACAAGAACAGTCAGAGGGATAATCCACTGCCAACTTTTATAATAAAAGGCTTCAAGAGGTGTCAGCGTAGTTGTTGTGACCGGATTTAATTTTTGCGCTTCATCGTATGAGGTATATTGCGTAAGTTCATTTGTTTGGGTATTCAAAGAAAAATAATATTCACTTCCGGGTGCTTCATTGATATAATATCGTTCTCCATAAATTGTATCTCCAATAATCTTGATTTTTTTAACCCATTCAACAATTTTTTTCCCTTCCTTGCTGATATTTCCTGTAAAATATTCTCGGTCAAAGTCATCCACAATGGATTCTATTTCATAGCCATTTGGCAGATCTGTGTGATAATATCCGTCCATTCCGCAACCGGTATTGAATACTGAAGAACAGGTAAAGCCGCCTATCAGATAGCCGAAATAGAAAGTATATATGAACACGAAAGGAGATAAGAATGTCAGTATGGTGTTTCTTTTCTTCTGTTTCTTACTACGCCAAAACATAATTCCTGCCGTCGGCAACGCGATAACTGTTGCTGACAGGGTGAAGATTATAAGTTGTATTATAATATCAATCAGTATCATTTCATAAAATTATGTATTGTTTTCAGATTCTATTCCTTCTTTCTTTTTTCAAAGGAAGTATAAATATTTTAACTTACAAAGAAAGCATTAAGTCTGCTAAAAGAACAGCCGTTTCCGGTTCATTTTTGGGTGCATCTTTGGGTTTCCATGCTACGACGAACCGTACGGATGCGGATTTCACCTTATAACCTCTTTGTTCCCATTCAGATAATGTTCCCTGCATTTTTGATGATAATTTTGCTACAGGTTTGTCAGTCAATGAACTATACAAAAAGAAGTTGCTGTAAGTCAAAGAATCTCCTCCTCTTAATGCTAAGACCTCTTGTTTCTTTTCTTTAAAGAATCCCAAATTGACATCTTTGTGAGAGAGTTGTAGAACGATTTCTTCAGGCATATTATATTGCTGCTGATTAATTAGATATCGGTCTGCACTCAAATGATTGAAACAATCGCCGTTTGTATGTATGAATAGCCGGTTTTTCGCACGGGTTATTCCTACGTAATATCGGCGCATCAGATGGGTATCCTTTTTATAACTATCGGAAATAAGCATATGAACGTCGTCAAACTCTCTGCCTTTGGCTTTGTGAATAGTTGACACCACAACGTCGGCTCCTGACACATCGCAGAAGTCTTCCAACGACGATTCAAATACAAATTCTTTGAAGTCACTGAAATATTTAGTCTTGTTAGTTTGTTCAAACTGCTCTACACAGCGCTTTACATACATTAAACTTAGACTCCTGTCATAAGTAGAAAAGGTAGTATGCTTGGCTTCCTCCCATAGTTCTTCTGTGATTAGCGGTGTTTTTATCCGTTTGTTTATATACCTCAGGAAATATCTCATCTCGGCCATATTCCAAAAGCGTAGGCCATCCATTGATTGTATCAGTTTACTGTTTATACCATATTTTCGCAAAAGAGCCATCAGGATAACGGCCTCTTCATTTGTTTGGGTCAGTACGCACGACGTACCTTTTTCTCTATGCCGAAGCAGGTTTTCAACGAGCGGCTGATACATATATTCCGATTGATAGCGTATCACTTCCACCCAGCCCTTTTCTTTTCTCATGGAGATGATAGGCGTATTTTTTATTCTTTTATGTATGTTTTTCAAGAATCCGTTGGCAAAATCCACCGGTTGGCGCGCACTGCGGTAGTTTTCGGTCATTTCGACAAATACGCTTCCGCTTTCTTGTGCCAACTGGTACATATAACCGGAATCGGAACCACGGAATTCATAGATGTTCTGGTCATCGTCTCCCACCGCTATCACACGCATTTCCTCGTTGTTGGTTATCAGAGCCTTTACCAATGAATGTTCTTCCATCCCCATATCCTGAGCTTCGTCTATGACCAATACTGTCTTACCGATTTTGTTTGGTTCTACTTCTCCTTGACATATCATCTCGGCTGCCTTTGAAACAACATTTCTTGAATCTTCAAGATTGCCTATCCTTCCCAATAGGTCGAAGCAATAGGAATGGAATGTTTTTATTTCGACAAAGTGGGCGGCGTTGCCTATCAACTCCATGAGTCTTTGTTTGAATTCCGTAGCGGCTGCCCTTGAGAATGTCAGCATCAGGAGTTGTTCGTGTTTCACATCTTCAAGTAACAGAAGCGAGGCCAGTTTATGAACCAATACACGTGTTTTGCCACTACCCGGACCGGCTGCAACCACAATGCAACGTGAAACTTTGTCGGAAATAATATCCATTTGCCGTTCGGATAACTGTCCGAATAATTGTTTGTACTTCTGTGGCGTCAAGTTACGTTGTATCTCACTTACCCTGTCTCCTTTAAAATATTTTGTGACAAACTTCCTGTAGTCCATTTGGAAATAGTCTTGAACATATTGCAAAGCTGCCTGATAATCTCTTACCATCAGATTGGCATATTCGCCTACAATATGCACTTGCTGGATTTTCAACTTGTAGAATTCGTTGAGCATCCGGTAGTCGTCTTGTTTGTATCTCGACTTGTTGTCCTTTATTCTTTGGATATTCATGGCATTATAAAGTACCAAAAAGCCGCCTTCAAGTTTGAGTGAACCGATTTTCGACAAGTACAGAAGCGCTTCCTCCACGTCTTCCAACTGGATGTCATCAAGTCCGCCAAAAAGGGATTGGGTACTTGACTTTATTCGGTTCAGAAGTTCTATTACGGAAAACCGGATGGCTTTGTCGGGAGTGTTCTCCTTTTCTGTATCTGAAGCTAACTTGTGTAACCATTCCACCGCAAAACGGCTTATTTCCAATCTCTTCTCAAAACGTCTTATTGTAGAATCCAAGTCTGCCTGACGACTAATTTCCATATTACGAACTGCATCTTCTTTCTTACGGGTATAGCCCTTGACAGTGAGGAAATAGAGTAGCGTCCGGATATCTTTTTCTTTGGATGTACTGATTCCGTCGTTCATGGCATTTTCATTCAGTTGCTTGCATGATATTCGCAAAGCCCCGTCGGGAATATGATTGAGGATGTATTGTTCAAGTTTTGCAAAGCGCTCGAGCAGCATTTGCGACCTTCGTTCCGAGTCGCCTGCATCCAACAAATAGGCGGATATATCTTTGCTATCTGCCAATATCCCTTCCTGCCGCATACGTTCCACTATGGATATGACTTCTCTTTTGCTTAGTCCCAAGATATCTGCCAGATAATCGACCCGTGATTCTGCTTCCGAATCCTGGGCTTTGGCGATATGTTTTTGGGATATCAATGATTTGATGATGCGGACTGACTTCTCCATTTCATCACTACCAAAGAGCACTGATGCTGATATGCGTTCTCTTGCCTCGTCCATGTCCTTTACCGTAATTCCTGTGGCATATACATGAGGCACATTGTTTCCTCTTACCAAGTATCCGCTTTGTTCCAAAGCAGCCAATGCTGTCCGCACACGGGTTTCAATGTCGGTAACCGAATCGTCCCATCCGGCTTGCCTGGCAATTTCCAATGCAGAACAGTCGACTCTCATACGCTGCCTGGTAAGGTTTTTGACGGCTTTCCATACCTGTTGTATTTCACTAATGCTAAGTTTTGTTTGGTTTAGCAATATGAAATGTTTGTCCAGGTCATTGTCGCTATAAAGCACATAACAACGTGCGCTGAGACTTGGGTCACGACCGGCCCTGCCTGCTTCTTGAACGTAGTTTTCCAGAGAGTCGGAAATGTCATAATGTACCACAAGACCTACATCTTTCTTATCGACTCCCATACCGAATGCAGACGTAGCCACGATGATGTGTACCTGGTCGTTCATGAAGGCCTCCTGATTGGCGATTTTTTCATCCGCTTCCATCTTGCCATTGAAAGGCAGTGCCTTGTAACCGTCGCGAGTCAATTTTACAGCCAGTTCCTTTGTCCGTTTAGTACGTGATACGTAAACAATAGTCGGGCAATCGGCCTCTGCTACAAGTTCTCTCAACTTTAAATACTTGTCATTGTCACTCTCTGCATATATGACGGAATAGTGCAGGTTTGTTCTTGAAGCCGTTGACGCGAATAACTCTAAATTCAAATTCAAGGTTTGCTTGAAATAGTCGCAGATATCTTGTACTACTTTCTGTTTTGCCGTAGCCGTAAAACAGGATACAGGTATCGGATGCTTGCATTTTTTCTTTTGCTGGTATTTTCGGATGAATTTACCAATGTAGAGATAGTCGACTCTGAAATCCTGCCCCCACGAAGAAAAACAATGCGCTTCGTCTATAACAAACCTTACAATGTGCCGAGCTGTCAATATCCTCTCAATCGTTTTAGAGCGAAGCATTTCGGGAGATATATACAATAGTGAAGCCTCTCCGTCTTGTACTCTCTGTATAGATAGTGCCCTTGTGATGGGATCTAACATTCCATTGATGGTTACGGCTTCCGTTATACCTCTGTCGGCAAGGTTGTCTACCTGGTCTTTCATCAGCGATTGTAAGGGAGAGATGACCACCGTAAGTCCGTGCACGGAGCGTCCTGCCATAAGTGCCGGTAATTGGAAGGTTAGTGATTTGCCGCCACCGGTAGGAAATATCGCCAACAGCGATTTACTTTCCACCGCAGCTTGGGCAGCTTGTTCTTGCAGAGGTTCGCCTTCGTATGTCCGGAAGCGTTCATATCCGAAGAATACTTTTAGGTTATGGAGCACGTCCAGTTGCGTATGGCAGTAGTCGCAACCTTCGTGGCAATTGGTGTGGCGCAGGAGTTTTATGATAAATTCCACTTCCGGATAATTGTGAAGTACCCACCCGGGGGTGATGGAACGATAATCTGTGGTATCAATCAGAGCCAATGCATACGCCAATCCGCACGGGTATTGGCCGATGAGCATATCAAAGTCGGTATGCTGGCAAATCTTTCCGGTATAAAGTTCTTTGATAAGTTCGGGTATTCCTTCATGGATATACTCCGCATTTACCATGCTGAGAAATCCCTTAAATTCTTTTTTGTCCTTCAGCAACGATGCGAATAATATACGCTTCTCTTTCGGCAGTGAATTCCAGCGTGCGATTTCATCCAACAGCAGGTCTTTTGCCTTCTTGCAATCGTTTACCGGGTTATTCATCTGTTCACAGAGCAATTTGTCATCTTTCACCAGCCTGTGGTAAGGACGTTCTGGAAACAATAAAGGCGAGACATAAAGCGTATCAACCAAAGTCCATCGGTATGCTTTGTCTGTAAACAGATATTTCGCATCATGATGGATGATGTTGTGACCGCAGAGGTAATCGATATCGTTTAAGAAAATAAATAGTTCTTCTTTGGAAGTTTTGTGAAATGTCGTGTCATCATGTTTGAGTGCTCCTATATCATGGATTTTATGGTCTTTCAAGCCAACTTCAACATCTACTATGGCATAATTTTGAGCACTGCGTGGTACAGATGTGCTTTTATCACCGATGATATTGTCTTTGTCTTCGGTTTTCTTGATTCTTATGAATCTGCTCCATATTGACATATAATAAATCGTTTTATAATTTGAACTTATTATGTATCTGCATCGTTTTCTTGTTGTTTGGGTGTAATACCCCGAATATCAATTACAAAGGTAAGGATAAAACTGGAGAATCTGTCAAAATTATCGCTTTCTTTTGATTTTTATGCATTTAAATCCACTGATTTGTTTGTAACCGGATACTCATGGCAATCTTATGCTTTAGCCGATACCAATTTTCCCCTTATTCTACATTGCCGTCTCGGAATTAATCACTATTTTTGTAAAATAATTTGTTTTGAACCGTTTTTTAAGTATTAAAGATAGACTTTATTTTTCCTTATATAAAATATGTCAGAATCCCGGTTATTGTCCGATATATTGAGTAGCTCCCCTTGTGTGGAACTGTTACGTTTGCGTAATAGGGAAATTATTATATTGTTTTTATATAACACCTTTTATAAGCACAGGGAACCTGTGGCCTACGATTCCATTAAGATGAGACTTTCCGATTATCTTTCGTCAATAAACCTTGAGAAAGATGAGGAAAACGATATCAATGTATTCGATTCCTACGATGAGAAAGCCTATAAATACATTCAGAGATGGACTGATAAGGGTTTTCTCCGTAACTACCAGCAGGAGGGTGGAGAGGTCTTTTATGAACTTTCGTCCTATTCGAGCAAGGTCATTGATTGGCTTCTTAGTCTTAAGAAAGATGAGTTTGTGGGTACGGAATCGAAGTTTGTCAACCTTTACGGACAGATAAAAGACCTGGTGGAGTTTACTAACGAAGACCCCGAAGAGCGTATCCGTATGCTGGAGCAGAAGAAAATGGAGATAGAGCATCAGATACAAAGTATCAAAGCGGGCGAGTCGGCAGTAGTGTATGAGGATTACCAGATATTGCCCCGTTTTCGCGACATTACCCGTATTGCCAAAGAACTTCTTTCCGATTTCAAGGAGGTGGAAGACAATTTCAAGTCCATCACCAAATCGATTTACCAGAAACACGCCGAGGGTGAAGTTTCGAAAGGAGATATCCTGGGATATACTTTCGATGCCCTTGACAAGTTGCAGCAAAGTTCGCAAGGCAAAAGTTTTTATGCTTTTTGGGATTTCCTCATGACACCTTCCATGCAGGATGCTTGGGACAATATGGTGGACGAACTATATAAGTCCATAGATACCGTACAGATGCGTCAGGAAGATATGTTCCTTAAAAATATGAAGCAGTATCTTTATAATAGCGGGAAGAAAGTATATCAGGCCAATGACAAGATGGCGGACAAGTTAAGCCGTATTATCTGTGAAAGCACCAATTCTCACTCTGCGGCCTCCAAACGTGTCATTCAAGACATACAGTCCTTACTTTTGCAGTTGGCCGGCAAGAATATCAAGCCCGACATATCATTGGAGTTGGAGACCATGCCCGAAATATCCATACCCATAGAAAGGAAACTCACGCTCGAAAAGACGGACGACATAGCCTATTCCAATGTCATCGAGATTGCCAGTGGCGATATAGCGGGGGCGGAGTATGCCGACAAACTTTTTGTCAGTCATGGCGTTGACCGGGTGGTATTGAAACAACGTATCAATGACTCGTTAAAGCGGCGTAAGCAGGTGTCTCTTTCGGACGTAATAGAGAATAACGGCGGACTGAACAAGGGGCTTGCCGAACTTTTTGGCTACATCAGTGTCATACGTGGCTTCAAGCATACCATAAATGCCGGGAAGACACAAGCGATACAATTCAACAGTGAGTTACAGAAATTCATTATTATACCGGAAATTATTATCATAAAATGAATATAGATTCCATCATAGCACCTTACGGACGCACTGTGGTACGGTTGCTGAAAGGGCCGGTTGAACATACCGACGGAAATACATGGGAAGACATCTTGAATTATCAGTCGGAAATAAACAAGTACCTTTCCAATATAGGTTTAGAATTGATTGTGAAACGTGACGAGGGCTTTGCATATATCAAGCAGATCGTTGACGATGACGACAGGACTATCGGGCTCATACCGCGTCAGCCTCTTGGCTTTGAGACATCTGTCATATTAATAATACTCAGGCAGATGCTCGAAGAATTTGACAGTAATATGGACGAACTGTATGCTACCGAGCGTTTTGTAAGCGCAAACGAACTTAAGGAGCGCATAGAGATGTTCCTGCCGGAACGTTTCAACAGAGTGAAGCTCCTTAATGAAATAGACACTTACATCAGCCGCATTGTGGCTTTGGGTTATTTGAAAGTCATCAAGCGCGACAATGTGAATACGTATCAGATTCACCGGATTATAAAGGAAAAAGTGACATTGGACAAATTACAAGAATTTAAGGATAAACTGCAAGAATATGTTGAGTCTGTTTAGTACCGGTTCCGATACATCGGGATTTCGTCTGAAATATATGGAGATATATAACTGGGGAACCTTTCACGACCGGGTTTTCCGTATGGAACCTCAAGGAAACAATGCTTTGCTCACCGGGGCAAACGCTTCCGGCAAGAGTACCATTATAGATGCCCTTCTCACGCTGATGGTACCGGCTAAGAAAGACAGGTTCTACAACCAGTCGTCCGGAGTTGAAAAAAAGGGAAACCGGACGGAAGAGACTTATGTGCTCGGCAATTACGGAAACATCCAACGGGACGGAGATAACGGGGCGAGCACACAGTCGTTGCGCGACCATTCGGCTTATTCCGTCCTTCTTGCCACTTTTACCAATACCGATATGCGTGTGGTTACGATATTCCAGGTAAGATGGTTTTCGGGCGGCGAGTTGAGGCGTACATTCGGTTTGGCTCATTGCGAGCTTGATATAAAAAGCGATTTCCAGCCATTCGACGGAAAAGGTGTGTGGCGTCGCCGTCTCGAAAGTGCTCACAAAGGCAACCGTACTATGGTAGAGTTTTTTGAAGGCCCCGTCGGGTATGCCGATCGCATAACGCAACTTTTCGGTATGCGTTCTGTCAAGGCACTCTCGCTTTTCAACCAGATTGTAGGTGTCAAGGTACTCGACGACCTTGACGACTTTATACGTACCAATATGCTCGAAGAGCAGAATGCCGAGTCGCAATACATTATGCTGAAAGATAGTTTCAAGACTTTGATGGAGGCAAAGCTGAATATCGAAAAGGCGGGAAAGCAGATTGAATTGCTTACTCCCATCTCGAAATATGTCGACGAGATAAAAGATTATGCCGCAAAACTCAGGCAACTGTCGGTCGACAGGGACAGCATAGACTATTGGTTTGCACGCAAGACGTTGGAACTGGGCAAAGAACGCGTGGAACACCTGGAGCAAGAACAAAGCCGTTTGGAGAAAGAAGAGAAGAGACTTCGCGACGATGAAGAGAAGATGCGCCAGGAAGAGCGTTCGCTAGCACTTGCTATTGAGAATGACGAGGTGGGCGGAAAAATAAAGGAGATGGAACAGGAGATAAAACGCCTGGAAGGACTCCGCGACGAACGTGTGGCACGAATGGATGAATACAACGCGGCAGCTTCGCATCTCTCACTGGCAACTGCCCCGGAGAAAGAGACCTTTCTGAAACAACGCACCGATGTGGCGGGACGACTGGAAGAGATGAACGCCGGAATAGAGCTGAAAATAAGGGAAACGATAACGCTTGAGAATGAAAGGAATGAGATCAGGCAGCGTGTAGACGAGTATATCGGAACCATCGGTTCGCTCAAGAAAAACAAGAACAACATTTCCGGCCGTGAGTCTGAAATCAGAGAAATGATTCTCCAGCATACCGGGGCTACAAAAGATGAAATCCCTTTCATCGGCGAGTTGATAAGAGTGCATCCGGCAGAGATGGAATGGGAGGGGGCGATAGAGAAAATCCTGCATAACTTCGCCCTGCACCTGCTTGTGCCCGACGAATATTATCACGAGGTGAACAAATTCTTGAACTCCAGCGACCTTAAGGGAAGAATTACCTACTATCGCTATCGTCCATACACTTCGCTGGCCGATATAAATGCTTTTGCTGCCGACGAAGGACGACTGCTTGACAAGATAGAGGTACGTCCGGATTCCATATACGGAGAATGGATACGCGATACCGTGTTTCATCAATACAACTATGCGTGTGTAGAAAACTTGGAAGAGTTTGAACGCTGTCAGGAAAAAGCGGTCACGCGCGAGGGATTGATAAAACTTTCGCATGACAGGCACGAGAAGGACGACCGTCCTCACATCGTAAGCAAGGCACATTACATATTAGGGTGGGACAATCAAAGCAAGATAGCATTGTTGCAGCACGAAATAAAGGAGTGGCAGAAAAAAGAGGAAACCTTGCTGGCCCGGTTGAACGAGATAGAAACTGAGAAACAGAAGTTTCAGTGCGATTATGAGTTGGGCAAAAAGTTGGTGGACTCGTTTGCCGATTTCGATGCCATCGACTGGAAAGAATATGCCGCGCGTCTGCAAGAGAAACTTTCCGACAAAGCCGAATTGGAAAAAAACAGTACCATACAGACCTTGCAGCATCAGTTGGAACAGGTGCGCCGGAATATCTACAAAATCTCGCGGGAGGACATCCGTAGTAAGGTGGAGCAGATTTCGGATGTAAAGACAAAAATCAAGGAGACAGGGCGCGAAATGGAAGAGTGTCAGCGTAGCATAGCTTCCATGCGTTCCATCCTGTTGTCTGATTTTGAAAAATCGTACAACGAGTTGAAGGAGTGTACCTACGACAGTCTCAAACGCGAGCGCCAGTCGTTCATCAGCAAGAACGACCGCGAGAGAAATAAAATTTCGGGCAAGAAACGCGATGTGGAGGATAAGGCAAAGAACCTTGTCCGCGACTTCAAATATCCTCCGGAGAGCATCACGGATAGATTCAAAGACTGGCGTTCGGATGTCAATGCTTTGCCTGATGCCGATAATATCGATCTGATAGATGAGTACCAGCATATGCTCCAGCGTCTTCAGAAGGAGAATCTGCCCAAATACGAAAAGCAGTTTGACAACTATCTCCAGAAGACCCTTACCGATAAGGTGGGCGATTTCCGTATGTTCTTCATGAATTGGAAGAGTGCCATCGACGACAATATCAGGATGCTCAACGAGTCACTCATCGGGATAGACTATCGCAAGCGGCCCGTCACCTACATACAGCTCGTCATGCCGAAGCGGGTGAACGAAGAGGTGCGCGAGTTTTGCCGCCTCATGGACGAAGCCATGCCCAATGTGCAGAAAATGAATGCCACCGTAGACGGCCGCAAGATACACTTCCGCGAACACATACAGCCGTTTATGGAACGCCTTGAGAACGAGGAGTGGCGCGCGAGGGTAATGGACGTGCGCTCATGGTTTACTTACAAGGCGGAGGAATTCAACCGCGCGACAGGCTTGAAGGAGAGTACTTACGAGAATATGGGACATCTCTCGGGAGGAGAAAAGGCGCAACTCACCTATACCATTCTCGGCTCGGCCATTGCCTATCAGTTTGGACTTACCAAAAACGGAATGCAGGACAATTCGTTCCGTTTCATAGCCATCGATGAGGCTTTCAAGGCACAGGACGAAGACAAGGCACGCTATCTGATAGACTTGTGCAAGCAGCTTCACTTGCAGCTTCTTGTGGTTACGCCGAATGACAATATACATATTGTAGAGGACGACATCTCGTATGTCTATTTTGTGGAGCGTAAAGAGGGAAAGACTTCTTGGCTCTACAGTATGCTTATCGAGCAGTGGAAGGCCGAAAAGAATCCGGGTACTATTCTATAAGAATAGAGAAACACCCCAATAGATTCCCGCCGCTAAAAGTCCGCTCACTGGGATGGTGAGTACCCAGGCGGTCATCAGGCTTTTGGTAACTCCCCAACGGACGGCCGAAAGCCGTTTGGTCGCACCTACACCAATGATGGCTCCTGTGATGGTGTGTGTGGTGCTGACCGGTATTTTCAGCATCTCCGTGAGGTAGAGCGTAAAGGCTCCGGCGGTTTCGGCAATCACACCTTCCAATGGGGTGACTTTGGTGATTTTGCTCCCCATTGTTTTTACAATCTTCCAGCCGCCGGACATGGTGCCGAGCGAGATGGCGGTAAAACAGGAGAAGGCTACCCAGTCGGGGAGGTCGTTGATGCTGTTTATCCCCATACCCAGCCCCATCGAATGGGCGGCTATCATGGCGGCCGCGATGATGCCCATTACTTTCTGTGAGTCGTTCAATCCGTGTCCTACGCTGAAGAGGGCGGAGGATACGAGTTGCAACCTCTTGAACCATTGTTCCGCAGTGTGGGGATGTGCACGGCGGCACATATAAAGCACCAGCAACGTGAAACCGAAAGCGATGACCATACCGATGAAAGGAGCCAGAAAGATGAAGGCTGCTATCTTCGCGATGATGCTGAGCCGGATGGCTTCAAAACCGTGTGCCATGATGGCGGCGCCGGCAAATCCGCCGATAAGGGTGTGCGAGGAGGAAGAGGGGATACCTTTCCACCAGGTAATCAGGTTCCAGATGATGGCGGCGATAAGCCCCGCCAATATAATGGGCAAAGTGATGTATGGCTCTGCCACCGTTTTCGACACGGTGTTGGCAATGCCGAATCCGCCTATGATGTATTTGGCGATGAAAAAAGCCACGAAGTTGAAGAAAGCTGCCCACACCACGGCTTGAAAAGGAGTCAGCACTCTGGTGGATACGATGGTGGCGATGGAGTTTGCCGCATCGTGAAATCCGTTGATATAGTCGAATATCAGTGCCAGGATGATAATCGTTACTAATAGTTCCATGATATTTCCGTTTCTTTTTTATGCGTATTTTACAATCAGGTTCTTCAATATCTTGCCTACGTACTCTGCGGCGTTGGTGGTGCTTTCCAGTTCGTGCATGATTTCTTTTATTTTGATAAGTTCGATACAGTCGGTCTCCTCTTCAAAAAGTTTGGTGATGAAGAATTCGTACATATCGTCGGCTTGGTTCTCCGTTTCGTGCAGCTTTTTGCAGTATTCTCTGAGCGGTGCCGGGTTTTTGCGGAACCTTTCGAGTTCGTCCATCGCTTTGCTGATGTATGTGGCATCTTTCTCAATCAGGCGGCTCAGTGTCCTGCCGCTTTCGGCGATGGGGCGGGGGTTGTAGATGGCGATTCGTTTGGCGCTGTTGTTGATTCCGTCGATGACGTCGTCTATGCCGGAGGCGAGGTCGTGTATGTCTTCGCGGTCGAAAGGAGTGATGAAGGTTCTTCCCAATTCGTCGAAAATCAGGTGTTCCAATCTGTCGCCTTCCCGTTCGAGGTCTTTTATTTTCTTGTAGTAGGCGTATCGTTCTGCCGCCTGATTGTATTGCAGACTTTCTACTAAAACGGCGGATGCGGCGGACAGCACTTCCGATAACTGTTTTAGGAGAGAGAAAAATTTAGGCTCCTTCGGAGCAAACCGGCTGAAAAAAGAATTATTCATAAACCTATTATTTTAAAGTTGTTCTTTTTATGGTGGATATGCTTAGTAACAAATAAGTATATTTTGTAGTTCAAGGAGATTGCCGTAATTTTGCAGGCGGCCGTAGGGCAGGAGGGGTCGTTGCTGCGCTTTGCCGTGTGTGGCCGATTTCCTGCGCAAAGCGCGAAATGTAAGTATAATAAGTCGTATCATTAAAAAGATTGTGTGTTATGGAATTGCCCAAAGATGTGATGATGCTGTTCAGCGTCATCAATATGAAGTTGCGCGATTGTTACTCCTCGCTCGATGAACTTTGCGAGGATATGGACATTGACAAAGAAGAATTGGTAAATCAGTTGAAAGCCGCCGGTTTCGAGTATAGCGCCGAGCACAACCGGTTCTGGTAATTCTTATGTTTGGCGTGTTAAAATTCCGTGGTGAATTTTAGCACGCTTTCCGTTCGCGTTTTCCTTTTCCCCCTTTCCCTGTTAATAAAACCAAAAAGCAGATACTCCTCTTTTAACTTCCCCCTTTTGCTGCGTTCTAACTGATAAAGCTCAGAAATAGAACGGATGATAAACGAGAATAAAATTCGTGCAGTGTGTGCTTCGAACCGCGAACAAGGATTCAAGATGCTGATGGACGCCTTTCAGGCGCCGATATACCACTATATCCGCAGGTTGGTTGTATCTCACGAAGATGCCGAAGACGTACTTCAAGAGGTCTTTATCCGGGTGTTCCGGCACATCGGGGAGTTTCGCGAAGAAAGTTCGCTGTCGACTTGGATTTACCGGATTGCAACCAATGAGAGTCTGCGTCTGCTCAACGGGCGCAAGGAAGAGGGAGTCGTTTCTGCGGAAGAGGTGCAGGAAGAGCTGATAGGCAAACTGAGAGCTTCCGATTACATCGATTACGAAAACGAACTGGCGGTGAAATTTCAGGAAGCCGTTTTGAGTTTGCCTGAGAAGCAACGGCTGGTGTTCAACCTGCGCTATTACGACGAACTCGATTACGAGGAGATTGCGCGTGTGCTGAACAGCAAAGTGGATACGCTGAAGGTGAATTACCATTATGCAAAGGAGAAAATAAAGGATTATATATTAAACAGATAGAACGATGAAAAAGGATTTTGATTTTGACGATATCGGCAAGCGGACACCTTATACTGTCCCCGACGGATTCTTCAACAACGTGCAGCAGAAGGTGATGGCGCGTGCCGGTGTGAAGCAACGGCGGACGCCTTCCGCAAGACTGGCGGTTGTTACAGTGATGGGTATGGCGGCCTTGCTGGCGGGACTTTTGTTTGTTCCTTCTTTCTATCGGGCAGAGGTAGACAATCCGATTTCGGCAGACGTGTTGGCTGTAGAGAGCGGCAACAGTGCGGAGCAGGCCGACGGATGGATTCGGGAATTATCGGACGAGGAGCTGGAAGAGCTCGTCAGCTTCTCCGAAAATGATATATTTTTAAATTAAGTAACTCAATCAATTAAAACGTAAAGATTATGAAGATGAAATTTATTTGTGTAGTAATGGTTGCCCTGTTTGCAGGCAATGTGATGTCTCTTTCGGCTCAGAATAAAGACAATAAAGAGAAAAAGCAGCGTCCCACGCAAGAGCAGATGGTGCAGATGCAAACCAAACAGATGGTGAAAGCACTGATGCTGGATGATGCGGCGGCAGCTAAGTTTACTCCGGTTTACGAGAAGTATCTGAACGAATTGCGCGAATGCCGCACAATGAATCGCCGTCCGCGTGCCGAAAAACCGCAGGGTACGACTGCTGCCCCCCGAAAAAATGCGGAAAAACCGGCTATGACCGATGCGGAGATAGCCACCATGCTGAAAAATCAGTTTGCACAAAGCCGCAAGATGCTCGACGTTCGCGAGAAGTATTACAATGAATTCAGCAAGATTCTTTCTCAAAAGCAGGTGATGAAAATTTATCAGCAGGAGAAAATGAACGCCAACAAATTCAGAAAGGAGTTCGACCGCCGGAAAGGTCAGAAACCTGCACAGAATTGCCAGCGTCAGGGGCAACGTACTCGCTTTTCACGCCAGGGATAAGCAGTTGACATCGCAGACGCTTAGTTCCCTGCCCTCCGTAGGGAACTAAGCGTCTGCGCAGCCTATTCCATGCTCCGCAGCCATGCAATTTCTTCTGCCCATCTGCTCTCATCCGGAGTTTCGAGTATCAGTGGCATATTATCGAATCTTGCATCCTGCATTAGTCTTTCAAAAAAATCTTTTCCTATCAATCCCAAGCCGATGCTGTCGTGGCGGTCTACGCGAGTGCCGAGTGCTTTCTTCGAATCGTTCAGGTGCATGGCGCGCAGATAGCTGAATCCCACCTCTTTGTCGAACTCGTCGAACACCTGGTCATAGTCGTTCACAAGGTCGTAACCTGCCGTATATGTGTGGCAAGTGTCGAGGCATACACCTACCCGGCTTTTGTCGTCCACCCGGTCGATGATGTATCTCAGTTGTTTGAACTCAAATCCTAAGTTAGTGCCCTGTCCGGCCGTGTTTTCGATGACGGCCGTCACCCTCTGAGTCTTTTCCAAAGCGATGTTGATGCTTTCCGCGATACGTGCCAGACAATCTTCTGCCGGTATTTTATTGAGCGAGCTGCCCGGATGGAAATTCAGAAGTTTCAGTCCGAGTTGTTCGCACCGTTGCATTTCGTCTAAAAAGGCGGCACGGCTTTTGGCCAGTCCCTCCTCTTCGGGGTGTCCCAAATTGATAAGGTAACTGTCGTGGGGGAGGATATACTCCGGCAGGAAGCCGAACTTTCCGCAATTTGCTTTGAAAAGGGCGATGCTCTCTTCGGTCAGCGGTTTGCTTACCCACTGGCGTTGGTTTTTGGTGAACAATGCAAAAGCGTTTGCTCCTATCTCATGTGCATTGACGGGGGCGGATTCTACGCCGCCGGATGCGCTTACGTGTGCTCCGATATATTTCATAGGTTGTTTTAAAAAAATTATATGTCGTGCAAATATAACATTATTACCTTTATAATGGTTTAAATTCTGCCATTATCTGTATGTGTCGTGTGTGCTGTCGGGACCCGGTTCGCCGGGTATTGTTATTGCGTTCCACTACAGTTTCCCTTGCGGACCACTATAGTGGAACGCAAGAAACACTATAGTGGTCCGTTCGTTCCACTATAGTGGTCCGCAAAAAGAGTAGGGAGAAAAGGCAGTCCGTTCGGGCTACGGATGAAGTCCTGTGAGTGATATGGACGGATTGCGTTTGCCGACTGTCCTCCTAAATCTCAAAATCAGGCAAATAATCCGTCAGAACCTTGCTCACCTGCTTCCCTTTCACTTGGTCGGTCACCGTCGTTGCCCCTTTCTTTTTGCCGGCGTCGTAATTCAAGGAAACTTTTTCCGCTTTGTTGCTGACGCTGATGGCGGCTTTTCCTTTCCCTGTCAGGTTGCAAGTGATGGTCCAGTCGCCCACCTGTATGGTATTGCCTTTGCGGGTCACTTTCATGTCCGGGCAATTGTTACCGTGCGTATTCATAATCGTCAGAAAACGGGCAGTCTTGCAGGGAACCGTTGTGGAGGAGAAGTGCCAGTGGTTGGGATATTTCAGTGCCTTTCCCTGTGCATTCGTCACGTTCTTCCAGTTGGTCGGGGCACAGAAGAAGGTATCTGTGAGGGCCTGCTCTGTCTTTGCCGAACAGAACAGATGGGCAACGGAAGTACCGCCGGCTTTGTTTCTTCCGCTGACTCGCACCTCGTCCGCCAGTTCCTTCATCTCCATAGGCAGCTCCACCGTATGCAGCAGGTAACTCCAGGCGACGGCTTCTTTCCCCTCCAATTCGTCGTAGATGACGTACACTCCGGTAGTTCCCAACTGGATGATGTGGCGGCGGAACACCTTCACTTTGTTCTCGTCCCAGCCTTTTTCGGGTGTGTACCGGGTGTCCGACAACTCGCCGCGTTTCAGCCATAGGGGAGAAGTCACTTTCCCGTAAGCGTTGGACGCGTCGCCCGCCACATACGAAATCTTCTCTCCTTCATATCAGCGCGGAATCCATCCGTAGCCTTCCGTACCTATCTTCTGCGTTATTCCGTCGGCTAAGATGCTGTTGTGCGCACGTGTGTTACGGTAAGCATACATACAATGGTCGTCCGTGAATCCCGTGCGGTTTGTTCCGGAATCTCGGAAAAAGCGTGATTTGTTCCTATGCACAGGAAGAACAGACAGATAACAAAATTTCTTAAATAGCTCATTATTAGTTCATCAGATTAATAACGGCTCAAAGTAATAAAATCTTTTGTATGCAGTATAATCGGGAATGGAAAAAGTAGGAGGGCATCCTCGTCCGGACGCCCTCCCTTTTGTATGGCTTGTTTTTTTAAAACCGGAAAGATTATTTGGTCAAGTCGCCTATTTCATTCAGGTTTTTCTCAATATCCTCGTCGGTCAGTGAGTAGTTGATAAGGTCGCCTGCCAAGTACTTGTCATAAGAGGCCATATCAATCAAACCGTGGCCCGACAGGTTAAACAGGATTACCTTCTCTTCTCCTGTTTCCTTACACTTGTTGGCTTCGTGGACAGCCGCCGCGATGGCATGGCAGGATTCGGGAGCCGGAATGATACCTTCCATTTGTGCAAACAGACAACCGGCTTCAAACGATTCCAACTGTTGGATATCCATTGCTTCCATCAGTCCGTCTTTGAGCAGTTGGGAAACGATGACGCCTGCACCGTGATAGCGAAGCCCGCCGGCGTGGATATGAGCAGGAGCAAAATTATGTCCTAAAGTAAACATCGGCAGCAACGGAGTATATCCTGCCTCGTCGCCGAAGTCATATTGGAATTTTCCGCGTGTCAGTTTCGGGCAGGAAGCGGGTTCGGCAGCAATGAAGCGGGTTTTCTTTCCTTCCAGGATGTTGTGCCGCATGAAAGGGAAGGAGATACCGCCGAAGTTGGAGCCTCCACCGAAGCATCCGATAACGATATCGGGATATTCGCCTGCCATTTCCATCTGCTTTTCAGCTTCCAGTCCGATAATGGTCTGGTGGAGCGTGACGTGGCTGAGTACCGAACCGAGCGTATATTTGCAGTTGGGCGTCATTTGTGCCAGTTCGATGGCTTCCGAAATGGCGGTTCCCAGCGAACCCTGGTAATTGGGATGTGCGGTCAATATGTCTTTGCCGGCGCGCGTAGACATGGATGGAGAGGGGGTGACCTGCGCTCCGAAAGTCTGCATGATGCTACGGCGGTAAGGTTTCTGTTCGTAGCTGATTTTTACTTGATAAACGGCTGCTTCCAAGCCGAATACTTTTGCGGCATAGGAAAGGGCGGCTCCCCATTGTCCGGCTCCCGTTTCGGTGGTGATATTGGTGACGCCTTCCTGCTTGCAGTAGTATGCTTGCGCCAGAGCGGAATTCAGTTTGTGCGAACCGATGGGGCTTACACTCTCGTTCTTGAAATAAATATGTGCCGGAGTACCCAGTGCTTTTTCCAGTCCGTAGGCACGTACCAACGGAGTGCTGCGGTAATATTTGTACATCTCGCGTACCTCTTCCGGTATTTCTATCCATGCATCGGTCTGATTCAACTCTTGGTGGCATAGCTCTTCGGCAAAAACAGGAAACAGGTCTTCCGCCTTCAGAGGTTGCTTGGTTTTGGGGTGCAGAGGCGGCATGGGTTTGTTTACCATATCCGCTTGGATATTGTACCAGTAGTGTGGTATTTCTTCTTCCGGTAGGATATACCGTTTTCTTTGGTTGCTCATGATAGGTTGCAGTTTTTAGTTTACTGCTGCCAAAAGTAGATAAAAATTTTAATATTCCGATGTTTTTGTCAACAAAGAATCGCTTTTGGTTGTTATTTTATTTAAGTTTGCACGACCTTTTAAAAAAAATGATATGAAGATTTATCATAAGTTTTTATTGTATCAGAATAAACGGCTCAAACCTTATGTACGCATAGTATTGGGGATATTGGAGGCACTGACCTACTTGGCGTCTCTTGCGCTTATAATCGGCGTGATTTACGAACATGGCTTTCCTCTGTCGGCGCACGATGTGGCGAAAATACAGACTTTGTATAAAACGGTATGGATTATCTTCCTGATTGATGTCACCTTGCATATTTTGTTGGAATACCGGAGTACCCGGAAGCAGTATCGGCAATTGGCGTGGATATTGAGCATTCTGTTGTATCTCACGTTGATACCGGTCGTTTTTTACCGGCCTGAAGAGGAGGGAGCCATTTTGCAGTTTTGGGAGTTCCTGCATGGAAAGTTCTATCATTTGGCATTGTTGTTGGTTTTCTCCTTATTGAATCTGTCCAACGGACTGGTGCGCCTGTTGGGTCGCCGCACCAATCCGTCTCTCATACTGGCGGTCAGCTTTCTCGCCATCATCCTGATTGGTGCGGGGCTGTTGATGTTGCCGCGCTGTACGCTGAACGGTATCACTTGGGTCGATTCGTTGTTTACGGCTACAAGTGCGGTCTGTGTCACGGGGTTGGTTCCGGTCGATGTCTCGGTCACATTCACTACCGGAGGACTTGTCGTCATCGTCCTGCTGATTCAGATAGGCGGATTGGGAGTGATGACCTTGACCAGTTTCTTTGCGATGTTCTTTATGGGGAACACCTCGCTTTACAATCAGTTGGTTGTCCGCGATATGGTCAGCTCCAATTCGCTGAGTTCGTTGCTTTCTACCTTATTATATATACTCGGATTCACATTGGTGATTGAAGGTATCGGGATGGTTTTCATCTGGCTCAGCATCCACGGCACGCTTGGAATGACTTTGGAGGGTGAGTTGGCTTTTTCCGCTTTCCATTCTATTTCGGCCTTCTGTAATGCAGGCTTTTCCACGCTGTCCGGAAATTTGGGAAATCCGATGGTGATGACCGGTCATAACGGGTTGTTTATCTCGGTCTCTTGCCTGATTATTTTAGGGGGTATCGGTTTCCCCATCCTGGTCAATTTCAAAGATATTGCATTGTATCATTTGCGCCATCTTTGGAAATTTGCACGTACCCGCAAACTGGAAAGGCACCGGATGCTTCACCTCTATAACCTGAATACGAAGATTGTACTGATTATGACTTTCCTGCTGTTGGTTGTCGGCACGTTGGCGATTGCTGCCTTTGAATGGGATGCGGCGTTTGCCGGAATGTCTGTTGCCGACAAGTGGACACAGGCTTTCTTTAATGCAACCTGTCCGCGAACTGCCGGTTTCAACAGTGTCGATTTGGCTTCGCTGAGTGTGCAGACCTTGTTGGTCTATTTGGTTTTGATGTGGATTGGAGGTGGAGCACAGTCTACTGCCGGTGGTATCAAGGTGAATGCTTTTGCGGTGGTGGTGTTCAATCTGATAGCTGTGTTGCGTGGCACGGAACGTGTGGAAGTATTCGGCAGGGAACTCTCGCACGACTCTATCCGGCGTTCCAATGCTACGGTGGTCATGTCGTTGGGAGTGCTGTTTCTTTTTGTCTTTATATTGAGCATTCTCGAACCCCAGGTTTCGCTCTTGGCACTGACTTTCGAGTGTGTGTCGGCTCTGAGTACGGTAGGCTCCAGTCTGAATCTCACCCCGAAGCTGTGCGACGCAAGTAAATTGCTGGTCACAGTACTGATGTTTATCGGGCGTGTGGGGCTGATTACGCTCATGCTTGGCATTGTGAAACAGAAAAAGAATACAAAATACCGTTATCCGAGTGATAACATAATCATAAATTGAGTATATGAAGTATATTATTATCGGTTTAGGAAATTACGGCTATGTGTTGGCCGAAGAACTGTCCGCATTGGGACACGAGATTATCGGTGCGGATGTAAGTGAGAGCCGGGTGGACAGTATCAAGGATAAGATTGCCACCGCGTTTGTGATTGATGCAACGGACGAACAGTCCTTGTCGGTACTTCCGTTGAATACGGTCGATGTGGTGATTGTGGCGATTGGCGAGAACTTCGGTGCGTCCGTGCGGGTGGTGGCCTTGTTGAAACAGAAAAAGGTGGCCCGTATTTACGCCCGTGCGATTGACAGGGTGCATAAAGCGGTGCTGGAAGCCTTTAGCCTGGAAAAGATATTGATGCCGGAAGAAGATGCGGCCCGCAGCCTGGTGCAACTACTTGACTTTGGGACAAGCATGGAAGCTTTTCGAATCGATTCGGAATATTATGTGGTCAAGTTTGCCGTACCCAAGAAGTTTGTTGGATACTTTGTCAATGAACTGAATTTGGATGAAGAGTTCCATTTGAAATTAATCGGACTGAAGCGTGCCAATAAGGTAACCAACTGTTTGGGGATTTCTCTGACAGAACTGTATGTGAAGAACGAACTGCCCGAGAAGGAGAAAGTGGAAGAGGGGGATGAATTGGTCTGCTACGGTAAATATCGCGATTTTCAGACTTTCTGGAAGGCCATCTGATGATTGTTTCTCCTGGTTTCTTTGCAGAATGGAATGTAAATAAAGGAAAAATCCCCATTAGATATTGTAAATATCCCGCTCTTTTTGTTCCTTTGTCCCTTGTTTACAAACAGAAGGCTTGATTATGAAAAAAATAATTTATTTGTTTTTGTTGTCATTGGCAGTGGTTGCGGCTGCTTGCGGTGGTAAAAGAGGACGTGCAAAGGGCGAATCGATATTGGCAACGATGGACAGTGTGGATGCCAACGGACTGCAACGTATGCAAATCTCCAAAAGCGAAACGGACATTAAGTTCAAGGGAAAAGATTATCGTTCCTTCGTTTTGCGTACGCCCGACGAAACTCTGCCCCATGTCACCAATGAAATGGGCGATACCTATCTCGACAATAAAATAGTGTTGCGCCTGACGCGTGGCAACGAAAAAGTGTTTGATAAAACATTCACCAAGAACGATTTTTCGTCCGTTGTGGATGCTAAATTCCTTTCGCACTCTGTCTTGGAAGGAATCGTGTATGATAAGACCACTTCGCAAGGAATCGTATATGCCGGAAGTGTCTGCTATCCGCAGACGGACTTGTATGTGCCGCTTTCCATCACTATCACAGCCGATGGAAAAATGACTATACAAAAAGTAGATATGCTTGAAGAATATGACAATGAAGCCTCCAATTAGGCTTGCAATAAGGGGTATTGGCAATAGAATTCAGTATATATCCCCTCCGCATTGGGCAGTGACGTGTCGACTATTTTTGCCCAATGGCATGGAATGCCCGACCGTACTTTGGTGTAGACTCCGCAAGGAGAAGTGAAGACGCTGACCGTAGACGAATTTATCGAACTCGACAAATATACCCTTTTTAAGAAAAACATCGGATACGAGAAAAAAGCCAAATCGGACAAACAGGGACATCCCGTGAAGGACAAACAAGGCAATCCTGTCTATGTGGCGGGCAAACCCAACGGTTGGCTGGTCGAACAGGGCGGATATCCTCCTTTGGCTTTCGTATTTTCGGGCGGCTGGTTCTATATCAAGGCAAACTCCGACCGCAAATGGTTGACGGACAAGGATGACCGTTGCAATGCGAATGTCGAAAAATTGCAAGTCATGAAACCCGTGACCTCCGAATACAAAGCATCTACCATTGCTTACAAGATGCCTTTTGCCGATTTTCCGAAAGATTGCTGGATTACATTCCGCATTCATATCGACTGGACTGTCTACGGCAAAGAGGCGGAAACAATCGTGAAGCCGGGTATGCTCGATGTGCGGATGGACTATCGGGACAAAGGGAAAAACATTAGCAAGCACATTGTTGACAATGAGAAAATTCTGATTGGGCGCAACGACAAGGACGGCTACTATTTCAAATTCGGTATTTACCGGGTTGGCAACAGCACGAAGCCGGTATGCTACAATCTGGCAAATTATTCAGAATGGTGAATTCGTTGAAAAGAAATTTCCACCGGTAATTCTTTTCCGCCGATTGCCCGTCAGGACACGGTTCGTCGGGCTTTGTTATTTCGTTCCACTGTAGTTGTCTTTGCGTTCCACTATAGTGTTCCGCAGGGGAAACTATAATGTTCCGTTCGTACCACTATAGTGGTACGCAAAAAGAGCAGGGGGAAAAGACAATCCGGTTGGGCAACGGAACGAAACCTCTCCGCAATGCATTGGAGTTTCTTTGGCTTATATCCTACTCACGTTACTTCGGTTTATCCCGTCAGTATTAAAAAATGTCAATTATTTCCTTCCGTTAGGCAAACAGATTTCGGTTCTGCAAAAAGATTCTTTTTTTTGCCTCTTCTCCAATTACGGTCTAATAAAAAGATGAATAATGAGT
>NZ_CAJULN010000015.1 GCF_910586915.1 uncultured Bacteroides sp.
GGCGGTCTTGCACGGCTTTCCGCTTCCGGCTCAAATGGACAGCGAAAAAGAAAAATCGTCAGAAATCCGTAAAAGCACCTCTCTGGCATAAGCGCAAAAGAAATGGGCCTTGCATCATCAGTCTAAACTTCTGTTTAGGCGTGAGGCAAAGCCCTTTTCTCCGCTTATGCGGTAGTCGGCATACGTTCGTCCAAAATCTCTTTGGGCGATGGTGTGCCGACGGACAAAACCGCTTTTACGGAAGATATGAATACGAGTATATCAAAAAATCCACCGAAAAAAAGTAAATCATTGGGGAGTTTGGATAAAAAAGTGTACCTTTGCAATAGAGTTGTTAGATGTAGCAAAGCACAGCATACCAGTGAATTTGCATTGTCGCTAAATCGTTACCATAAAATTGAAACTCTCTTATTCTATTCTGACACACAATTAGATACAGTTTTTTTGACTATCCATGGCAAAGATAAAAACAGAAAAACAGTACAAGGCAGCTTGCTCAAGAATTGAAGAACTGCTTAAAGTGGTTAGCAATGATACCCCGACCGATGATAAAAACTTCCTCGAACTGGACTTGATTTCCGATTTGGTTGCAGACTACGAAGAGGAACATTTCCCTATAGAAACTCCTTCTTTGGTGGATGTTATCAAACTTCGTATGTATGAAATGGGGCTAACTCAGACCAAACTGTCAGAGTTGCTCAATGTAAGTCCCTCCCGCGTCAGTGAATATCTCTCCGGAAAGTGTGAACCTACGTTGAAGGTCGCCCGTGAAATAAGCAGGAAGCTGAATATTGATGCCAATATCGTGCTGGGAGTTTAAGTAAAAGAATAAAAAAACGCTGATTATCATCCGGATAATCAGCGTTTTATTCTGAGAGCCGCTAGCCAGACTTGAACTGGCGACCTACGCGTTACGAATGCGTTGCTCTACCAACTGAGCTATAGCGGCGTTTGTCTCTCGTTTACGGCGTGCAAAATTACAGCTTTATTTGAGAAAACAAAAAGAATCTGATGTTTTTTTTGAAATTAATTTTCCCACAGCGGTTTATTGCCCAAATCAAATCCTGAATGACAAATATATACTAACTTTACAGCATGAAAAAGAAATTCCGACTTGAAGTTCCCAATGGAGCCGGTAAGATTTTACTTCATACCTGTTGCGCTCCCTGTTCGTCAGCCATCATCGAATGCCTGATGCAGCATCACATAACGCCTGTCATCTATTATTGTAATCCCAACATCTATCCATTGGAGGAATATAACATAAGAAAGGACGAATGCACGCGATATGCACAATCTTTAGGGCTGGAAATCATCGATGCCGATTACAACCATGAAGCCTGGCGAGGCCAAATCGCCGGTATGGAACAGGAGCCCGAAAGAGGCGGACGCTGCCTGCGTTGCTTCAAGATACGCCTGCTGGAGACTGCCCGTTACGCACACGAGCATGGAATTTCCGTCATCACGACTACGCTTGCTTCCAGCCGGTGGAAAAGCCTTGAGCAGATAAATGAAGCCGGAAGATATGCCACGGAAAACTATCCGGATGTCACATACTGGGAACAGAATTGGCGGAAAGGCGGACTGAGCGAACGTCGTATCGCCATCATCAAAACCTATAATTTCTACAACCAACGATATTGCGGTTGTGAATTCAGCATGAGAAAAGACGAAGAAACCAGTACACCATTATCATCCGCAGAACAATGAACCGAAGAAAGAAAGGCAAAACCCGAAAAAAAACAGGCTCTAATTATAAGTTAGGGTACATCCTCCTCATCATCGCACTTATACCCATCATGTATGGCCTCCATCTGTATTGCCGGCAAATGGAGCGTCCTCAAAACAGCAGCCCGCAAACGGGTGTGCCAACTCAAGCGTTGTCGGTCAAGGAGTTGCAAATCCCGACATTGCTAACTCCCCGGCAGGAGCAGATAATCCGCCACACCGGATACACCGTTTCCTACAACAAAGAACTGAAACTCCCCAACTGGGTCTCTTACGAACTGACGCGGGAGGAAACAAAAGGCAAAGAAAAAAGAGACAACCGCTTTATCGCCGACCCGCAAGTAAAAGGCCCGATTGCAACGAACGCCGACTATGCACGTTCGGGATACGACAAGGGACATATGGCACCGGCTGCGGATATGAAATGGAGTGCGCAAGCCATGAAAGAATCCTTCTACTTCAGCAATATGTGCCCGCAACACCCGCAACTGAACAGAAGAAGTTGGAAGAACCTGGAAGAGAAAGTACGAGACTGGGCCATAGCAGACAGCGCCATCATCATTATCTGCGGCCCTATCCTGCCCAAACAGCCCAAGACCATCGGGAAAAACAAGGTCGCAGTGCCCCAACGGTATTTCAAAGTGATTCTCTCTCCTTTCGTTACCCCCATACGCGCCATCGGATTCTTGTTCAACAACGAACAAGCCGTCGAACCCCTATCTACCTACACAGTAACCGTAGACAGCATCGAACGGCTCACCGGCATGGATTTCTTCGCAGCGCTGCCCGACGAGACAGAGCATAAAATCGAAGCGGAAGAGAACTACTTCCAATGGCCTCATTAGCCCCTGTCCGATTCGGCTGAAATTTGTTTGCCAGATACGAATGTTTCTTTGAAAGAACACGTCGCTATTCAAATTCTTCCTATCTTTGAGGCACTTTACAAAAAAGCCGAAAAGATGAACAAAAAAAAGAGAAACATTTTATTATCCATTCTAATTGGTGCCTTCCTTCTTTGTGCCATTACCGGAGGAGTCGTTTATTATTTCTTGTTTGCTCCTCAGTTCCGTCCATCCAAAACCGTCTATATCTATGTAGACCGAGACGACACAGCCGATTCGATATATGACAAAATAAAGAGGTCGGGCCGTGTAAAACATTTCGCCGGATTTCACTGGATGGCCAAATATAAAAAATTCAGCCAGAACATTCATACCGGACGCTACGCCATCCGTCCGAACGACAATGTCTACCATGTGTACAGCCGCTTGTCGAGAGGATACCAGGAACCTGTCAACCTCACTATCGGAAGCGTCCGGACGTTGGACCGGCTGGCACGGAATGTCGGCAAGCAACTCATGATAGACTCCGCCGAAATCGCCCGCCGGCTGTTCGACCCCTCTTTTCAAAATGAAATGGAATATACGGAAGCAACCCTGCCCAGCCTTTTCATACCGGAAACTTACCAAGTGTATTGGGATATAAGTGTAGAAGATTTCTTCAGACGTATGCAGAAGGAACACGAACGTTTCTGGAACAAGGAGCGTCTTGCACAAGCCACTGCCATCGGGATGACGCCGGCAGAGGTGAGCACCCTCGCTTCCATCGTCGAAGAGGAGACCAACAACAACGAAGAAAAACCGATGGTAGCCGGACTGTATATCAACCGTCTGCACAAGGATATGCCTTTGCAGGCAGACCCTACCGTCAAATTCGCCTTGCAGGATTTCGGTCTGCGCCGCATCACCAATGAGCATCTCAAAGTCAATTCGCCCTACAATACTTACACAAATACCGGACTACCGCCCGGCCCCATCCGCATCCCCTCCAAAAAGGGGATAAACAGCGTACTGAATCATGCCAAGCACAACTATATCTATATGTGTGCCAAAGAGGATTTCTCAGGTACGCACAACTTCGCTTCCAATTACGCCGACCATATGGCAAATGCAAGAAAATACTGGAATGCACTGAATGAAAGAAAGATTTTTAGGTAAATTCGTGATAAAACGAGCTAAAAACTTCTATCTTTGCCCGACAGATTAACAAACTGTGATTAACACTAAATATAAGAAATAGATATGAGCAAGCAACTCTTACTTGGCGACGAAGCCATTGCACAAGCTGCGCTGGATGCCGGACTTTCAGGCGTTTATGCCTACCCCGGTACTCCTTCAACCGAGATTACGGAATATATCCAGATGGCCCCTATAACCTCCGAACAGCATATACACAGCCGCTGGTGTGCCAATGAGAAAACAGCAATGGAAGCTGCATTAGGTATGTCTTTCGTAGGCAAACGCGCCCTGGTTTGCATGAAGCACGTAGGTATGAACGTAGCTGCCGACTGTTTTGTCAATTCTGCCATCACCGGCGTGAAAGGCGGATTGATTGTGATAGCGGCAGATGACCCCAGTATGCACTCGTCGCAAAATGAACAGGACAGCCGCTTCTACGGAGATTTCTCACTGATACCGATGTACGAACCCAGCAACCAGCAAGAAGCGTACGACATGGTATACAACGGTTTTGAATTCTCTGAAAAGATGGAGGAGCCTGTTTTAATGCGTATGGTAACCCGCCTTGCACACTCCCGTTCCGGAGTGGAACGCAAAGAGCAGAAACCGCAAAACGGCCTGTCTTTCAGTGAAGACCCACGCCAATTCATTCTGCTGCCGGGCAACGCGCGCAAACGCTACAAAGCACTGCTTGCCCGACAAGATGAGTTTGTCAAAGCCTCTGAGGAGTCGCCTTACAATAAATATACGGATGGGCCTAACAAAAAATTAGGAATCATCGCCTGCGGCATCGGTTACAATTACCTGATGGAGAACTATCCCGAAGGTTGTGAATATCCGGTACTCAAAATCGGCCAGTATCCGTTGCCTAAGAAACAACTGAACCAACTGATTGAATCTTGCGACGAGATTCTCGTTCTGGAAGACGGACAGCCATTTGTGGAGAAACAACTGAAAGGTTATTTGGGTATCGGGATAAAGGTAAAAGGACGTTTGGACGGTACGCTCTCGCAAGACGGAGAGTTAAACCCCGACTCTGTAGCCCGTGCGGTAGGCAAAGAGAACAAATCGGAATTCGGCATTCCGCTGGTAGTGGAGATGCGTCCTCCCGCACTTTGCGAAGGTTGCGGACACCGCGATATGTACACCACGCTGACCGAAGTGCTTAAAGAAGAATATCCTTCCCACAAGGTATTCAGCGATATCGGCTGCTATACGCTTGGCGCAAACGCCCCTTTCAACGCCATCAACTCTTGTGTGGACATGGGTGCCTCCATCACTATGGCAAAAGGAGCAGCCGACGGCGGCCTCTATCCGGCTGTAGCCGTAATCGGCGACTCTACCTTCACCCATTCGGGAATGACCGGATTGCTCGACTGTGTAAATGAAAACGCCAACGTAACCGTCGTCATCTCCGACAACGAGACCACTGCCATGACAGGCGGACAGGATTCTGCCGGAACCGGACGCATCGAAGCCATCTGCGCAGGTCTTGGAGTGGAGCCCTCCCATATCCGCGTGGTCGTACCGTTGAAGAAGAACTACGAAGAGATGAAACAAATCATACGCGAAGAAATCGAATACTGTGGGGTATCCGTCATCATTCCCCGCAGAGAGTGTATCCAAACATTAGCACGCAAAAAAAAGAAATAAGTAAGCCATGAAAAAAGATATCATATTATCAGGAGTAGGCGGACAGGGAATTCTGTCTATCGCTACCGTAATAGGCAAAGCTGCCTTGAAAGAAGGACTTTACATGAAACAGGCAGAAGTGCACGGAATGAGCCAGCGTGGCGGCGACGTTCAATCCAATCTCCGTATCAGCGACCGGCCGATTGCTTCGGATCTGATTCCTTCCGGCAAGTGTGACCTGATTATCTCTCTTGAACCTATGGAGGGACTGCGCTATCTCCCCTACCTCAGCCCCGACGGCTGGCTGGTGACCAACGAAACACCGTTTGTCAATATTCCCAACTATCCGGAATCCGACAAAATAATGGCGGAAATCAATAAATTGCCGCACAAGATTGTATTAAACGTGGATAAAGTAGCAAAGGAAGCCGGTTCGGCACGCGTTGCCAATATCGTCTTATTAGGAGCTACCGTCCCGTTTCTCGGCCTCGATTACGAAAAAGTGCAGGACAGCATTCGTGAAATTTTCCAGCGCAAGGGAGAAACTATCGTAGAAATGAATCTTAAAGCATTGGCTGCCGGTAAAGAAATCGCGGAGAAACTGATGCAATAAAACAGGCCTTACCATGAATACACAATACTGGGAAGAAGAAATAGAAACCATGAGCCGTGAGAAGTTGCAGCAACTGCAACTTCAACGGCTTAAAAAAACAATCGCCACAGCAGCAAACGCTCCTTTTTACAAAGAGGTCTTCGGCAAATATGGGCTTACCGCAGATAGCATACAGTCACTGGATGACATACGCAAAATACCTTTCACGACCAAATCCGATATGCGCGCCCACTACCCGTTCGGATTAGTGGCAGGCGATATGAGTAACGATGGCGTGCGCATCCACTCTTCCAGTGGCACTACCGGCAATCCGACTGTAATTGTCCATTCACAACATGACCTTGATTCTTGGGCTAACCTGGTAGCTCGCTGCTTGTATGCCGTAGGTATCCGCAAAACAGATGTTTTCCAAAACAGTTCGGGATACGGTATGTTCACAGGCGGACTAGGTTTCCAATATGGAGCCGAACGGCTCGGCTGCCTGACTGTTCCTGCTGCTGCCGGAAACAGCAAGCGACAGATTAAATTTATCAACGACTTCCAAACAACTGCCCTGCACGCCATTCCCAGCTACGCCATCCGCCTTGCCGAAGTTTTCCAGGAGGAAGGAATCGACCCCGCCCAAACAACCCTAAAGACACTGGTAATCGGTGCCGAACCTCATACGGACGAACAACGCCGTAAAATAGAACGGATGTTAGGCGTAAAAGCGTACAACAGTTTCGGTATGACAGAGATGAATGGCCCCGGTGTTGCTTTCGAATGTCAGGAACAGAACGGAATGCATTTTTGGGAGGATTGTTACCTGGTGGAAATCATTGATCCTGAAACCGGCGAACCGATGCCCGAAGGAGAAATCGGGGAACTAGTACTCACCACTCTCGACCGTGAGATGATGCCCTTAATCCGTTATCGCACGCGCGATTTAACCCGCATCTTACCCGGAAAATGTCCGTGCGGACGCACGCATCTACGCATCGACCGTATCAAAGGACGTAGTGATGATATGTTTATCATCAAAGGAGTCAATATTTTCCCGATGCAGGTCGAGAAAATCCTCGTACAATTTCCGGCATTAGGCAGCAACTATCTGATTACTTTGGAAACGATTAACAATCAGGATGAAATGATTGTCGAAGTGGAACTGAGCGACCTCTCTACCGACAATTACATTGAACTGGAAAAAATCCGCAGAGATATCACCCACCGACTGAAAGATGAAATCCTGGTCACTCCGAAAGTGAAGCTGGTCAAGAAAGGTTCTCTCCCGCAAAGCGAAGGAAAAGCCGTCCGCGTAAAAGACTTACGAGACAACAGATAAGTTTTTTTCAGATTGTCTACATTATATGTGCCGATAGACCATCCGTATCTTTCTCCACACGAGATGGTCTACCAGCACATTATCAATCAGAGAAGGATTTGGAGTATGGATTGAAATATTGCCCCTTTCCTTTTGTTCTTTTTCCATATTGTACGGCTTGCCGGGGACAGACATGATAACATGACAGACAGGAAGTGCAATCCTTTCCCCACACCGGCCTTCCTTTCACAACGACGATATTCTGCATCGGGCAACTCTTCTCACAACGTTTGCACCCGACACAAGCGTCCGAAGCAAAGAAATTCTCAGGAGACATCTGAAAACGGTTAAACAACGGATTGATTATCCGTGTTTTAATGAAGGGCATACTTCCTTCATAACAAGAGAAAATCTCTTCCCTCCTATTTATCAAAGTATTTATTCTTTTGAGACTCGGCACACTCTCCGCTAACTTTTTCCTTTCCAGCTCTTTATTATCTACATCAAAACCCGGAAGCAATACGTAATTGTTAGGCATAACCACAGAAAAACCGGCATGACACTTCCACCCCTTCTGTTCTAATGCTTTTGTCAAGACCTACCTGGCAAGCCCCGTGTCATCCCCGCATGAACAGACAAAAAACAAGTACTGCCCTTGATAACCTCTGAAAGAAATCTTCTGAATAAATTGTAAAACAATAGCAGGTGGTGCCCACGAATAAATTGGAAATACAAATCCCACCTTTTCATCTTCCCGCAGACAAAACTCTAATACTCCATTCCTTAACACATCGGGAATAAACACCAAGTCTTCCTTCTGTTCCTTAGACAACTGATTAGCTATCCACTTAGAATTGCCTGTACCTGAAAAATAAAATATCATAGAAAAGTATATAAGAAAGCCGTACCGACGATGTGATGAAACTCTGATAGAACAAGATTTGAGCGCTCGTCCTCTTTGTAATCCACCGGCATTACGCTGTCCCGAAGGATGTGGCCCGCCATTGAAGAACGAAGCTTTCTCGGTGCATCAGATTAATTTGAAGAGTTTCCCGATCAAGTCGATACGGCTAATATTTTTGTACTACAAATGTAGAAAGATTCTCTGAGATTAACAAGAAAAAAAAGATTTTTGTTTGCCTACTGCTCTTTTTTTCATTCCCTTTCAGCAGCCGGATAAAAGAAAAGTGTCAATTGCTAAGTAGCAACTGACACTTTGTAATTCGTAAACTATTGAAACTTAAGCAGCTTTTGCTTTTGCAACGATAGCTTTGAAAGCCTCCGGATGATTCATTGCTAAATCAGCCAAAACCTTGCGGTTTATTTCGATACCGGCTTTGTGCAAACCGCCCATCAATTTAGAATAAGACATTCCTTCAAGACGTGCAGCAGCATTGATACGTTGTATCCAAAGAGCGCGGAAGTTTCTTTTCTTATTTCTACGGTCACGGAACGCGTAAGTCAAACCCTTTTCCCAAGTGTTTTTAGCTACGGTCCATACATTTTTTCTTGCACCAAAGTAACCTCTGGTCAATTTCAAAATTTTCTTTCTTCTTGCTTTTGAAGCAACATGATTTACTGATCTTGGCATAGTTTTACTTTTTTTGAATGTTAGCGCCGCTACTTCACGCAGCGAACTTCAAGCTAATGCATTCGGTTAATACTTTAAAATACTTTTACGCTTTTGATTACTTCATTGCTAAGAGTTCCTTAACCTGGCTTACATTTGTTGTATCAACAGTTGTAGAGTAGCACAGGTTTCTTTTTCTCTTTTTGGATTTCTTAGTCAAAATGTGACTGTGAAAAGCGTGCTTTCTTTTGATTTTACCTGTTCCGGTAAGGGCAAACCTTTTTTTAGAACCGGAGTTAGTCTTCATCTTTGGCATCTTACTTGTTTTTAAATTATTAATATATAATGGCAACGCACTATACCTGCGCGTTACGCATCTCTTTTCATTCTTTATTCGCTTCTGGCTTTTCTGCTTTCGGTGCAGGAGCAGGTTTCGGAACTGCCGGTTTCTTAGAAGCCTCTTTCTTTTTCGGAGAAAGTTGGATAGTCATACGCTTTCCTTCAAGCACTGGCATCTGGTCTACCTTCGCGTAGTCTTCAAGGTCGTTTGCAAAACGAAGCAACAGTACCTCACCTTGTTCCTTGAAAAGAATGGAACGACCTTTGAAGAATACATAAGCCTTCACTTTATCACCGTCTTCGAGGAATCCCTTCGCGTGTTTCAACTTGAAGTTGTAATCATGGTCGTCGGTCTGAGGTCCGAAGCGAATCTCTTTCACATTCACCTTCACCTGCTTCGCTTTTTGTTCCTTCTGACGTTTCTTTAACTGATAAAGAAATTTAGAATAATCAATAATACGACAAACAGGAGGTTGAGCGTTAGGAGAAATTTCCACTAAATCCAATTCTCTTTCTTCAGCCATTTTCAAAGCCTGAAAGATCGGATATACTTTCGGCTCAATATCGTCGCTTACGATGCGAACTTCCTTGGCACGAATCTGTTCATTGATTCTATATTGCCCTTTTAAAGTGTCATTCTTCATTAAAAACGTTTACTTCCTGGTTTGTTCTTTTATTCTTAGACTAAATATTTTATTCTTAAACGGCTGCAAAGTTACCATTTATTTATCATATTCTGAACTTCTTCGTTCAAAATTTTAGCAAATTCTTCAAATTTCATGGTTCCTTTATCACCTTCACCCTGTTTACGAACAGAAACTTCTCCGTTTTCCGCTTCTTTTTCACCGACAATCAGCATATAAGGAATACGCTTCATTTCGTTATCGCGAATCTTACGACCGATTTTTTCGTTACGGTCATCCACAATCGCACGAATTTCGTGAACCTTGAGATACATCTTCACCTGTTCTGCGTATTCGTTGAATTTCTCGCTGATAGGCAAAATAACCACCTGTTCAGGTGTCAGCCACAACGGGAATTTACCGGCAGTGTGCTCAATCAATACGGCGACGAAACGTTCCATTGAACCGAACGGTGCACGGTGAATCATTACCGGACGATGCTTCTGATTGTCAGAACCCATATATTCGAGGTCGAAACGCTCCGGCAGGTTATAGTCAACCTGGATGGTACCCAACTGCCAACGGCGACCGATAGCATCTTTCACCATAAAGTCGAGTTTAGGACCATAAAAAGCCGCTTCTCCATATTCAATCTTGGCAGGCAAGCCTTTTTCCGCACAAGCCTCGATAATAGCCTGTTCTGCTTTTTCCCAGTTATCATCGCTACCGATATATTTCTCGCGGTTTACTTTATCACGCAAGGATATCTGAGCTTCAAAATTCTGGAAATTCATCGAACGGAACACGATAGATATAATATCCATTACACGAAGGAACTCATCCTTCACCTGTTCCGGACGGCAGAAGATATGTGCATCGTCTTGTGTAAAACTGCGCACACGGGTCAAGCCGTGCAACTCACCACTTTGTTCATAACGACAAACCGTTCCAAATTCAGCAATACGCAACGGCAGGTCTTTATAGGAACGCGGGAAATTCTTGTAAATCTCACAATGGTGAGGACAGTTCATAGGTTTCAAGAAGTACTCCTCACCTTCTTCCGGCGTATGGATAGGCTGGAATGCATCCTTACCATATTTTGCATAGTGACCGGAAGTCACATACAGCAACTTATTACCAATCGGCGGAGTAATCACTTCCTGATAATCGTAACGGGTTTGGATACGACGTAAGAATTCCTGTAGGCGCAAACGCAGCGCAGTACCTTTCGGTAACCACATCGGAAGTCCCTTACCTACAGTTTCAGAGAACATGAACAATTGCATTTCCTTACCAATCTTGCGGTGGTCGCGTTTCTTCGCTTCTTCCATCAAAGTAAGGTATTCATCCAGCATTTTCTTTTTCGGGAATGTAATACCATAGATACGGGTCAGCATCTTACGGTCTTCTTGACCACGCCAATAAGCACCGGCAACGCTTGTCAGTTTAATAGCCTTTATCGGAGCAGTCGTCATCAAGTGAGGACCACGGCAAAGGTCGGTAAATGCACCTTGTGTATAAGTAGTAATGTGTCCGTCTTCCAATTCGGAAATCAGTTCACACTTATAAGTTTCTCCACGCTCACCAAACATCTTCAAAGCATCCGCTTTGGCAATGCTTTCTCTGACTACCGCTTCTTTCTTGCCGGCCAGCTCCAACATCTTAGCTTCAATGGCAGGCAGGTCACTTTCTTTAATCACAACTTCTCCCGGATCTACGTCATAGTAGAATCCGTTTTCAATAGCCGGACCGATACCAAACTGAATACCCGGATAAAGTTCCTGCAGGGCTTCAGCCAACAAGTGAGCACTTGTATGCCAAAAAGCGTGTTTTCCTTCTTCGTCATCCCATTTATAAAGCACGAAATCCGCATCTTCATTGATAAGACGTCCCAAATCATAAGTCTCACCATTCACGCCGCAAGCCAATACATCCTGCGCCAAGCGCGAACTAATACTTTCTGCAATCTGTAAACCGTTCACCCCTTCGTTATACTCACGAACAGAGCCATCGGGAAATGTTATCTTTATCATAATGATTATGTTATATTTTTCACAATTTGAACGCAAAAATAACTAAATCTTTTGAGTTTTCCATTTTTTATCAAAAAAATGTTATTCCTTTTGATCTGTAAAACGCTTAATTACATTATAGGCGGAAACAATACCCAATTCGCCTGCTTTACTTAAATCGGAAATTCCCAACTTATTATTACCTAAGAAAATATGAGTAAGCCCTCTGTTAAAATAAGCATCCGCAAAATCCGGGTTCAATTCAATAGCCTTGTCATAGTCTGCCAAAGCAGCACGATAATCTTTCAACATAGCAGAAACATTCGCACGATTATAATACGAATATACAAAATCGGGCGCCAAATTGATTACTTTATCCAAATCTTTTCTTACTACTTCATAATCTACCACAGTAATCTCTTTGCGTTTATCACTCAAAGTTTCTGCTTCGGCAGCCTGCTCCGCCTTCTGATATTCCAATTGCTTGCAACGGATAAGAGCACGCATAAAGTAAGCAGGGAAAAAATCGCCATCCAACAGAATTGTCTGTGTCAAGTCGGCAACCGCACTTGAGAAATCTTGCACCAGATAAAAATCAATCGCACGTGCAAAACGTTTTGAAGCACTTTTTTCGTCTGCTACAATAGCCGACGTATGTGTATCAATCAATGCAAAATGGAATGTCACCTGTTCTTCCGTCAACGGAGCTTCCATATTCGTAATACGAATACGTTTCGGAAGTATAGCCGAACGGTTCAAATCTTCAATAAATTTATGGAAATTCACAGAACGCTTCACATCACTCATCTTCTCATAGTAAGTCAGTGCAAACATGGGTTCCAAAGTAATATTCACATTCTTATCCTGCACACGTCCACGATAATCACTCGTATAACGTTGTTCGGCTTCCGAGTCGTCCGCAATAACAATCTTACGATAGTTATTCATATTCTTATCCGACTTCTTACGGGTTTTCTCACCCTCTTCACCTTCTTTTTCTTTATTCTGATTTTGAGCTACATTCTTATTTGTTACGCCATTCTGCTTGTCAATCTGAGCCTTCATGACTTTAAACTCATCCTGCTCCGCCCCTTTCTTGTCGCCGATCTTCCGACGGGCTTCCGAACGCTGATAATATCCAGCCAAAAAATTAGGGTACTGGTCAATAACAGTTGTATAATCCTTTATCGCTCCCCGGTAATCTCCCGTTTGCGCACGAAGCAAACCACGGTTAAACACAGCCATCATATTGTCCGGCTCCATTTGGATTACAAAATCAAAATCTTCAATTGCACGATTGTCATCTCCTACCTGGGCACGAAGCAAACCACGGTTATAATGCCCGATAAAATTATTAGGGTCAATATCCAATGCCAAATCATAATCACTCATAGCCCCCCTCAGATTATTCTGATGGAATCGCGCCAATGCACGATTAATATAATTACCAGCATTCTTGGCACTCAAATGAATGGCACGATCGAAATCGGACTCAGCTTCCACATATTTGGATTGCTGCAATTTCACAATCGCTCTTGCTGCCCATGCATCCGGATCATACTTATCCAACTCAAGTGCTTTATTAAAGTCATTCAAAGCAGCAACCGTATCTTTCTGCTGTAATGATACATCTCCTCTCATAAGATAGGCACGGGTATAACGCGGAGAAACTTTAAGCAGGCTTTTCAAATCCTCTTTGGCAGAATCATAATCCTTTTTCTGAATATGAGACAATGTCAGATTATGCCACAAAGTTATATTCTCTGGATCATAATGCAAAGCCTTCTGATAGTCTCCGATAGCTCCGTCAAACTTATTCTGCCGGATTCTTGCCAAACCACGAACCTGATAAGCACCTACCACAAACGGATTCCGGTGGATAGCTGCGTCACAATCCGCTTCTGCACCTTGAAAGTCTTCCAGATTCAACTTGGCAAGCGCCCTGAAAAAATAAGGTTCATACAGATAAGGTTTCGCATTAATAACTTGATTAAAATACTGAATAGAAAGCACGTAATCCTCAAAATAAAGAGCGTTTCGGGCGATAGTCATCACCCGATCCGTATTTATCTGAGCACATAGCAGCGTAGGGAACAGTAATAATACTGTTAATATTCTTTTTATCATTGATATTTTATACTTGTAAACGAAGCAAAAATAATGCTTTTCGTTTACTTAACAGGGATATAAACGTTTTTTATCTTTATTTCACCTGTTTCATTTTATAAGAGCTACGCGCTTTTCCTTTCAGCATCGTATTCAGCTTACCTCTAATCATCTGCTTACGAAGTGGAGAAAGATGATCTATAAACATTTTACCGTCCAAATGATCGAATTCATGCTGCATGACACGCGCCAAATAACCTTCTACCACTTCTTCATGCTCTACAAAATTCTCATCCATATATTTCACACGGATTCTATCTCCTCTCTTCACTGTTTCATGAATACCGGGCAAACTCAAACAGCCTTCTTCCATACCGACTTCCTCACCTCCTACTTCCAGAATATGAGGATTTATATAAGCCTTATTGAAATCCTTAAATTCCGGAAAATCTTCCGAAAGCGGGTCCAGCGTAATTGTAACGACACGAATAGGCAATCCAATCTGCGGAGCAGCCAAACCTACACCGTCAGCGTGCACCATTGTTTCAAACATATTCGCAATCAACTCTTTCAAATTCGGATAATCCGGGGTTATGTCCTCTGCCACCTTTCTCAAAACAGGCTGTCCATATACATAAATAGGTAAAATCATATCTTTATATTCTACTGATAAATAAGTTATTTCATTTCTGCTAAAAGCGTTTACTTTCCAAATATGTCTGCAGAATAATCGTAGCGCTTATCTCATCGACCAACGCCTTATTTTGACGGTCTTTCTTTTTCAGTCCCGCTTCCAACATCGTACGATGCGCCAAAACCGAAGTAAACCGTTCGTCCACATATTCCACTGGAATCTCGGGCAAGCACTTCTTCAACGAACGAACAAAAGGTTCTATATTTTTCATATTCTCCGAAACCTCATTATTCATCTGCTTAGGCAATCCGATAATAATCTTCTCTACCGGTTCCCTTGCCACATAATCACTGATAAAGTTCAGAAGTTCATGCGTAGGTACGGTTGTCAATCCGTTTGCAATCAACTGCATCGTGTCGCTGACAGCTATTCCGGTACGCTTCCTTCCATAATCTATTGCTATAATTCTGCTCATGGGGCACAAAAATACAAAAAAGACGTTTCCCATGAAAGGAAACGTCTTTTTTATTGTAATATTTAAATTATATATTATTCTTCAACAATAGCTACGCGGCTCAATTTAGCGCTATCGTAGAACATATTGCTTACACCACCTTTGTAATCAACCTTCAATTGAGAAGCAGGCACACCAAATTCGTTAACCATCAAGTCACGAACAGCTTCAGCTCTTTTCTTGCTCAACTTCAAGTTGTAGTCAGCAGAACCTGTACCCTTGTCAGCATATCCAGTTACAGTATATACTTTACCTGAATTTTCTTTGATAGCTTTAGCTACAGTCTCAATATTCATGTATTCTTTCTTAGCGATGCTACTTTTACCGATATTGAATACGACAACATAACGCGGAACAGCATTTACAATTTCTTTCTTAACAACAACTTCCGGTTTCTTATTGCGAGCTTCAACCAAGTCACGTTTCAGAGCTTCGTTTTCACCCTTCAAAGAGTTAACTCTGTCTCTCATATCGTTCAACTGGCTTTCCGGAACCATAGGAACTGTAGGAACAGCATTCCAATCGCGTTTCTTAAACTTGTAAGTTACGCCTACTGTTACGCCACCCAAACCTTCTTTTCTAGTACCGCCGAAAGCATTTTTCATCAGAAGACCACGCAATTCCAAGTTAATATCCAATGCAGAAGAAACACGGAAACGGTTGATCAAACCAGCATTTACGCCTAAGTTTTTCTGATGAGGTTCTGTCAATGAAACAGCTATACCAGCTCCTACGTAAGGAATAAATGAATAAACACGTTTTTCGTTATATCCACAGAACATATTTGAAAGATCAAACAAAACATCACCGTGGAAGTTTGCAAGATTCCATTTCTGTTTGTAGAATCCGTTTGAATAAACTCCGTCTACATAAAGGTCGTTAGCTCTCGGAGAAGCCCCTTTAGCCTGAAGACCGTTATAAGCAAGACGCAACCCTAATCCCGGAGTAAACCATTTACCTACAGCGATATCAAGCGCCGGACTAAGACGTTTTCCGAAAGCGGCTTCACCGTCATTATCACCGAAATACATTTGCGCACCAACGCCACCGCTGATGAACCAATTAGAGCCAAAGCGATTTGTTTCTACTCTATAGCTCTTTGCTGCTTTTTCTTTCTCTTGTGCAGACACACACACTGATGCTGCTGCCAATAAAATAAATAATAAACCCTTTTTCATCTCAATTTATTTTAGTAAATAATAAGTTTTAAATATCATACAGGACAGGAAGAAAATTCATACATCCACACCTGATAAAGAGTCAACATTTTATCCTCTTTTTAAAATTTAGTGCAAATATAGATATTTAATACAATACAAACAAAAAATCACGTAATTTTTCATTCATACGTACATTTTTTAATGCCATCGGCTGTTTCTCATACATTATTCTGTTCCTATTTTCAATATATCAACTTTACATTATCAACCCATAGTGTATTTCCCGGCGAACCAATGTAAGCACCACCATGACTGGATGTAAACTGAAGGTACATATGAGTCGGCACATCGTCCTGATTTCCCCAGGCCACTTCATGAATAGGCACACTTTCACCCTTACTGTTCACCGTATAATTTTCGGTAACCTGCAGACGCATCATATGCGCTTTGTATTCAGAACGCCCCGTAATATCACCATACATTATCTCATAAGAGACATTATTTTTCCAGTCTGTCGAGTGATAATAGTAAGTCACCATTGTACCTATACGTTTAGCATATACATTTCCCTCCGCATCTTCCCAACGTTTCTGCAAAAACAGAATAGCTGCCGGATAGTCTTTACCGGAAACATCGGTTATCTTACTGAACCCTGTAGCACGGATGCGGTTCTTCCGATCGGACATCTTCACCTTATAATCAAACTGAAGAGCTACCGGCTTTTTAGTAAACGGAATACCGGTCTGTAACATTTTCTGCGGATTCTTAGTTCCTTTAATCGGTTCATGCACCGAACCGGTAAAAATAGAACCGGCCGCCAACACCGTAATATTGACAAGCCCAAGCACCTTTACACTTTCCATACGCGTATCGAGCCGTGCACAGTATCCATCTCCTCTCTTTTCCGGGAAAACCGAGGTATTCGTCTTCGTAATACCAGCTACCTTTGCCATTACATTTGAAGTTGCCCACGGCGAACCACCCATATTCTTATAAGCCTGATCTCCCTTGATAACAGATGTCGGTCCTATCTCATATACATTTTTAGTGTTTCCGCCGATAATGGAGGACTCTTTTATCTGACGGTCTATCCATTGGTTCATGTCTCCAAAAGGAACCATTTCCACTCTATGTTGCGCCATCAAAGACAAGGAAGAAAAAAAAGCTACGAAACCTGCCACCAGCAGGCGACAAACAATTTTCTGAATCATTGCTATCCTCTCCTTTTACAATTTATAATCCCATTGTTTCAAAGCAAAATCCCAGTTATCTTCTACCAATCGGATTGTACGTTCATCATATTTATATTTATTCTTCTTATATCCCTTCTTGCCACCTACATATTTCTCTATATTTTCGCGTGCCTCCGTAAATCCAGGAATAGAGAGTGAATTATAAATATTTTCCGTCATCCCCATCGCATCCGCTTCGAAATCTTCAAATTTCACTTCCACCAAATTACCTTCGGGGATGAACTGCTTATCCGATTCATACTTATGATAAAGTTTTGCATAGATGGAAAGAATGTTTTCCTCCAATTGTTCATTGCTTATATCCTGCAACTTCAAGGGCTGAATCGTATTCGTAAAGAAACTCCGTGTCGATTCGAATACAGTATAAGGATTACGCATCAAGTAGATGAACTTGGCATTTGGGAACATCTTCACCAATTCCTTCACCCTGCCCGTATGCGGTGGATTCTTACTAAGGAACTGGGTTCCATGCGTGTTCCACAAAGAAATCTTAATCAGTTTCGTAAACACTTCTTCAAATACTTTCAGTTCCACATCCGTTATATCATCAAACAACAGATATTTATCGGCATACCCCTGCTGATGTTTCGGCAAGAACCAAAAGTTATAATAAGTATAAGGCATCATGTTAGACAGTGCGAATTCCTCTTCCTGAGGAAGATCCACTGCCAGTTCCATATTATCGGTCGGACGCTTGTCCGGCATCAGCCAACTCATATTCTTCTTGAAAAAAGGTTGCCCCCACATCATCAGATGCGGAAATACGGTCTGATATGTCGTATTATATCCAAAATGCTTATCGCAGGAAAACACATTATGTACAAAAGTCGTTCCGCTTCGCCAATGTCCCAAGATAAATACAGGGTCATGCTCTAACGGCTGGTTTGCCAACATCTTCTCATAGCGGCTGTCCTGCAAAGCAGCCAATGGAGAAAGCAAACGGCACACTGCCTTCGTCAACCGATATTTACCTTTATAAGATGCGTCAATCTCACGACCGGCAGTAATCGCTTTAAATGTTTTCCAGTCGGCACCTACCAGTGTATTAATAGGAAGTTTATTAAATTCGAGTAATCCCATATTTTCTTACTTTATAATTTTCACAGCAAATCCCTGGCGTTCCAACTCTTTCACAGCCTTCTCTACAGCCTCATAATGTTCCGGGGCAATTCCCAATTTAGACAAATCCAACACAGGAACATCATCCGTATGGTTCATATCCTTCATCTCTACCCGGTCAATAATCATACCTACTGCTGAAGTATTATTTGTAATCGGGTCAATTAAGATGAACGAACCGCAGGATTTATTCTTTTTATAAGAATCGAAGAACAATTCCTTAGCAGTGGTCAACACGACACGGGCAATCTGATTCAACTGCAAAGGTAAAGTCTCTTGCGTCAACTGTCCGTTATCCAAAGACAAGTGTTCCATTGTGTTCACATCTACCTTATATTTAATAGCATCGATGCGTGTACGGCTCACATTGGTAGTCTGTTTGATAAAGAACGATTTGTTCACATCCATCGGTTCCTCATCCATCCACACCATCATCGCTTCAAAATTACGGTCGACAATCGGTCTGTTATCGGGATGCACAAGCATTTCACCACGGGATACATCAATCTCGTCTTCCAATGTCAGCGTTACCGACTGTGGCGGAAAAGCATAATCCAATTCGCCGTCATAAGTCACAATACTCTTCACTTTCGATGTTTTACCCGAAGGAAGTGCCATTACCGTATCTCCTTTACGAACGATACCTGACGCAATTTTCCCACAGAAACCTCTAAAGTCCAAATTTGGGCGAAGCACATATTGAACCGGGAAACGGAAATCTGTCAGATTATGGTCATTATTAATATGGACAGTCTCAAGGAAATCCAACAAAGAAATCCCTTGATACCACGGAGTACGCTCCGATTTTTCCACAACATTGTCTCCATCTAATGCAGAAAGAGGGATACAGTTCACATCGGGAATACCTAACGGAGTAACGAATTTCTTATATTCCGAAACGATTTCGTTAAAACGTTCTTCCGAAAAATCCACCAAGTCCATCTTGTTGACAGCCAACACAACGTGCTTGATACCCAGCAAAGACACCAAGAAAGTATGGCGGCGTGTCTGAGTAATCACTCCCGTACGGGCATCCACCAAGATAATCGCCAGATTGGCAGTAGAGCCGCCGGTAATCATATTACGTGTATATTGCTCGTGCCCCGGAGTATCTGCAATGATAAACTTCCGACCGTTGGTAGAAAAATAACGGTAAGCTACGTCAATCGTAATTCCCTGTTCGCGTTCGGCTTTCAAGCCGTCGAGCAAGAGTGCATAGTCAATATGCTCACCAGCATTACCCACACGTTTGCTATCACGCTCCAATGCATCCAACTGGTCTTCATACAATTTCTTACTGTCAAACAACAAGCGTCCGATTAGTGTCGATTTTCCGTCATCCACCGAACCGGCCGTCAACAGCCTCAGCAAGTCTTTCTGTTCATCCTTGTCCAGAAAAGCCTTTATATCTAATTTATTATCTGCCATTTATAGTTACAATTAAAAGTATCCTTCACGTTTCTTCTGTTCCATACTACCTTCTTGGTCAAAGTCAATCACGCGCGTAGTACGTTCACTTTTAGTAGTAGTCATCATCTCTTCGACAATTTCCTCAATGGTGGCAGCTCCACTTTCCACTGCACCGGTAAGCGGCCAACAACCTAATGTACGGAAACGAACCATCTTCATTTCAATCTGGTCGCGATATTTTTCGGGCAAACGCTCGTCGTCCGCCATGATGATATTTCCATCAAGATTGATCACCGGACGTTCTTTTGCATAATAAAGCGGAACAATCGGAATATTCTCCAGGCGGATATACTGCCAGATATCCAGTTCCGTCCAATTACTAATCGGGAACACACGGATGCTTTCTCCCTTATGTACACGGGCATTGTAAATATCCCACAACTCAGGACGCTGATTTTTGGGTTCCCATTGATGGAACTTATCCCGAAACGAAAAAATGCGTTCCTTCGCACGCGACTTTTCTTCATCACGACGCGCACCTCCGAAAGCTGCGTCAAATTTATATTTATCCAATGCATGAAGCAACGCCTGTGTCTTCATCAAGTCCGTATGCACCTTACTGCCATGCGTAAAAGGTCCTACTCCTGCTTCAAAAGCTTCCGTGTTGCTTTCCACAATCAGATTCCATCCGTATTTCTTTGCATATTCGTCACGAAACTGCACCATCTCCTTAAATTTCCATTTTGAATCGATATGCATCAGTGGAAATGGCACTTTACCCGGATAAAAGGCTTTTTCAGCCAAGCGCACCATCACCGAAGAATCCTTTCCAATGCTGTAAAGCATCACCGGATTCTCAAACTCCGCCGCCACCTCGCGGATAATATGGATAGACTCTGCTTCGAGTTCCTTCAAGTGGCTTAATTTATATTCTTCCATTACTTAAATAATGATTTTATTCTTCTACAAAACATTTTTCTTCACTTTAGGCAGAATGAGTTCCAACAAACGGTTCACCGATTCTTCCAGACTCAACTTAGAGGTATCCAGTGACAAAGCCGGATGTGCCGGTACTTCAAAAGGTGCGGAAATTCCCGTAAAATTCCGGATTTCGCCTCTCCTTGCTTTCGCATACAAGCCTTTCACATCACGTTTTTCACACTCCTCCAGCGGTGTGCTCACGAAAATCTCCATAAAATCATCCTTTCCGATAATATTCGCGGCCATTTCGCGAATATCATTATTAGGACTGATAAATGCTGCAATCGTGATAATCCCACTATCCAAAAACAATTTTGACACCTCGGCTATACGACGTATATTTTCTATCCGGTCGGCTTCCGAAAAGCCCAAATTGTTATTGATTCCGCTACGGATGTTATCACCATCCAAAATGCGGCAAAGCAATCCACGCTTATGAAGTTCACGTTCCAGCGCAATAGCAATTGTACTTTTCCCCGACCCGCTCAGTCCGGTAAACCAAATCATCACACTACGTTGTTCCAAAAGTTCTTCTTTATCCCGCCGTGTCATCATGCGGTCAAAAATAGGATATATATGATTCTTTTCTTCCATTTATAAATGAGTTTTATTAAAAGTTCCAAATCATCGGAATCAAGATAACAGAAATCAAGAAAGTCATGATATTAAGCGGCAAACCGATACGGACGAAATCCATAAACTTATAATTGCCGATACCCTGTACAATCAGATTAGTCTGATAACCGATAGGCGTAGAGAAACTGGCAGATGCAGCCATGCAAATCACTACAAAGAAAGGTGTCGGACTTACCCCCAACTGGGCAGCAATCGACAACGCCAACGGAAAGGCCAAAGCCGCAGCCGCATTGTTCGTAACCAGTTCCGTAAAGAGATTCGTGATAACAAACAACATTGCAAGCAACACGTGCGGCCCGTAGTCGTCACTTAGCCCAATGATGAATTTCGCCACACAGTCAGCCACACCCGAGTTGACCATCGCCTTACTGATAGCAAACGCACAGGCAATGGTAATCAAGATATCCCATGAGATATATTTCGTATATTTACGCGCAGGGAAGAGATTCGTCCACGCCATGATAATGGTAGTAATAGAGACAAAGAAAAACATATCCAGTTTAATATCCGGAAACATCTCTTTCATTATCGGAAGTTCGCCTACAGTGGCCCCGACAATCATCAGTACCAACAACAGCAAAGCAAACCAGCGTTTTTTCTTTCCCGTAGTGTCCGGTTCATTTCCATTGGTCAGCAAAACGAATACCGAAGACTCACCCCACGTCGGGATAAACGTATCATCCGCCATCACTACCAATGTATCTCCTTCGTGAAGCACCACTTCATCCAGATTCTCTACAAACCTCTGTCCGCTACGAGTCTTGATTTCCTTTACCTCCGCACCGTAATGACGCTGGAAATTGAAATCCTTCATCTTTTTATTAATACCGGGAAAACGAGCACCCAAAACCGCTTCTACCCGATGCTGTTTCTCTCCTTCTTCCACATCTTCATCGAGCACAGTCGCATCCGGACGCGCATCAGGCAACAGACGTTTCGAAAAAACGAAAAGATAAATGATTCCCGCTATTGCAATAAAGATACCAACCTTACCAAGTTCAAACATCGAAAAGCCCTCAAATCCAGCTTCCAGTATCATGCCATGTACTACCAAATTGGTAGAAGTACCAATCAGCGTACAAATACCTCCCAAGATAGTCACATACGAAAGCGGAATCAAAAACTTGGTGGCAGGAAGTTTCACCGCCCTCGCCCAATGCTTGATAATCGGTGCAAAAATAACTACGACAGGAGTATTGTTCAGGAAAGCGGAGATAAACGCGACCGAAGGCAGAATGCGCAACTGCGCCTTGAACACTGTAGTCTTGCCCTGAGGTAGCAACTTCTTAATCACCTGTCCCAATGTGCCCGACTGACGAATTCCTTCACTTACCAGAAACAGCAAAGCAACAGTAATCATACCTTTGTTGCTAAACCCTTCAAGCATCTCTTTAGGAGTCAGAATGCCGACACACAAAAACAATACCACTACCGAAAACAGTATCATACCCGGCCGCATCTTATCCGCAACCAAAGCAGCTACCATTCCTAATAAGGACAATAGTACAAATGCAATTTCAAATGTCATACAAGCATTAATTAGTGTTCTCTTTTGGGTTCAACGATAAACCACGGATTCAGTAAATCTTCTTTGTTATATCGCAAAGGTTCCTCTTTTCCTGCCTGATACACTTCCATTCCGGCAGCACGGGCTATCGCATGACCGGCAGCCGTGTCCCACTCCATTGTCGGGGCAAAACGCGGATATACATCAGCCTTTCCTTCCGCAACCAGACAGATTTTGATGGAACTTCCACTGGATATCAGTTCGACGCTGCCGTGTTTCTTTTTCAAATCCGCAATATACTCTTCCGTTTCCGGCGAGAGATGCGAACGGGAAGCCACTACTATGAAACGCTCGTGTCCTCCCTCCGACGGCATACGTTCCAAGGCTTTCATCATCTGTTCCAACGACAGCACTCCGCTCTCCTCCAGACTGAAAATGTCTGAACATTTGTAAGCTCCCGCACCTTCAACAGCAAAATAAAGTTCTTTTCTTACCGGCACATAAATAACGCCCATCACAGGCACGGAATTCTGCACCAAAGCGATATTAACGGTAAATTCACCGTTCCGTTTGATAAACTCTTTTGTCCCGTCCAACGGGTCTACAATCCATAAAGTCTCCCACGAACGACGCACTTCATAATCCAAATGTTTCCCCTCTTCACTCAGAATAGGGTAAGGAGTCTCCTTCAAGACAGCGACAATCGTCTCATGCGCCTTTCTGTCTGCTATTGTCAACGGAGAGTTATCGGCCTTTCGTTCTATCCCAAAATCCGATGTCGGGTCTTCATAAATAGAAAGTATATCTCTACCGGCTTTCAATGCTGCGTCGATAGCAGCCATTATGTATTTCTGTTCCATTCAATTCCTTCATTAAACACCTTGCCTGCATCAAGGCTGTAAATTCTCCAACTTAAACAGTCTCTAAGAATTGACAAAAGTAAAAACTTTCTTTGCTATAAAAGTTTCCTTGCTGTTATTTATAACTTCTTTTAGTAGAAAGATAAAAATATCTAAACGTATTTTCTTCCTTCCCAATAAAAAAGCAGTAACTTCCCAGTTACCGCCTTCTTATTCGGAAAAGAACTTCTATCCTTCCCAATTATGTATTACCAAAAAGAAATCAATATACACGGTACAGCAACCAAGCTCCCTGGAAATCCGAACGGTTCGGATATTTAGCTTTGAATGCGTCGCGAGCCTCGGCAGCAGCAGCTTTATCGGCAAATGAGCTTACAATGACACGATACATAGCCTTTTCTGCATTAAACGCGATAGTAGACCGATAGCCTTGCGCGTCCAACCAATCCTTCAATCCTTCGGCATTTGCTTTTACACCGAAGCTACCTGCCACGATGCTGTAATCCTTCAATCCTTCATTGCCCGAAACCACTGTCACCTTTTCCTGGCGAACGCCAGATGTATCTGCCACTTTAGGCGTTGTCACAGGAGCTGCAACCACGGGAGTCACCTCTACTGGAACTTCCACTTGCGGTTCTGCCAATTCCTGCTGTTTTGCTTTCTCATAGGCTTTCTTATAGGCACTTTCGCTGGATTTACAAGATGTAAAGGCCAGTATCAAGCATACTCCCATTCCTAATACAATCAATTTTTTCATAATCCTATTACTTTGTTTAATTAATAATTCAACGTTCCGGTTCATCTGTCTTTAATTTCGGGCAACAAAATAATAGAATTTTTATCACCCGACAAAGAAATCCCAACGAAAAAACCGTCTATCACACCTTTTTCTTATACGAAATCGTCCCCGTTGCCTGATTGGTAGGCATCAAAAGCACTTCTGCAATCTGAATATGCTCCGGGACCGACGCTGCAAAATAAACCGTTTCGGCAACATCCTCTCCCGTCAACGGGCGTATTCCTTTGTAGAAGTTATCAGCTGCCTCCTTATCGCCCCGATAACGCACCACCAAGAAATTGGTCTCCACCATACCCGGCTTGATATTGGTAACCCTCAAGGGAGTATCTACCAAGTCAATACGCAAACCGTCCGACAGAGCCTTCACGGCTGCTTTTGTAGCGCAATACACGCTTCCGCCCGGATAAGCGGCATCACCGGCAATAGAACCGATGTTGACAATATGTCCCCGGCCGCGTTCTATCATACCAGGAACTACGAGACGTGTCATAGCCAACAGGCCTTTTATATTCGTATCAATCATGATATCCCATTCGTCCAAACTGCCTTCGAATTCCTTATCCACTCCGATTACCAGTCCGGCGTTGTTTATCAACAAATCGATTTCAGTCCATTCCGACGGCAAGCCTTCCAGTGCGGCTTTTATCTGTTCACGGTTGCGCACGTCGCAAAGAAACGGACAGATTTTCAGTGTGGGATATTCCATCTCCAGCTCTTCTATCAACTTCTCCAATTTTGAAGCATTGCGAGCGTTCAAAATCAAGTTCCATCCTTCTTTTGCAAATTTACGGGCACAAGCCTCACCAATTCCACTGGTGGCTCCCGTAATTAAAACAACTTTATTATCCATTATGTTTCGGTTTATAGAATTTTGGTAGCAAAAGTAGCCTTAAGTCCTGTTGGTTACCCTGCGAAGCCCGTTAAATAAGATTAAGAGCCACAAAAGAAAAAAAGAATTAAAAAGCAAGGTGTTTTTTCCGGCTTGCATGAACAACCTTTTGAGAAAAATGTTATATTTGTTGTATCGTAATCAATAAAAAAATTACAATTATGAAAGGATTAAATGTATTAGCAGCTTTTTTAGGTGGTGCAGCCGTAGGCGCAGCCCTGGGTATTTTATTTGCTCCCGATAAAGGAGAAGACACTCGTCACAAAATCGCAGAGATTCTTCGCAAGAAAGGAATCAAGCTCAACCGCAACGAAATGGAAAGTCTCGTAGAGGAGATTGCAGCCGAGATGAAAGGAGAAATAGCAGAATAAAGTAGAATTAAGGATTTAAAACAGAGCAGCTATGTTTGGAGACGATAAAAGTATTGAGAATTTTCAGCAGTTATTTTTCGAGTTCAAGAAATACCTGGAACTGCAAAAGGAGTATGCCAAATTGGAGTTAACGGAAAAGCTAACCATACTTTTCTCTACGTTAATCATGGTTTTGATACTTATTATTCTTGGCATGGTAGCTCTGTTTTATCTGCTTTTCACACTGGCTTATATCTTGGAGCCATTTGTCGGAGGGCTTATGGCAAGTTTTGCTATCATAGCCGGTATTAATCTTGCTATCATAGCCCTTATTGTGATTTTCCGGAAGCGGCTTATCATCTCACCCCTGGTCAACTTCCTCGCTAATTTATTTCTAACCGATTCAAATAAATAAGTTATGAGTTCGCAGACAATACATAAATATACTTTAGAAGAAATCACCGAGCGCAAGAAACAACTACAAAGTGAGATTCAAGACCGGAAAAAGGCAATGACAGACACCGCCCGCGAAATATTCGCTCCGGTAGCGCCGGCAGCCAATAAGGCGGACTCCATCATGCGTTCGTTCAATACAGGTATGGCGATTTTTGACGGAGCAATGATGGGAATAAAAATAATGCGGAAAGTACGGAGGTATTTCAGAAGTTTTAAATAAAGACGTTATCTTACTTTTAAATCGTAGGACATATTGGTCAAATCATGCGGTAAATGTGACTAATTCATACGGTAGATATGCCCAACTCATGCGGTAGATTTGTCCAACTTATACGGTAGATATAACCAAGTCATACAGTAGACTTATCCAAGTCATGCGGTTAATCATCATAAAAAAAGCCATCCGACTTTGCCACTACAATAACGGGACAAAGTCGGATGACTTCAACTGTATGCAAGTAAAAACTTACACGTATGTTTCAAGCAACTTCACATTTCCTCCTTCGGGAGTAATAGTGACATCCTGCGTAGTAGCGGGAAGCAGAATAGATTCGCCCGCACTGACCGTCAGTTCGTTGCCCTCATTGTCCTTCACCTTACACGCACCTTCCATACAGATAAAAATCACAAATGAGTCCAGTTCCGAATAGTCGCAACTGATTTCTTCCGTCATATCATACAAAGAAGTCGTGAAATAAGGACAGGCAACCAATTCCACCGGTTCGTCCTTCACTGCATCGTATTTGGTACGGTAGTCGTCCAGCACTTCGTAGTTGATGGCTTCGCGTGCCAAATCAGTATGCAGTTCGCGCGTTTTTCCATTTGCATCCTTACGGTTAAAGTCGTAGATGCGATATGTTATATTGGAAGTCTGCTGAATCTCGGCAATGAATGAACCGGCTCCGATGCTGTGCACACGTCCGGCAGGAAGAAAGAACACATCCCCCGGATGAACCTCATACTCTTGCAGTGCATCGGTGATTGTGTTGTTCAACACACGCTCCTTATATTCTTTTGAAGTAATCTGTTCGGAAAATCCCGAACGCAATTTAGCTCCTTTATCCGCATCTACCACATACCACATTTCGGTTTTTCCCATCGAGTTATGACGTTTTTTTGCCAAATCGTCTGCCGGATGCACCTGGATTGACAAATCTTCGCGCGCGTCAATGAACTTTATGAGCAACGGAAATTTATTGCCGAAGCGTGCATAATTCGCTTCGCCCACCAGTTCCTCGCGATACCTTCTTACCATATCGGTCAAGGTTAAACCTTTATCCGGGCCATTAGCCACTACGGATTCATTATCTTCAACGCCGGAAATCTCCCAGCTTTCGCCTACCCCTTTCAAGTCAGCGTTCAAACGCTTGAACGGAATAATCTTGTCGCCCCCCCAAAGCGTCTGCTTCAGAATAGGTTCGAATTTTAATGGATACATTTTTGTTTTTCTTGTTATAAACTTAGATTAAATTCGCACGGATTGTAACAATCCCCGATGCAAACATACGAAAAATAGTTTAGTTTTTGAAGTACTTCTTATATTTAATCGGAATAATTTGTGAGTAAGAAAGAATTTCCTTTTATTTGCAGTAAATTTTAATCATATCAGACATGAATAACACATTCCCAACAGAAGGGAATCTTTCAGGGCTCAGCCGCGAAGATTTCCAAAAGGAGATAAACAATAAGAAAACAGACTTATTTATCCTCAAAAACGCAAAGGGAATGGAAGTAGCTGTAACCAATTACGGATGCGCCATTCTCTCCATTATGGTTCCGGATAAAAACGGCAAGTATGCCAATGTGATTCTTGGTCACGACAGCATCGACCACGTAGTCAACAGCCCGGAACCTTTCTTAAACACTACTATCGGACGCTACGGCAACCGCATCGCCAAAGGAAAATTCACCTTGTTCGGCGAAGAACACGAACTTACAATCAACAACGGTCCTAATTCCCTTCATGGTGGACCTACCGGTTTCCACGCCCGTGTTTGGGATGCTGTCCAGATTGACGAAAGCACCGTACAGTTCACTTATGTTTCTGCCGACGGCGAAGAGGGTTTCCCCGGCAATCTCGAAGTAGAAATGACCTATCGGCTGGACAACGAAGTAAACGCACTGAATATCGAATACCGTGCCACTACCGACAAGGCCACAGTGGTAAACCTGACCAACCACGGTTTCTTTAATCTTGCCGGCATCGCCAACCCCACTCCTACTGTCAACAACCACATTGTCACCATCAACGCAGATTTCTATACCCCCATCGACGAAGTTTCCATCCCGACAGGAGAAATTGCCACAGTAGAGGGAACTCCGATGGACTTCCGTACTCCGCATACCGTAGGCGAGCGTATTGACGACAAATTCCAACAATTAATATTCGGTGCAGGATATGATCACTGCTATGTACTGAACAAAATAGAAAGCGGCTCGCTCGATTTGGCTGCCACCTGCAAAGACCCCGAAAGCGGTCGTATTATGGAAGTGTACACCACCGAAGCCGGCGTACAACTTTATACCGGCAACTGGCTCAACGGCTTTGAAGGAGCACACGGTGCGACATTCCCTGCAAGAAGTGCCATCTGCTTTGAAGCACAATGCTTCCCGGATACTCCGAACAAACCCCATTTCCCGTCGGCAACCTTACTCCCGGGTGATGAGTACCAGCAAATCACGATTTACAAATTCTCCGTAGAAGAATAACAACAGAAAAACAACTAACCTAATTTTATAAACTAACATTTTTTTTAAATCATGACACAAGAAAAAAAGAGTGGTAATCTCATCGCTATTATCACCATGTGCTTTATTTTTGCGATGATTTCGTTTGTTACCAATATGGCGGCTCCGTTCGGCAACATCTGGGGATTCCAATATAGCTGGGCAGCCATGATGGGAAATATGATGAACTTTGCAGCTTACCTGTTCATGGGTATCCCCGCAGGTAAAATGCTCGTTAAATACGGTTACAAGAAAACAGCCTTGAGTGCATTGGCAGTAGGTGCTATCGGATTGATAGTACAATATCTCTCCAGCATTTTCGGAGCAGATATCGAAACTTTCACTTACGACGGTCAGATTGTTGCCCTCAACCTTATCATCTATCTGTTAGGCGCATTCATCTGCGGTTTCTGTGTATGTATGCTGAATACTGTAGTAAACCCGATGCTGAACCTCTTAGGCGGCGGCGGTAACAAAGGAAACCAGTTGATTCAAATCGGTGGTACATTGAACTCACTGACCGGAACACTGACCCCGCTGTTGGTAGGTGTATTAATCGGACAAGTAACTGCCGAAACAAGCATGAGCAATGTAGCTCCTCTCTTATTCATCGGTATCGGTATTTTCATTTTGTCATTCTTCATCATTTCATTCGTTGCCATTCCCGAACCGCAAGCCAATACAGGCAATACTAAGTTCGAACACAGCCCGTTGGCTTTCCGCCACTGTCTGTTGGGCGTTATCGCCATCTTCTTCTATGTAGGTGTAGAAATCGGTATACCGGCACAGTTGAACTTCTACATCACTAACTTGGGATTCGAGGGCTCTGCCGCTATCGGTGGTACATTGGCTGCCAGCTATTGGTTCCTGATGCTTATCGGCCGTGCTTCCAGCAGTATCATCAGCGGTAAAATCTCTACTACAGCGCAGATGACTGCCGTTTCTCTGTTCGCCATTATCATGTTGCTGATTGCTATTCTGATGCCCGAAACAATCACAGTAGAATTCAAAGGAAATGAAATCCCGATGAAATGTTTCCTCATTGCTATATGCGGACTTTCCACTTCTGTAATGTGGGGCGGTATCTTCAACCTCGCTGTAGAAGGATTGGGCAAATACACGGCTGCTGCATCCGGTTTGTTCATGATGATGGTAGTCGGTGGCGGTATCATGCCGTTGATTCAGGACTTCATCGCCAAAGCAACCAATCCGATTACAAGCTACTGGCTGATTATCGCTATGTTAGTGTACATCCTGTACTATAGCAAGATTGGCTGCAAAAACGTAAATAAAGATATTCCGGTAGAATAAAATCTACCACTGAACATAATTTATTCACCTTATAAACTTAAATTATCATGGATATAGAACACGTAAGAAGTCGCTTCATTAAACATTTTGATGGCACTACAGGATTTATATATGCTTCGCCGGGACGTATCAACCTGATTGGCGAACACACCGACTACAACGGCGGATTCGTATTTCCGGGCGCAGTAGACAAAGGTATGATTGCCGAAATCAAGCCGAACGGCACCGACAAAGTAAGAGCGTACTCCATTGACTTGAAAGACTACGTAGAATTTGGCTTGAACGAAGAAGACGCTCCGCGTGCAAGTTGGGCAAGATACATTTTCGGTGTTTGCCGTGAAATGATCAAACGTGGCGTTGACGTAAAAGGATTCAATACTGCTTTTGCAGGCGATGTACCTCTGGGTGCAGGTATGTCTTCTTCCGCAGCTTTGGAAAGTACTTATGCTTTCGCATTGAATGAACTGTTCGGTGAAAACAAAATAGACAAATTTGAATTGGCAAAGGTAGGTCAGGCTACAGAGCACAATTATTGTGGCGTGAACTGCGGTATCATGGACCAGTTCGCTTCCGTATTCGGTAAAGCAGGTAGTCTGATTCGTTTGGATTGCCGTTCATTGGAATATCAGTATTTCCCGTTCCATCCGGAAGGTTACCGTTTGGTTTTGATGGATTCAGTGGTGAAACACGAATTGGCTTCCTCCGCTTACAACAAGCGTCGTCAAAGTTGCGAAGCTGCCGTTGCCGCTATCCAAAAGAAACACCCGCACGTAGAATTCCTGCGCGACTGTACAATGGAAATGTTACAAGAAGCGAAAGCCGATATCAGCGATGAAGACTATATGCGTGCAGAATATGTAATCGAAGAAATCCAACGTGTGCTCGACGTTTGCGATGCTTTGGAGAGAGACGATTACGAAACTGTAGGTCAGAAGATGTACGAAACGCATCACGGTATGAGCAAGTTGTACGAAGTAAGCTGCGAAGAACTCGACTTCTTGAATGATTGTGCCAAAGAATGCGGTGTAACCGGTTCACGCGTGATGGGCGGCGGCTTCGGCGGTTGTACTATCAATCTCGTCAAGAACGAGTTGTATGACAACTTTGTTGAAAAGACAAAAGAAGCTTTCAAAGCTAAATTCGGCAGAAGCCCGAAAGTGTATGACGTGGTAATCGGCGACGGTTCCCGTAGACTGGAATAAGAAATTATTCAAAATAAATAATTAAGAAGGGCGGCTTCCATCACGATAGCCGCCCTTCTTTTCTATCAGTAAAACCTGCTATCTATGGGATTGTTTCTTGGTGAATTTATAAACAGCAAAGGTATTCGATTTCAACTCAGTCGTAAAGATATGTCCCTCAATGGATATCGGACTCTCTTGCGGAATGATGGCAAAGGGGTGTTCAAGCGTATTGTCCTTATCCGAATCAGATGAATGAAACTTAATACAACGTCCGTTCGAGAGTACGTCTTGTTTCTTCAATCCTGCGAAGTTCAACGAAATAGATTGAACCATGCCGGAAGTATTGGCAACCTTTACAATCACTTCATTCTTATTCCTATCATATACGGCACTGGCAAAAAGCCCGTTCTGCCCTTCGGCTCCCGTTACATTTTTCTTGTTCATGGTAAGCGGAAGAACATTGGTTCCTTTATTGTGTGCAAACAGTTGTTGCACATAATAGCTTGCCGTACGCACGGTATTCAAGTTATCGAACCAAATCATATCCGGACGCCATTGCCAGCCCTCCACATGGGCGAAAAGCGGAGCATAGGTAGCCATATGAACAATATCAGCATTACGCTCCAAACCCGTCATGAAAGCAGCTTCGAGCAAAGCAGCATTGAAATGATTCCATTTCTTCCCTTTCCCGTGGCAAGCATACTCACCGGCAAACACTTTCGGACCTTTACGGTCATAATTATCATAACGTGCACCTTGAGCCAAAAACCAACTTTCGGGACGGTAGAAATGCTCGTCCACCAAATCAGCTTTCAGACGTTTCATTTCAGGCCATAAATAATCAAACTCTTTCCCTTCGGAATTCGGGCCGGAACTTCCCACAATCTTCATATCAGGATACGCTTTGCGGATAGCCTTGATAAACGGTTCAAGGCGTTCGGGATATTCTCTTCCCCATTGTTCGTTACCGATACCGACAAATTTCAGATTGAAAGGAGCCGGATGCCCCATCTCGGCACGCACTTTTCCCCAAGTTGTGTTCACATCGCCATTGGCAAACTCAATCAAGTCGAGCGCATCTTGAATGTAGCGGTCTAAATCGCAAACTGCAACGTGTGCTTTCGGGTCGTTGTTCTGATATTGACATGACAGCCCGCAGTTCAGAATCGGCAGCGGTTCTGCTCCCATTTCCTCAGACAACAGGAAGTATTCATAGAATCCCAACCCGTAACTTTGGTAATAATCGGGGAAGAAACGGTTGGTAAAAGTGTACTGCCAGCGATTCTCGTTCAAAGGACGATTTTCTACAGGACCTACCGATTTCTTCCAGTCGTAACGGGTTTCCAAGTCCGTACCTTCTACAATGCAACCACCGGGAAAGCGGAAAACTCCCGGATGAATATCCGCCAAAGCCTGCGCCAAGTCTTTGCGAAGTCCGTTTTCGTGTCCCTTCCAGGTATCTACGGGAAAAAGGGAAATATGTTCCAAGTCTACTGTTCCTTTGGAAGTAAGAAAAATGCGGAGGGTAGCTTTAGGATGGGTTATTCCCGGTTTCAGGACAACCTGGTATTTTTTCCATTCTTTTGAATCAACAGTAAGATTCTGTGTGGCAAAAGCCTGGTGTTCGCCCATTGACTTAGTATCTACAAGTTCGATTCGCAAAGTTTCTTTTGCACTTCCCTGCGGCAGACGCGCCCAAACGGAAAAACGATACTCCTCCCCTTTCCTAACGCCGATACCGAAAAAGCCTTCATTGTCAAGTCCGGTATGCTTATGTGCGTGTCCCGGGTTGGAAAGACGTACATAATGAGGATTGCGTTCAAAAGGGCCGTCGTCCATTAACGACACCATTCCATAGGTATTCCACCCCATCAGATGTTGGGGAAACTCAAATGAGCGGTTCTTGACCAGTTCGGCATAGAGTCCGCCATCGGCAGCATAGTTGATATCCTCAAAAAAGAGTCCGTACATGGTAGGTTGAATTTCCGCTCCCAGCTTTTTGGTTTGTATCACCATTTCATTGGTTTGCGCATGAAGTGCCATTCCGGCAGATAAGGCTAATGCAGCCACGATTTCTGTGTATCTTCTCATGGTTTCAATAAAATTATATATGGTTTCGTTTTATTCCATTCGTGTCCTGCAAAGGTAATCAGATTCTTAATTCTCTTTTTATCCAATCTCACCATTCATAGGTGTTTTTCAGTCAAAAAGGACCAATTTCCATTCATTTGCACAATTTTCCATTCACCGACTGTAATTAGGGTACGAACCAAGACCTAAAATGACCTACCGACAGATTCGTATATTAATAAGGTAATACTGAAAAAGCCTTTTATGCTGCATAACATATAAGAGTGTACTTGCTACACCAAATCAAAGTGTTACTTTTACACCCAAATTAAGATAAGCATCTCATTTACATTAAAAACAGAACCATGAAGAAACATTTTCTATTTGCGGGAATTGCCGCTCTGATGTTATCGGCGTGCTATGACAAGCCGGCTTCCGAACTGACTCTATCCGGGCTCAATCCAGCAAATTTTCAAACAGAAGTGAATAAGGCCAAAACCAATCTTTATACATTAAAGAATAAGGCAGGCATGGAAGTGTGCATCACTAACTTCGGAGGACGTATCGTATCTATTATGGTACCGGACAAAAACGGAAAGATGCAGGACGTGGTATTAGGTTTCGACAGCATTGCCGATTATATCAATGTGCCAAGCGACTTCGGCGCTTCCATCGGACGATATGCCAATCGCATCAATCAGGGACGTTTTGTCTTGGACGGCGACACCGTCCAACTGGCACAGAACAACTTCGGACATTGTCTGCACGGTGGTCCGAAAGGCTGGCAATACCAAGTCTACGAAGCAAGCCTCATCGACCCGACGACTCTGGAGCTGACTCTTATCTCGCCCGATGGCGATGAAAATTTCCCGGGCAACGTGACAGCCAAAGTAACTTACCAACTGACCGAGGACAACGCTATCGACATCAGATACAGCGCCACTACTGATAAAAAGACGATTATCAACATGACCAACCACTCTTATTTCAACTTAGCAGGTAATCCGTCGAAAACTTCTACTGACAATATCATGTATGTAAACGCCGACTACTATACTCCGGTAGACAGTACCTTCATGACAACAGGCGAAATAGCTCCGGTAAAAAATACGCCGATGGACTTCACTACTCCGAAAACAGTAGAGCAGGATATCAACAACTACGATTTCATTCAATTAAAAAACGGAAACGGATATGACCATAACTGGGTACTGAATACAAAAGGGGATATCTCTCAAGTAGCTGCCCGACTGACTTCTCCCGAAAGCGGAATTACCCTGGAAGTATATACCAACGAACCGGGTATCCAAGTTTATACCGGCAACTTCCTCGACGGAACCGTGACAGGCAAAAAGGGAATCGTTTACAACCAACGGGCTTCCGTTTGCCTGGAGACACAACACTATCCCGACAGCCCCAACAAGGCAGACTGGCCTTCAGTGGTTTTGGAACCGGGACAGACATACAACAGCGAATGTATTTTCAAATTCTCTGTAGAGAAATAATATTAACTTATAAATCAGACTTATTGTGGAAGCATTAGATTGGTTAGTAATTGGAGTTTTCTTCTTGGCTCTAATCGGTATTATCGTCTGGGTAGTCAGACAAAAACAAAACGACTCGGCGGATTATTTCTTAGGCGGGCGCGACGCAACATGGCTTGCAATCGGAGCCTCTATCTTCGCCTCAAACATCGGTTCCGAACACTTGATAGGCCTGGCGGGCGCAGGAGCATCCAGCGGTATGGCAATGGCACACTGGGAGATACAGGGATGGATGATTCTGATTTTAGGATGGGTATTCGTGCCATTCTATACACGAAGCATGGTATATACCATGCCCGAATTCTTGGAACGCCGTTACAATCCCCAGTCGCGTACCATTCTGTCAGTCATCTCTCTGGTCAGTTATGTGTTGACAAAAGTAGCTGTAACCGTATATGCCGGCGGACTGGTATTCCAACAGGTATTCGGAATCAAAGAGCTATGGGGAATCGATTTCTTCTGGATTGCAGCCATCGGACTGGTAGTGCTGACTGCACTCTACACCATCTTCGGCGGTATGAAATCTGTATTATACACTTCCGTACTTCAGACTCCTATCCTTCTGTTAGGCTCATTAATCATCCTTGTGCTCGGTTTCAAGGAGCTTGGCGGATGGGACGAGATGATGAGAGTCTGTGGTGCCGTAACCGTCAATGAGTACGGCGATACAATGACCAACCTCATTCGCAGCAATGACGACGCAAACTTCCCCTGGCTGGGTGCTCTGATTGGTTCAGCCATTATCGGTTTCTGGTACTGGTGTACCGACCAGTTTATCGTACAGCGCGTACTTTCCGGAAAGAATGAAACGGAAGCACGCCGTGGTACTATCTTCGGCGCATATCTGAAGTTGCTGCCTGTATTCCTGTTCCTGATTCCGGGTATGATTGCATTTGCGCTGCATCAGAAATATATCGGTGCCGGCGGCGAAGGCTTCCTTCCGATGCTTGCCAATGGTAATGCAAATGCCGATGCTGCTTTCCCGACATTGGTAGCCAAATTGCTCCCTGCCGGCGTGAAAGGTTTGGTGGTATGTGGAATTCTCGCTGCCCTGATGAGTTCTTTGGCCTCTCTGTTTAATTCATCTGCCATGCTGTTCACCATCGACTTTTACAAACGTTTCAAACCGGAGACACCGGAAAAGAAACTGGTAGGTATCGGTCAGGCGGCCACCGTGGTTATCGTTGTCTTGGGTATTCTTTGGATTCCCATCATGCGCAGCGTAGGTGATGTGCTTTATACCTATTTGCAGGATGTCCAGTCCGTACTGGCTCCGGGCATTGCCGCCGCTTTCTTATTAGGTATCTGCTGGAAGCGTACTTCCGCCCAGGGGGGTATGTGGGGATTGATATCGGGTATGGTGATTGGTTTGACCCGTTTAGGCGCCAAAGTATATTACAGCAATGTAGATGGAGCCGCAGAGTCAGCATTCAAATATTTGTTCTATGACATGAACTGGCTGTTCTTCTGCGGATGGATGTTCCTGTTCTGCATCATTGTGGTAATTGCAGTGAGCTTGGCTACAGAAGCTCCGGCAGCCGAAAAAATCCAGGGACTGGTATTCGGCACGGCTACCAAAGAACAAAAAGACGCTACACGTACAAGCTGGAACCTTTGGGACGTTATACACACCGTAGTCATCTTAGGCATCACAGCAGCATTCTATTGGTATTTCTGGTAATATAAATTTATATCGACCTAATAATGAACAACTACTACGGCGCAAACCCGACCTTTTATGTCGGTATCGACTGCATCATCTTCGGCTTTAATGAAGGCGAACTGAACCTGTTATTGTTGAAAAGGAACTTTGAACCGGCAAAGGGTGAGTGGTCGCTGATGGGCGGATTTGTGCAAAACAATGAAAGTGTGGACGAAGCCGCCAAGCGCGTACTGGCACAACTTACAGGACTGGAAGATGTGTATATGGAACAGGTGGGTGCTTTCGGAGCCATAGACCGCGACCCGGGAGAACGGGTAATCTCCGTTGCCTATTACGCACTAATCAACATCAACGACTACGACCGTGAACTGGTGAAGAAGCACAACGCCTACTGGGTGAACATCAACGAGCTTCCCCAACTGATTTTCGACCACCCCGAAATGGTGGCAAGAGCACGGCAACTGATGAAGCAGAAAGCCTCGTCCGAGCCTATCGGTTTCAACCTGCTGCCGAAACTCTTTACATTGTCGCAACTTCAAAGTCTCTACGAAGCCATCTACGGCGAGGACATAGACAAACGGAACTTCCGCAAGCGTGTCGCCGGAATGGACTATATAGAAAAGACGGACAAAATAGATAAACTGGGGTCAAAACGCGGCGCAGCTTTGTACAAGTTCAACAGCAAAGTGTACCGCAAAGACCCGAAATTCAAATTATAATCAATATGCTGGAAGAACTGAAAGAAAAAGTATTTCATGCCAATCTCGAATTGGTAAAGCATGGATTGGTCATCTTTACCTGGGGAAATGTTTCGGCCATCGACCGCGCAAGCGGATTGATTGTCATCAAACCCAGTGGCGTAAGCTATGACGATATGAAAGCAGAAGATATGGTGGTAGTGGATTTGGAAGGTAAAGTCGTCGAAGGACGGCTGAAACCCTCCTCGGATACTCCTACCCACGTAGTGCTTTACAAAGCATTTGCGGAAATCGGCGGAGTGGTGCACACCCACTCCACTTATGCGACGGCCTGGGCACAGGCGGGATGCGACATTCCGAATATCGGAACCACTCATGCCGACTATTTCCATGAGGCCATCCCTTGCACCGCAGACATGACGGAAGCGGAAGTGAAGGGAGCCTACGAACTGGAAACGGGCAATGTGATTGTGAAACGCTTCGAAGGATTGAATCCCGTACATACACCGGGAGTCTTAGTAAAGAACCACGGGCCCTTCTCTTGGGGAAAGGATGCCAACGACGCTGTGCACAATGCCGTAGTGATGGAGCAGGTGGCCAAGATGGCAAGCATCGCTTATGCCGTGAACCCCAATCTGACGATGAATCCGTTGCTGGTGGAAAAGCATTTCAGCCGTAAGCATGGCCCGAACGCTTATTACGGGCAGTAAATGATTATCCGCAACCTTCCCGCCAAATGAAGGATTTTCAACCTCATATTCAAGTGGTTACAGTACATATAGATGCTGCGCGCAGGAGATATAGAAGCAGGAGATTGGATATATAGATGCTGGAAGTAGGACATATATACCGTAGAAATGGGATATATATGTCCTGCAATTCACTCCTATCGCAAGGAGAAAAAAGCAATTAATTAAAGAATTGAAAAGTATAAATTTAACATTAAAACAATAAGATTATGAACGCATTTAATCAATATGAAGTATGGTTTGTAACAGGAGCACAACTCCTGTACGGTGGCGACGCGGTAATCGCAGTAGACGCACACTCCAATGAAATGGTAAACGGACTGAATGAATCGGGCAAACTTCCCGTCAAAGTGATATATAAAGGAACAGCCAACTCTTCAAAAGAGGTGGAAACGGTGTTCAAGGCTGCCAACAACGACGACAAATGCATCGGCGTCATCACCTGGATGCATACGTTCTCTCCTGCCAAAATGTGGATTCACGGTCTGCAACAGTTGAAGAAACCGTTGCTGCACCTGCACACTCAGTTCAACAAAGAGATTCCCTGGGATACTATGGACATGGACTTCATGAACCTGAACCAGTCGGCCCACGGCGACCGCGAATTCGGACATATCTGTACCCGTATGCGCATCCGCCGCAAAGTAGTGGTAGGCTATTGGAAAGAGGAGGAGACGCTGCATAAGATTGCCGTTTGGATGCGCGTCTGTGCCGGCTGGGCAGATTCGCAGGATATGCTGATTATCCGTTTCGGCGACCAGATGAACAACGTAGCCGTGACCGATGGCGACAAAGTGGAAGCCGAACAGCGTATGGGCTATCACGTAGACTACTGTCCGGTAAGCGAACTGATGGAATACCACAAAGCAATCAAAAACGAAGAGGTAGATGCATTGGTTGCCACCTACTTCAACGAATACGAGCACGATGTTTCTTTGGAGGACAAATCGACCGAGGCTTATCAGAAAGTATGGAACGCAGCGAAAGCCGAACTTGCCATCCGTGCCATTCTGAAAGCGAAGGGCGCGAAAGGATTCACCACCAACTTCGACGATTTGGGAGACATCGAACACAATGGTTTCGACCAGATACCGGGACTGGCTTCCCAACGCCTGATGGCAGAAGGATACGGATTCGGAGCCGAAGGCGACTGGAAATCGGCCGCTCTTTACCGCACCGTATGGGTGATGAACCAGGGACTCCCGAAGGGTTGCTCATTCTTAGAAGACTATACCCTGAACTTCGACGGCGCCAACAGCTCCATCCTCCAATCGCATATGCTGGAAATCTGCCCGCTTATCGCAGCCAACAAACCCCGCCTGGAAGTACACTTCCTCGGTATAGGTATCCGCAAGAGTCAGACGGCGCGCCTTGTATTCACTTCCAAAGTAGGCACAGGCTGCACTGCTACCATCGTAGATATGGGCAACCGCTTCCGCCTGATTGTGAACGATGTGGAATGTATCGAGCCGAAACCGCTACCCAAACTGCCGGTTGCTTCCGCTCTCTGGATTCCGATGCCTAACCTCGAAGTAGGCGCAGGTGCCTGGATTTTGGCAGGCGGTACACACCACTCTTGCTTCTCTTACGACCTCACCGCCGAATACTGGGAAGATTACGCCGAAATCGCAGGTATTGAAATGGTGCACATCAACAAAGATACGACCATCAGCGATTTCAAGAAGGAACTGCGCATGAACGAGGTTTATTATATGCTGAACAAAGCGCTTTGTTAACGATTAACCAGTTTAGTGAAATGAAATCAGAAGCCAAATCAACCATCGAGGCAGGCAAAGCCATTTTGGGTATAGAGCTCGGCTCGACGCGAATCAAAGCTGTCTTGATTGACCAAAAGAACAAGCCTATCGCTCAAGGCAGCCACACTTGGGAGAACCAATTAGTGGACGGGCTTTGGACGTACAGCATCGAAGCCATCTGGACGGGATTGCAAGATTGTTATGCCGACCTGCGTTCCAACGTTAAGAAACAGTATGGCGACATCGAAATCGAAAGTCTCGCAGCCATCGGCGTAAGCGCCATGATGCACGGGTATATGCCTTTCAACGAAAAAGAGGAGATTCTCGTGCCTTTCCGTACATGGAGAAATACGAATACGGGACAGGCGGCGGCAGCCTTGTCCGAACTTTTTGTCTACAACATACCTCTGAGATGGAGCATTTCGCACTTGTATCAGGCTATCCTGGACAACGAAACGCACGTCAAGGACATCAAGTTCCTGACCACTCTCGCCGGATATGTACATTGGCAGCTAACGGGTGAAAAGGTGTTGGGTATCGGGGATGCATCGGGGATGCTTCCCATCGACCCGGCTACCGGCAACTACGCTGCCGAAATGGTGGCAAAGTTCGACAATCTCATTGCGCCAAAGGAATACGGCTGGACACTGAAGGATATTCTGCCCGACGTATTGCCGGCAGGCGAAAACGCCGGTACACTCACACAGGAAGGAAACCGGCGGCTCGATGTGTCGGGCCATTTGAAAGCAGGAATACCGGTATGCCCGCCGGAAGGAGATGCCGGAACCGGTATGGTGGCCACCAACGCCGTCAAGCAACGCACCGGAAATGTGTCGGCAGGAACTTCTTCTTTCTCCATGATTGTATTGGAGAAAGAGCTGTCGAAACCCTATGAAATGATTGACATGGTGACTACCCCCGACGGCAGCCTTGTCGCTATGGTACACTGCAACAACTGTACGTCCGACCTCAACGCATGGGTCAACCTATTCAAAGAATACCAAGAGTTGTTGGGTATTCCCGTAAACATGGATGAAATCTATGGCAAGCTCTACAACATCGCACTCACAGGCGATGCCGACTGCGGCGGACTGCTTTCCTACAACTACATCTCGGGCGAGCCCGTGACGGGTATTGCCGACGGCAGACCCTTATTTGTACGCTCGGCAAACGACAAGTTCAGTCTGGCAAACTTCATGCGTACACACCTGTATGCATCTGTCGGCGTACTGAAAATAGGCAACGACATCCTGTTCAACGAAGAGAAAGTGAAAGTAGACAGGATAACCGGACACGGCGGATTGTTCAGAACCAAAGGCGTAGGGCAACGGGTACTTGCCGCCGCCATCAACTCCCCCATCTCCGTGATGGAGACCGCCGGCGAAGGCGGTGCATGGGGTATCGCGCTGTTAGGTTCCTACCTCGTAAACAATGAAAAGAAGCAATCGCTTGCCGATTTTTTGGACGAGTATGTATTTGCCGGTGAAGCCGGTGTCGAAGTATCGCCCACGCCCGAAGACGTGGCAGGATTCAATGCATACATCGAACACTACAAGGCAGGATTGCCCATCGAGGAAGCCGCCGCCCGGTTCAAATAACGAATACCTGACCTAAACCGCAACAACTATACTTCGAAGGTGTGTCAAGGCTATACAGAGTTATCACTCTGGGCACACCTTCTTAGTTTATTACCTTGAGAAACATCTTATTTGCAAAAACAATCATCCAAACAAATACCATTTTTTATGAAAACAAAACTATTAATCAGTACCGCTTTTTTAGCAGCATCCGTATCACTCTCCGCACAACAGAGCGCTACCGTCACCGTACACACCGAGCAAGGTAAGAAAATCATTCCCAAAGAAATCTACGGCCAGTTTGCCGAACATTTAGGTTCGTGCATCTACGGAGGACTCTGGGTAGGCGAACATTCGGATATCCCCAATATCAAAGGATATCGCACGGATGTATTCAACGCCTTGAAAGACTTGTCGGTTCCCGTACTCCGTTGGCCCGGCGGCTGCTTCGCCGACGAGTATCACTGGATGGACGGCATCGGCCCGAAAGAGAACCGTCCGAAAATGGTGAACAACAACTGGGGAGGAACCATCGAAGACAACAGCTTCGGCACACACGAATTCCTGAACCTCTGCGAAATGTTGGGTTGCGAGCCTTACATCAGCGGCAACATAGGTAGCGGAACCGTGGAGGAACTTGCCAAATGGGTGGAATACATGACTTCGGAAGGTGACTCTCCTATGGCAAACCTGCGCCGCAAGAACGGACGCGACAAAGCATGGAAGGTGAAATACCTCGGCGTAGGAAACGAAAGCTGGGGATGTGGCGGTAATATGCGTCCGGAATATTACTCCGACCTCTACCGCCGATACTCCACCTATTGCCGAAACTACGACGGCAACCGCCTGTTCAAAATCGCCAGTGGCGCCAGCGACTACGACTACAAATGGACCGATGTATTGATGAATCGCGTAGGACACCGTATGGAAGGGCTTTCGCTCCACTACTACACCGTGACAGGATGGAGCGGCAGCAAAGGAGCCGCCACCAAGTTCGACAAGGACGACTACTACTGGACAATAGGCAAATGTCTGGAAGTGGAAGAGGTAATCAAAAAGCACTGCGCCATCATGGACAAATATGACAAAGAGAAGAAAATCGCCCTTCTGCTCGACGAATGGGGAACCTGGTGGGACGAAGAACCGGGAACCGTGCGCGGCCACCTCTACCAACAAAACACGCTGCGCGATGCTTTCGTCGCCTCACTGAGCCTTGATGTATTCCACAAATACACCGACCGCCTGAAAATGGCAAACATCGCACAAATCGTCAACGTGCTGCAATCCATGATTCTCACTAAAGGAAAAGAGATGGTGCTCACTCCCACTTACTATGTATTCAAGATGTACAAGGTGCACCAGAACGCCACCTATCTCCCCATCGAGCTTAATTGCGAAACGATGAACGTACGCGGCAACCGCACCATACCTATGGTAAGCGCCACTGCCTCGAAAGCCGCCGACGGAACCATCCACATTTCCCTCTCGAACGTAAACGCCGATGAAGCACAGGAAATAACCGTCAACTTAGGAGACACCAAAGCTAAAAAAGCCGTCGGCGAAATCCTGACTTCCGACAGACTGACCGATTACAATTCTTTTGAGAATCCGGACAGGATAAAACCGGCACCTTTCAAAGAAGTCAAAATCAGCAAAGGAACAATGAAGGTAAAACTTCCTGCCAAATCGATTGTAACTTTGGAGTTACAGTAGTTCGAACAACGTTCACTTTGTCGCATCTTAAACACAAAGAGCGCCCGTACGGCAAGAAAAAAGATAGTACTTTTGGATTGTTAAATCCGCATAAAGAGTTATCTTTGCCCACAATCTGACAGAAGTCTACTAAATTTTAATGATATGAACGATAACAAACTTATGAATCGTGCAGCGGATAATATCCGTATTCTTGCTGCTTCAATGGTTGAAAAAGCCAATTCCGGTCATCCGGGGGGCGCCATGGGGGGTGCTGACTTTGTAAATGTACTCTTTTCTGAGTTTTTAGTATACGACCCCGAGAATCCTCGCTGGGAAGGACGCGACCGTTTCTTCCTCGACCCGGGTCATATGTCACCAATGCTTTATTCCACACTCGCCTTAGCAGGTAAATTCACATTGGACGAACTGAAAGAGTTCCGTCAATGGGGAAGCCCTACACCGGGACATCCCGAGGTGGACATCATGCGCGGCATCGAGAACACATCCGGTCCGTTGGGACAAGGACATACGTTTGCCGTAGGTGCCGCCATTGCTGCCAAATTCCTGAAAGCACGCTTCAACGAGGTGATGAACCAAACGATTTATGCTTATATCTCCGACGGTGGCATACAGGAAGAAATCTCCCAGGGTGCAGGACGTATCGCCGGAACATTGGGACTGGACAACCTGATTATGTTCTACGACTCCAACGACATCCAGCTTTCTACCGAAACGAAAGAGGTAACCGTTGAAGACACAGCCATGAAGTACGAGGCCTGGGGATGGAAAGTAATCAGCATCGACGGCAACAACCCCGACGAAATCCGTGCCGCCATCAAGGAAGCACAGGAGGAGAAAGAACGTCCAACACTGATTATCGGTAAGACCGTAATGGGTAAAGGCGCACGCAAAGCGGATGGCAGCAGCTACGAAGCAAACTGTGCTACCCACGGTGCTCCGCTCGGTGGCGACGCTTACGTAAATACCATCAACAACTTAAACGGAGACCCGGCAAACCCGTTTGTCATCTTCCCCGAAGTGACCGAATTGTATGCCAAACGCAACGAAGAACTGAAGAAAATCGTAGCCGAAAGATATGCAGTAAAAGCCGCATGGGCAAAAGCAAACCCCGAACTGGCTGCCAAACTGGAAGCCTTCTTCGCTGGCAAAGCTCCGAAAGTGGACTGGGCAGCCATCGAACAGAAAGCAGGAGGCGCCACACGTGCCGCATCTGCCAATGTATTGAGCGCACTCGCCACACAGGTAGAAAACATGATTGTCTCTTCTGCCGACCTTTCAAACTCGGACAAGACCGACGGATTCCTGAAGAAAACCCACGCTTTCACCAAAGGCGACTTCAGCGGAGCTTTCCTACAGGCCGGTGTATCCGAGCTGACAATGGCTTGCATCTGCATCGGTATGTCGCTGCACGGCGGTATTATCGCTGCCTGCGGCACATTCTTCGTATTCTCCGACTATATGAAACCTGCCATACGTATGGCTGCCTTGATGGAACAACCCGTGAAGTTCATTTGGACACACGATGCATTCCGCGTAGGCGAAGACGGTCCTACCCATGAACCGGTAGAGCAGGAAGTACAAATCCGACTGATGGAAAAGTTGAAAAACCATAAGGGACACAACTCCATGCTGGTACTCCGCCCGGCAGATGTAGAAGAAACAACCATCGCTTGGCAACTGGCTATGGAGAATATGTCTACCCCGACAGGATTGATTCTTTCCCGCCAGAATATCGCCAACCTTCCGGAAGGCACCGATTACGGCCAAGCAGTCAAAGGAGCCTACACCGTAGCCGGTTCCGACGAAAATCCGGATGTTATCTTAGTGGCTTCGGGTTCCGAAGTTTCCACGTTGGTGGCAGGTACGGAACTGCTTCGCAAAGACGGCGTCAAGGTACGTATCGTATCAGTCCCGTCGGAAGGTCTGTTCCGCAGCCAGTCCAAAGAATATCAGGAAGCTATCCTTCCGTCGGACGCCAAAATCTTCGGTCTGACTGCCGGTCTGCCTGTCACTCTGCAAGGTCTGGTAGGTTGCCACGGCAAAGTTTGGGGATTGGAATCTTTCGGCTTCTCCGCTCCTTACAAGGTTTTGGACGAAAAACTTGGGTTTACCGCCGAAAATGTATATAACCAAGTAAAAGCAATGCTCTAATGAAAACAATCGGATTAGCGTGCGACCATGCCGGTTTTGAACTGAAAGAATACGTTCGCGGCTGGCTGGAAGCCAAAGGCTGGGCTTACAAAGACTTTGGAACAAACGCCAACACAAGCGTAGACTATCCGGATTACGCCCACCCGTTAGCATCGGCTGTAGAATCGGGCGAATGCTATCCCGGTATCGCCATCTGCGGTAGTGGAAACGGAATCAATATGACGCTGAACAAGCACCAGGGAATTCGCGCGGCACTCTGCTGGAATGCGGAAATCGCACGTCTGGCACGCCTGCACAACGATGCCAATATCTTAGTGATGCCGGGTCGTTTCATCAGTACCGAAGAAGCGGACATGATTCTGACAGAGTTCTTCTCGACGGAGTTTGAAGGCGGCCGCCATCAGAACCGTATCGACAAGATTCCGGTAAGATAAGGTTTGAAACAAATCAGGACAGATATAAAGCTGCTCTTCTTCATTGAAGGGCAGCTTTATTTTTAGGCTCCCCAAATAAGTCCGGCAATAAACTGATAACAGAAGTACCCGCAAAGCAGCAATTTCATCAATGTGCCCAACATGAAGCCCACCAACGAGCCGAATCCGGACTTCAACGCCTGCGAGAACTCCTTATTCCCCAACAACTCCCCTATCAACGCTCCAAGAAAAGGGCCTACAAGGATGCCCCACGGCAAGAAAAGAAGTCCCGCCAACGTACCGACAATGCATCCCCGGTTTCCCCATTTACTGCCACCGCTATACTTGCTTCCCAACATCGGCGTAAAATAATCCAATACCTGCAACACGACCACAAGCAGTAACCACACCGTCAACTGAGACACAGTGTACTCTACCTTATCCGTAAAGTGAAGGATAAGCAGACCTATATAAGCCACAGGCGGACCGGGCAACATCGGAACAATGCAACCTACCAGCCCGACCAGCAAACAAAGGGCACTTATCACCATCAAAAGAATATCCAACATAAGCTATAGATTTCAATACCTGCACAAAAATACAGTATCTCATGGTGAAAGGCAAACTGAAAGGTAAACTTTTGCAGGCTTTAAAAGATATTGAGTAAACCGATTCGGGTATAACAAACGAAGTTGTCAACTCAATACGGCACACACCGGCTCATACGGGTTTCCAATCAGTTTCTTCCGCATGAAACTAAAGTTTCAAGGCGTGGAAACAAGAGTTTCATGCAGAGGAAACAAGAGTTTCAAGCAATGGAAACTAAAGTTTCTTCCCTTGACACTATCGTTTCAAGGGAGGAAACAACTTACAAATACGGAGAATATACAAGAAACGTGGGCACAATATTGTCTGTCAGCTCCGGGTGTTTGGCCTAACCACGCAACACAAGACAAATTATGCCCACGCAATAAGATAAGAATAACAGCAAATGCTGATTAATATTTCACAATAATGACAGTACAGAACGACTTCTGTAAATCGCTACAAAGTTAATCAATAGAAGTTAAAGCCACAAATAAGATTTACCCAACCAATAGGCAATAAACTCAAAACGTTGCAAATTTCCGCCTGTATTTGTCCCATTTACACAAATAAAAACTATCTTTGCGAATCAGAATCCCGAAAGACGAAAGAAATGAAGCAAATAGACAACCTGAAAGAGCTTATCAACCGAGGGGACGTGGAAGCAGCTATCGAGCAATTAAACCTACTTCTCCGGTATAGTTCCGTCGAAAAAGAAAAAGAGACTCTTTACTATCTGCGGGGAAACGCCTATCGGAAACAGGGAAATTGGAAACAGGCTTTGGACAATTACCAATATGCCATCGACATCAATCCCGACAGTCCTGCCCTCCAGGCAAGGAAAATGGTCATAGATATCCTCAATTTCTACCACAAGGATATGTTCAATCAATAACCGGACTCAAAAGACAACGTAATAAAAGAAAGATTATGGCAAAAATCAAAGGAGCAATCGTAGTCGACACAGAACGCTGCAAAGGATGCAACCTGTGTGTAGTGGCGTGTCCGCTCGATGTAATCGCCCTCAACAAAGAGGTGAATATGAAAGGCTACAACTATGCCTGGCAAGTGAAAGAAGATACCTGCAACGGATGCAGCTCGTGTGCAACAGTGTGTCCCGACGGATGTATCTCAGTGTATAAAGTAAAAGTAGAATAATAAAGAAAAAGAATATGGCAGAAGAAGTTGTATTAATGAAAGGAAACGAAGCCATCGCCCACGCAGCCATCCGTTGCGGTGCCGACGGATACTTCGGTTATCCTATTACTCCCCAGTCGGAGGTGTTGGAAACGCTTGCCGAACTGAAACCGTGGGAGACAACCGGAATGGTTGTGCTCCAGGCGGAAAGCGAAGTGGCAGCTATCAATATGGTATATGGCGGTGCAGGCAGCGGAAAGATGGTAATGACCTCCTCTTCAAGCCCCGGTGTAAGTCTGAAACAGGAAGGTATCTCCTACATTGCAGGAGCCGAGCTTCCCTGTCTGATTGTAAACGTGATGCGCGGCGGCCCCGGATTGGGAACCATCCAGCCGAGCCAGGCAGACTACTTCCAGACAGTGAAAGGCGGCGGACACGGCGACTACCGGCTGATTGCTCTCGCTCCGGCCTCCGTACAGGAAATGGCGGATTTCGTCGCCTTAGGATTTGAACTTGCCTTCAAATACCGCAACCCAGCCATCATCCTTGCCGACGGCGTAATCGGACAGATGATGGAGAAAGTGGTTCTTCCCGCACAGAAACCGCGCCGCACGGACGAAGAGGTTATCGCACAATGCCCGTGGGCCGCTACCGGAAAGGGCAAAGACCGCAAAACGAATGTCATTACTTCACTCGAACTGAAACCGGAAGCGATGGAAATAAACAACCTGCGCTTCCAAGCGAAATACTGCGAAATCGAAGAGAACGAAGTACGCTTCGAGGAGATAAACTGCGAAGACGCCGAATACCTGATTGTCGCCTTCGGCTCTATGGCACGCATCGGGCAGAAAGCAATGGAACTGGCACGCGAGAAAGGTATCAAGGTAGGTATCCTCCGCCCCATCACCTTGTGGCCGTTCCCGACAAAGGCAATCGCCGCCTATGCTGACAAAGTGAAAGGAATGCTCGTCACGGAGCTGAACGCCGGACAGATGATTGAGGATGTACGCCTTGCCGTGAACGGGAAAGTGAAGGTAGAACATTTCGGACGCCTCGGCGGTATTGTTCCCGATCCGGACGAGATTGTAACTGCTTTGGAAGAGAAAATAATCAAATAACGAAAACGATGAATCCCGATAAAATAAGAAACGTACTGAACATCCTTTTCATGATATTGGCGCTTGCAGCCATTATCACTTACTTCATCGTAGGAAAGGAAGACTTTAAAATGTTTATCTACGTCTGCGGCGCGGCAATCTTTGTCAAGCTGATGGAGTTTTTTATACGGTTCACCAACAGATAAGGAGAAGAAATCATGACTAAGGAAGAAATAATCAAACCCGAGAATCTGGTTTACAAGAAACCGACTCTGATGAACGACAATGCCATGCACTACTGCCCGGGTTGCAGTCATGGAGTGGTACACAAACTCATTGCCGAAGTGATAGAGGAAATGGGAATGGAAGATAAAACGGTAGGTGTCTCTCCGGTAGGATGCGCTGTTTTTGCCTACAACTATCTGGACATCGACTGGGAGGAAGCCGCACACGGACGTGCCCCTGCCGTAGCCACTGCCGTGAAACGCCTGTGGCCGAGCCGACTTGTGTTCACGTATCAGGGCGACGGCGACTTGGCTTGCATCGGTACTGCCGAAACAATCCATGCCTTGAACCGTGGCGAGAATATCACGATTATCTTTATCAACAATGCTATCTACGGTATGACCGGAGGTCAGATGGCACCGACCACACTGGTAGGTATGAAAAGTTCCACTTGCCCTTACGGACGCGACGTCGAACTGCACGGTTATCCGTTGAAGATTACCGAAATCGCCGCCCAACTGGAAGGAACCGCCTACGTAACCCGCCAGTCCGTACAATCCGTGCCGGCTATCCGCAAGGCGAAGAAAGCCATCCGCAAGGCCTTCGAGAACTCCATGAACGGCAAAGGCTCCAATTTAGTGGAAATTGTGTCCACTTGCAGTTCCGGCTGGAAGATGACTCCCGAAAAGGCAAACAAATGGATGGAAGAACATATGTTCCCGTTCTATCCGTTGGGTGATTTGAAAGATAAAGAATAACGCTAAAAGTCAACAGAACAATGAAAGAAGAAATAATTATAGCAGGCTTCGGTGGACAGGGCGTATTGTCTATGGGTAAGATTCTGGCTTACTCGGGCCTGATGGAAGGCAAGGAAGTGAGCTGGATGCCGGCCTACGGCCCCGAACAGCGCGGAGGAACAGCCAACGTCACAGTAATTGTAAGCGACGACAAAGTATCTTCGCCCATCTTAAGCAAATATGACAGTGCCATCATTCTGAACCAACCTTCGCTCGAGAAATTTGAAAGCAAGGTGAAACCCGGCGGTATCCTTATTTATGACGGTTATGGAATTATCAACCCGCCTACCCGTAAGGATATCAAAGTATATCGCATCGATGCAATGGACGCAGCCAACGAGATGAACAATGCCAAAGCATTCAACATGATTGTGCTCGGCGGCCTGTTGAAGCTCCGCCCGATTGTAACGCTGGAAAATGTAATCAAAGGACTGAAGAAAACCTTGCCCGAACGTCACCATCACCTGATTCCTATGAATGAGGAAGCTATCAAGAAAGGTATGGAGCTTATCCGTGAGGTTTAATAAATGAAAAATTGAGAATTGAGAATTAAAAAATAATTGCCTGGCAAGCAGAGGATGCAACATATTTTTCAATTCTCAATTCTCAATTCTCAATTAAAGTAAGTATCTTTGTCCCCGATTATGAGACGAATCTTACTATTATATATACTACTTTCCGTCATAGGATTGACAACAGCCCACGCACAGTTCGATAATGGTCGGCAGCGAGTGGACGAAAACGGATACGACCAATACGGCAATCAGATAGACCCTTCCATGATTCCGGACAGACTGGATAGTGCAAACGTCGAAGTCAAAGGATTGCCCCCTACACTCTATATGTGGCGTATCAAGAATCAATTGGGCGACCGGACAATCATTCCGGCAGACACCGCCTACCATCATTTTCAGAATACGAATCTCACGGAAGGAGTGACCGGACATTACAATTACCTTGCCAATTTGGGCTCTCCCCGTATGTCGCGCATCTTCTTCGACCGCCGCGACGCGGAACCGACCATCTTCATGGAGCCTTTCTCCAGTTTCTTTGTCCGCCCCACGGAGTTTAACTTTACAAACAGCAACGTGCCTTACACCAATCTGACCTACCACAAGGCGGGCAGCAAGATAAATGGGGAGGAACGTTTCAAATCTTACTTTTCCGTCAACGCCAACAAAAAACTGGCTTTCGGCTTCAACATCGACTATCTGTACGGAAGAGGATACTACAACAACCAGAACACCGCCTATTTCAACGCCGCCATCTTCGGCAGTTATATCGGCGACAAGTATCAGATGCAGACCATCTACAGCAACAACTATCTGAAAACAAACGAGAACGGTGGTATCGAGGACGACCGGTACATCACCGCCCCCGAAGAGATGGCACAGGGACAAAGGGAATACGAATCGACCAATATCCCGACCAGGCTGAGCGCCACGACCAACCGCAACCATGGCTTCTACGTATTCCTTACCCACCGCTACAACTTAGGATTCCAGCGCGACCTGCCCAAAGCGGAGAACGACACGATGCCTGCCAAGCAGGAGTTCGTTCCGGTCACCAGTTTTATACATACCCTACAGGTAGAGCGGGCGCGGCACACTTTCAACTCCAGCGACGATATGCGGAGTAAGAACTACTATCAGAATACTTATCTTGCCCCCGATAGTCCGATTGTTCACGACAGCACCACATACGTAGGTATCAAAAACACGGTCGGTATCGCCCTGCTCGAAGGTTTCAACAAATATGCCAAAGCCGGACTGACTGCTTATGCTTCCTACAAAATAAGCAAGTACACCCTGATGAATATGAATGGCAACCCGTTGCCCGACAAGTATAATGAGAACGAAATATTCGTGGGTGGCGAACTTTCCAAACGTGAAGGAAATGTGCTTCATTATCATGCTATCGGCGAAGTGGGGCTGGCGGGAGAAGCTATCGGACAATTCAACGTAAAGGGAGACATCGACCTCAACTTCCCTTTGTGGAAAGATACGGTAAGCCTCATAGCCCGCGGGGAGGTAAGCAATAAATTAGCACCGTTCTATATGCGCCATTATCACTCCAAACATTTCCTGTGGGACAACAACATGGACAAAGAATTCCGTACCCGCATCGAAGGTGAGCTGAGCATTGCCCGTTGGAAGACACGATTGAGAGCAGGAGTGGAAAATATCAAGAACTACACATATTTCAACCAGCAGGCAACACCCGAACAGAAAAACGGAAGCCTGCAAGTTTTGTCGGCAAGTCTTAACCAGGACTTCAAACTCGGAATATTCCACTTGGACAATGAGGTAGTCTGGCAGAAATGCAGCGACCAGACGGTACTTCCCTTGCCCGATATTTCTTTGTATCACAACTTTTATATGCAGTTCAAGTTGGCAAAAAAAGTACTTAGCGTGCAGTTGGGCGCCGATGTGCGATACTTCACCAAATACAATGCGCCTGCATATACACCCGCCATCCAGAATTTCCATCTGCAAGCGGCAGACGACCAGGTAGAAATCGGCGGTTATCCGATTGTGAACGTCTACGCAAACCTGCACTTGAAGCGCACACGTTTCTATGTAATGATGTATCACGTGAACCAGGGTATGAGCAGATCGAATTATTTCCTGTCGCCCCACTACCCTATCAACCCACGCATACTAAAATTCGGTCTTTCGTGGAATTTCTATGATTAATAAAACGCTTACGGCTTATGGAGAGACGCCCCAAACTGAGACTGTTCAGATATTTAGTACCTGTCGTTATTATATCGGCAGTCCTCTTTTTCGTACGCCGATGCGACAGAAAAGAGAATCCGCCGGGACAACCGCGCGACTACGCAGCCATTGCCCAAGAAGGAATCCTGCGTGTAGCCACCGAATACAATTCGACCAGTTTCTACGTAGACGGCGACACCATCTCTGGTTTCCACTATGACCTGATAGAAGCCTTTGCCCGCAACAAAGGGCTGAAAGCCGAGATAACCCCTCTCATGAGTTTTGAAGAACGGCTGGAAGGATTGGCGGAAGGACGTTTCGATGTTATCGCTTTCAGTATATTAGCTACCAGCGAACTCAAAGATTCCTTGCTTCTCACTACGCCCGTCGCACTCAACAAACAAGTATTGGTGCAACGAAAGGCAACCGAAGAAAACGATTCGCTCTATATCCGCAGCCAACTGGATTTGGCTCAACGCACGCTTCATGTCGTAAAAGGTTCTCCTTCTATCCTGCGTATCCGCAATTTGGGAAATGAAATCGGCGACACTATTTATATAAAGGAGATAGAAAAATATGGTTCCGAACAACTGATATCACTGGTAGCTCACGGAGATATCGACTATGCCGTCTGTGACGAAAGCATCGCACGGGTAGTTGCAGATTCTTTGCCACAGATAGACATTCATACAGCCGTCAGCTTTACGCAGTTCTATTCGTGGGCGGTCAGCAAGCAGTCGCCCGCCCTGCTCGACAGTTTGAATACGTGGCTGGACAAATTCCAGAAAGAAAAGGAGTACCAAAAGATTTACAGGAAATACTACCCCCGATAAAGTTGCTCTTGACAAAAAATAACTTTATCTTTGGGACTTGTAAAAAAACAGGTACAACAGGTAATCATAATTATGAGTGAAAAGATAATCAAATGGGGCTTTATCGGATGCGGAGAGGTGACCAAGACAAAAAGCGGTCCTGCTTTCCAAAAAGTAGCACATTCGGAGGTCGTAGCGGTAATGAGCCGCGACGGCGCGAAAGCCAAAGCATATGCCAAAGAAAGAGGTATCAAAAAATGGTATGATGATGCACAGGAATTGATAGACGATGAGGAGGTAAATGCCATATACATCGCCACTCCCCCTTCTTCGCACGCCACGTACGCCATTATGGCGATGAAAGCAGGCAAGCCCGCCTATATCGAAAAGCCGATGGCGGTCACCTACGAAGAGTGCTGCCGCATCAACCGCATCTCCAATGAAACGGGCGTTCCCTGTTTCGTTGCTTACTACCGCCGATACCTTCCTTACTTTCAGAAAGTAAAGGAGTTGGTAGAGAACGGAACTATCGGCAATGTCATCAATGTACAGATTCGTTTCGCCCAACCGCCGCGCGATTTGGACTACAACCGTGAGAATCTTCCCTGGCGCGTACAGGCGGATATTGCCGGAGGAGGCTACTTCTACGACCTCGCCCCGCATCAGATTGATTTGTTGCAGGATATGTTCGGTTGTATCCTCGAAGCGAGCGGATACAAAAGCAATCGCGGCGGACTCTATCCCGCCGAAGATACTCTGAGTGCCTGTTTCCAGTTCGACAACGGATTGGTAGGTAGCGGTTCCTGGTGTTTCGTCGCCCACGATTCCGCCCGCGAAGACCGCATAGAAATTATCGGTGACAAGGGGATGATTTGTTTCTCCGTCTTTACTTACGAACCTATCGGGCTGCACACCGAAAAAGGACGCGAGGAAATCCGCATCGACAACCCCGAACACGTGCAGCAACCTCTTATCCAAGCCGTGGTAGACCATCTGTTGGGCAAGTCCGTTTGTTCTTGCGACGGCGAAAGTGCCACGCTGACCAATTGGGTAATGGACAAGATTCTCGGAAAACTCTGAAAAAAGTCTCCTTCCAATCTTTATCAAGATACGGAAAGTGTCGGCCAGTTTGCATGATACAGCAATTTGCCGGCACTTTTTTTCGTACAGATAGAAAAAAAGTATCTTTCCGATGTCACGCTTTTCTTCTTTCCACCGTCTTATCTGTGTAAATGGAACTCAAGCAATTTAAAATAACCGTCCTGCCTCTTCGCGACAAGCTATTGAACTATGCCCGAAGATTGACCGAGGATTCTTCGGATGCCGAAGATGTCGTGCAAGAGGTCATGCTGAAGTTATGGAACCAGCGCCACAAACTCGATAAATACCGAAACGTGGAAGCCGTAGCCATGACGATGACGCATCATCTTTGCATGGATATGTGGCGCTCAAGGCGTCCGGATGCGATACCGCTCGAACAGATACAGGCGACGGCAACGACAGGGACACCCGAACGGCTGCTCGAAGAAAAGGATACCTGCAAACTGATGCAAGAGATTATCGACTCCTTGCCCACCCTGCAACGGATGATTATCCGCATGAAGGACATCGAAGAGTACGAAACGGAAGAAATTGCGGAGATAACCGGATGCAATGCGGAAGCTATCCGCAGCAATCTTTCGAGAGCACGCAAGAAAGTGAGAGATATCTATTTGCACACCATACAAGAACGAAAAAGGAGGAATGATGTATGAAGAACAATATAGAAGAATTGCTGAACAAATATTTTGAGGGTGAAACCACTTGCGAGGAGGAACGCCAACTGCGCCGTTTCTTTGCCAAAGGGTTTGTGCCGGAACACCTTGAGGTATACCGTCCAATGTTTGCCTTCTTTGGTAAAAAGCGAAAGCCGCTCAGGTATTATCTGACTTACAGCTTAGGCACAGTAGCAGCCACTTTCTTATTGGCAATCGGTGTATCGGGCGTTTACCGTCATCTGTCTCCTGCGGTGTCAAGCTATGTCATCATCGACGGCCAACAATATACTGATGCCGTTTTAGTCCGTGAACAGGCGAAAGCCGCTTTCCACGACGTCAGTTTCAGTGAAGAGGATGTGTTCGTCACTTTATTTGAGTAATAATATAAAAAACATAAGAATATGATGAATAGACCCATTCGTACCACCGTCCTGTTTGTCCTCCTGCTTACCTTCACCGCCCGTGCGGCCGCCCAGCAAGGACTACAGATTGCTACCGTCTTTCAGAAATACGGAAAGCAGAAAGGAGTGACTATGGTAGAGTTGTCCAAAGAAGTGCTGGACGCCTACCGGATGAATCTCTACAAAAGTCTTGTGTTCAAGGATGCGGAAGAGGCAATGCCCACTATCCTACGCTCTCTTGAAACCGACAAGAAGAAGGCCAAGAAGGTGAAAGAGGTTGTCTCCGGCGGGCAAATCCAGTCGGGCTATTACCAACTGCCGCAACTCAAGGAGGACGTCAACCGATTCATTCTCTTCAAAACAGGAAAGAAAGGTGCTGCCACCCTTATTTATATCGAAGGAGAGTTGGATGCCGATGACTTAGTTACCATGCTATTTATGAAAAAAGAATAAGAACACATTAAAAAAATATCCATGAAACAGTTATTATTACTACTGTGCATAATCGCCCCAATGGGCCTTATGGCGCAAAATGAGAATCTCGCCCAAGACACGACTCTCTATCTCAACGGGAGAAAAATAGTTATCAAAGAGCAGAACGACCAAATAAAGGTGAAACTCTACGAAAGCATTTCAGAAGGCGATACCATCGCCAACACAAAAATCTTTGAAGGTGTCTATCTAAACGGACGGAGTATGGAAAGCCGCACAGTACTCGATGCACTTCCTTTCGCTAAACACAACAAAAAGAAATACCGTTTCGAACCTCACGCCGGAGGACTTTATATGGGCTATACGCAACTGTCGAACGGCTTTGCTTCTTTCAGTCCTTCCAACCGCATCAACCTGAACACTGCCCACTCCTGGGAAATAGGCGGCAATCTGTTCACCGGCTATCATGCCTTTGCCCCGACTTACAACTGGGGAGTTACCATCGGATTGGGATGGGGTTACCGCAGCATCCGCCTGGACGATAACCATGCTTTCCGCAAGATAGACGGTATCACTCAAATCTATCCCGGCGAAGCGGCCGAAGAACCGGTCACATATAGCAAAAGCCGTTTGCGCCATTTCTATTTCCGCATCCCTCTTTCCATCGAATGGCAGACGAAAATCAATAATGGAGGACCATTGTTCTTTGCAGTCGGCCCCGAGGCGGAGATTCGTCACGGAGTAAAATCGAAAGGAAAGGAAAACGGCATCAAAAAGACTTTCGACAAGGGACTGAACGTACGGCCATTGGGAATCAATGTATTGGCACAAGTCGGTTACGCCGATTTAGGAGTTTATATGCGTTACTCCACTTACGGACTTTTTGAGAAGGACAAAGGTCCCGAACTTTACCCGTTCTCTTTCGGTATCTGCTGGTACTGGTAATTGTCAGAAGCACGCTATTGTATATTGTTAGTTTTTTTCTACTTTTGTAAAAAGAGAGCGTAGAATAAAACTAACAATATATTTTTTGTGCCATGACCAAAGAAGAACTGATGCGGAAAGCCATCGAGCTTTCGAAGGAAAACATCGAAAATGGCGGAGGCCCTTTTGGTGCCGTCATCGCCACCAAAGAGGGAGAGATAGTTGCAACGGGCGTAAACCGTGTCACTGCTTCGTGCGACCCCACCGCACACGCCGAAGTGAGTGCCATCCGTGCCGCCGCTGCGAAACTGGGAACATTCAATCTTAGCGGATACGAAATCTATACTTCGTGCGAACCATGCCCGATGTGTTTGGGAGCTATCTACTGGGCGCGATTGGATAGGATGTATTACGGCAACAATAAAACCGATGCCAAGAATATCGGCTTCGATGACTCTTTCATTTATGACGAACTGGAACTAAAACCGGAAGAGAGGAAACTTCCCTCGGAAATCCTGTTGCACCAAGAAGCCCTCACGGCCTTCAAAACCTGGGCAGACAAGGATGATAAGATAGTTTATTAAAGAGCTAAAAGAAAGATAGTGATAAAATTATCCCCGGAAACGCTGTAGACACTCAGCATTCCGGGGATTCATTTACACACAAAAGTTATTATATAGATATTGAAAACTGTTTCTTCGGGAGAAGGGGTTAGAAGCGCATACCCAAAGTCAATAACACTTGGCTACGAGTATTGGTTACCTTCGTTGCCGGAGCAGTCACCATCGTCCATTCGTTGGAATTCAGTTCAAACTCATTATAAAACGGATAGAAGTCTTCTTTGTAGGTAGACAACTGATAGGCTAAGTCAGCATAGAACATCTTTCCCCGATATCCGATTCCCAACGTGTAGTTATTCTGCGATTTCTTATTGGAGAAATCGGTATCAGTAATCAGTGAATTGGAAGGAATATACTTCACAGCTTCATTCTTAAACATTGCCGAACTGTAATTATATCCTAAGCGGAAAGCAAACTGCGGAACGACCTTATACTCCGCACCGATACGGAACGTATGTTCGCCTTTCAGGCAATTCTTCACTTCAGCATTCTCAAACTCCATATCACCGCCACCCTCGTTGCCGGAATACTTGAACTTCATTGTGGAATAATCCTCATACTCATATTCGGCTCCTAAAGCCAAAGAACTACCCACAGTATATCCCAGACTGACATTATATTTCCACGGTGTCACCAAGCGATAGTCACGCTGCATATCACCTACATAGTCATATGTATCCACCATGATGCGTTTCAATTCGTCGGTTTCGAAGTCTCTGTAATCATTGGTGACTATCGCGCTGGTGGTATATGTCAAGTTGTAAAAAGTCGGCGTATGCACCGCAAGTCCTATACGGAACGGAGAATACTCAAAAGGACGAAGTATCAATCCCATTTTCACATCAAATCCGTGACCGATCATTTTGTTGTAACTTTCGAGCGAATATCCCTCTCCCCTGTCATAAGATTCATCATATCCGGAATATTTGTTATAGTCCACGTCATACGAACCGACGGTCAATCCCAAGTAAACACGGTCGTTGATATTGAAAGAGACATTAAAATCATACTCGGAAATCCCTCCCTTTTCTCTCGAATCAAAAGCAGAAGAAGGCTCTACGGGTAAGAAAGGAATGTATAAATCCGGTTCATTGTCCAACCGGTCTCTTTCCGTCAATCCCCCCAGGTAACCCAAAGCGCCCAACCAGCCGGCATTCGGGTTTGAAAGTACTTTTTTGGCTTCCCCGAAATCAAGATGCTCTCTGGAGTTGTCCCACACATACCGTTCGGCATCAGTTGCCTGCAACGCCATCGAATTGGTCTGAGAGACATAATACGGTGCGTCCGGTTCAAGCGGATTTTCAACAATTCCCATCATTCCTGCCATTGACATATTCTTATAAAATGACTTCGAACGCTTATAGTTAAATCCGAAATTCACATAACGCAACGGTGTCCGGTTGCCTATTTTAGTTGCAAAGACAACTCCCACATTATCAAAGGCCCATCTGTTCTTGTTGATACTGAATTTATTGCCTTCGTAATTGCTCTCCATTCCATGAGCGGAATAACTGAACGAGGTTGCCACATCATGACTCCGGTAGATACCGATACCAGCAGGGTTAGTTCCCATCGTAGTGATATCCCCGCCCAATGCACCCATTGCACCACCCATCCCCACAAAACGGGCAGTACCGTTCAAATCTTTGTCTGTTATCTTGGCACCATCGTATACCGACTGTGCCGTGGCAGTTCCTACTACCAGAGACAGAGCATATATAAATGTTGTAATCTTCTTCATATTCTCAATTTATCATGTTAATACTACTTCTATTATCTTCTGCTACTTCTGCTGGAAGAACCGCCACCCGAACGGGAAGAACTGCTACCACCTCCCGAATAGCTGCTGCCACTCGAACGGGAACTGCTGCTGGCAGGAGAATAACTTCTGGAGGAAGAGGACGACGACCGACTGCTATTATAGTTGCTGTTACGGTTGTTGTTATCTCTTGAATAAGTGCGCAACGGTGAAGTGGAACCGCTACGAGTGGAAGTACGGGTAGAGGTGCGTGAACCCGACACGCTGCTGCGCGTACTACTTGGACGCGTATAGGTACTTCTTCTGGTAGAGGAAGCATCCGAACGGGTAACTCCCGGACGCGTGGACTCGCTTCTCGAACCGACTACACGTCCTGTCGAAACACGGCTTCCAGAAGGCACACTGGTGGTTCTGCGTACCTGCGAACGGCTGTAGTCCGAACGGCGGGAAATAGAAGAATTGTATCTGCCCGGAGCATACGAACGGCGATTGGTATAGGAATTGTTCGCCCAGTAGTTGCCACCGCCCCATCCCCAACCGTGAGTAGGCCAATGGTGGTGATGATGTCCCCAATATCCGCCGTGCCAGCCGCCCCAATAACCCGGGTAATATCCCCATGCATAGTAAGGACGATTCCATCCCCAACCATAGTTCCATCCCCAATTATAGGAGCCGTAGCGCCAATCCCACCAAAGCGGATTGCTGAACGTAGGGAATACATAAGCATACATACCATCGGTATATACATTCCAGTTCCAGGAGTTGGGACCATAGACCATATCCCAGTAGAGCGGGCTGCTGATACTGACGGCAAAACGCGGATTGCGGAAACGAATGATACGCTCCGCATATTCGTAGTCTTCCTGCGTGCCGTTGAACTCACCGGTCACCCATTCGCCATCCAAATCCGGATTGGCTTTTTCCTTAATATACAACGTGTCGTTGTCCATCACGAATTCATTATCGAGTGCATCGTAACGGCGGTTATATTCATCTACATCTCTCGTCCTTCCCTTGCGGTCTTTCACCACTACGGTAGTGCCAGGTGAGGTATAGATATTGGTCACCTGTTTCGTCGGTTCCTTCCTCACCGGAGTCTCTTTTTTCTCCTGTTTGTTTTTGGAAGGTACAAAGTAAAGGTCGTCATCAACACTTTGTGCCATCAATCCTATCGGGAGACACAAGGCAAGCAACCAGAAGCAAACAATCTTTTTCATATCATCTCGGTTTATGTAATTACTTAAACTTATTCACGTTACAAAGATAAGGAAGAGATTCCTTGCCGTGGGAAGATTTTCCCCAAAGCATGATAGGGAAATCCCTATTTCTCCGTATCTTTGCAGCATATTCATCAGAAAAGAGAACAATTATGAAGTATTTTGAGTTCACGTTTCACACACATCCTTGCACCGAAATTGTCAACGATGTGTTGGCTGCCGTGCTCGACGAAGTCGGATTCGAGAGTTTTGTTGACTGTGAAAGCGGACTGACCGCATACATCCAGCAGACATTGTGCGACGAAACAGCCGTCAAAGCCGCCATCACCGAATTTCCCCTACCCGACACGACAATCACCTACACGTATGCGGAAGCAGAAGACAAGGACTGGAACGAGGAATGGGAAAAGAATTTCTTCCAGCCGATTATTATCGGCAACCGTTGTGTGATTCACAGCACTTTCCACCGGGATGTTCCTCAGGCGGAATACGACATCGTCATCAACCCGCAAATGGCTTTCGGAACCGGACACCACGAAACCACAAGCCTTATCATTGAAGAACTATTGGATAGCGAGTTGGAAGGCAAATCACTGCTCGATATGGGTTGTGGTACTTCGATTCTTGCCATCCTTGCACGCATGAGAGGGGCACGCCCGTGCACAGCCATCGACATCGACGATTGGTGCGTACGGAATTCCATCGAGAATATCGACCTGAATCAGGTAGACGACATCGCCGTATCGCAAGGAGATGCTTCGGCACTTGCCGGGAAGGAAGGGATGTTTGATGTTATCATAGCTAATATCAACCGGAATATTCTGCTGAACGACATGAAGCATTATGTCTCTTGTATGCGGAAGGGAGCTACATTGTATATGAGCGGATTTTATGTAGACGATATCGCAGCCATCCGCGAGGAAGCGGAAAAGAACGGACTGACCTTTATCCACCATAAAGAAAAGAACCGCTGGGCAGCGGTGAAATTCAGACATCAGGTTTAACAATTATGCAGGCACGCTCGTACCAATACAGTGACACGGGCGTGCCAACGTATGGAAACAACCTTATCTAAGGAAGATTTTCATTGAATTGTAAGGCCACGAAGTTCTTCCAACGTACCATTAAAGACATTCAGGTCAACATCTTCTGTGATACCAGGCACACTCCCTACGTCCGTATGCTGCCAAAAATCCCATCTGCCCCGATACTTCACAGAGTCGACATAATAATGGGCAATCCAATAAGGATATGCATCAAAGATGGCATCGTCCAAATAACGAGTCTTGAATTTATAGGAAGTATAAAGAATCGGCTTCACTCCGTAATGGTTCTCTACACGGTCAAGCCAGCGTTTGATGTCTTGCTGCAACTCCTCCTTTTTCTTTCGTCCGGTCACTTCCACGTCAAGCACGGGCGGCAAATCACCGGTCTCCAACTTTACCGTGCGGATAAAGAAATCCGCCTGTTTCAAAGCGTCCGTACTCGGAATGTAGAAATGATAGGCGCCACGGATAAAGCCATGATTACGGGCATTGGCAAAGTTTGCCGAGAAAGTCGTATCGCCGTGGTCGCCCCCTTCTGTTGCTTTCATAAAGACGAAATGCAACGGCGAAGATGTTTCTCTGTTCTGCCGAAGCCTCAACCAGTCTATTTTTCCCTGATAATGTGAAATATCAATACCGTGAATGTCATATCCTGCCGGAATGCAGACTCCGTATTCTTTCAATCCGTGGCAAGGACGCCAACGGTAAGCATAGGGGCGGATAAAGAAATAATAAAAAACAAGAGAAAAACAGCCGACCATCATCAACGCCAACACATTGCGGAGCCAAACAGGCATGACACGGCTATGCTGTTTCGCCTGTACCTTTCTTGGGGTACGGGAAGATTTGGAAGAGGAAACCGTCGCCTTCTTCCTGCTTGTGGCGGAAGCCGTTTTTTTCTTCTGCACGACAGATATCGGGTTGTTGCGTGGCGGCATTTGTTTCAACGATAGGTATTTTAGAGATAGGCACGAATTATGCTGTATTCATCCGCATAATCCGTGCCCGAGAAATATTCATGCACCTGTTGTCTCACAACTATGCTGAAATTATCTTATTTTGCTTGTTCCAGTTGCAAAGTCTTCGTTGCCTGGTCGCAAACTTCGGTAGGACCAAAGTACTGAATCGGACCCGGATATACATAATCCGTTTCGATAGCCCAACGGTCGCGCTGTGCAGCGAATGCTTTGAAGGGAGCACCGTCCAATTTCACCAAAGCCTTCTGGATAACCGGTTTCATTTCACCGTGACGACGTTCCATATTCATCATCATCGTGATGGGCACACCGCCTGCAATCCATTCGGCAGCAGGAGCAGTCGTATTGCGTACAGATGACATATATCCTGTCTTTCCGTCGGCAATCAGCATAGAAGCTGTGTAACCCAACGAGTAGCAGTAGTCAGCATCGAAGTTTGACGGAGCAGCGCAACGGCCTTCGTAACCGAAGAAGTGGTGCTGAGCAGCAAACTTACCTACATACTTGCCTTCTTCCTTCCATGCAGCCAACTTGGTAGCTACCATTTCAGACAACAGTTTTTCGGTTTCAATCAGTGATACCTGTACGTTTCCATGCGGGTCGCGGTCGAGCGTCAACTGACGTGCTACGCCTTCAGGCAGACTTGCATAGATTGCGGAATTCTCCGGAGAGAGTTTGCGGATGATATAATCGCGTTGGTGAGACTTCTTGATTTGAGCAAATTCTTCTGCGTTAGCAGCCAGGAAGTCGTTCAGTTCGGCAATCAGACGTTTCATAGCGGGAATGAACTCTACCAATCCTTCCGGAATCAATACTGTACCGAAGTTATTGCTCTGTGCAGCACGGTCTGCCACAATCTTAGCGATGTAAGTCACTACATCGTCCAAAGACATATCTTTTTCCTCTACTTCTTCGGACACGATGCATACGTTGGGCTGTACCTGCAAAGCACATTCCAGTGCGATGTGAGAAGCCGAACGACCCATCAGTTTGATGAAGTGCCAGTATTTGCGTGCAGAATTACAGTCGCGTTGGATGTTACCGATTACTTCCGCATACGTCTTGCAGGCAGTATCGAAACCGAATGATGTTTCAATCATTTCGTTCTTCAAGTCGCCGTCAATGGTTTTCGGGCAACCGATTACCTGTACGCCGTAGTTCTTGGCTGCATAGTATTCAGCCAATACGCAAGCATTTGTATTGGAGTCATCGCCACCAATGATAACCAGTGCTTTGATACCCAATTCCTTAATGATTTCGTATCCTTTTTCAAACTGTTCTTCCTTTTCCAGCTTCGTACGGCCCGAACCGATGATATCAAAACCACCTGTGTTGCGGTATTCATCGATGATATCGGCAGTCAGTTCTACATAATTATGGTCTACCAAACCGCCGGGTCCTAAGATGAAACCATACAGTTTGCTGTCTGCATTCAGTTTCTTGATACCGTCGAACAAACCGGAGATTACGTTGTGACCGCCCGGAGCTTGTCCGCCAGACAGGATTACACCTACATTGATAGCGGGAAGAGAGACAGCTTCGCCTGCTTCGAATGTAATCAACGGCATTCCATACGTGTTGGGGAACAATGCTTTGATAGCTTCCTGATCGGCTACCGACTGCGTAGCATCACCTGCTACTACTTTAACGGCTCCTGAAGCCAATGCTTTCGGAAGTTTGGGCTGATAGGCAGCCCTTGCGATTTGCAATGCACTTTTAGTCATTTTCTTTAATTTTTTATTTAAAGGTGTTAGTAAGTTTCTTGCCTAACTTAAAAAGCGTTGCAAATTTCGCACTTTTTTCCGAATTACGAAAGAAGGCAATGAACTTTTATTTCGGATACGTACAACGTTGTCAGTTGCAATCATTGATACATATTCTTTCTATGGTTGCTCCTCTCACCTCCTGTGCTACATACAGAAAGGTATCCGAAAGACAGAAAGAAGAATAGAATTCATGAGGAAGAACATAAGTAGCTATATGCTCCATCTCATTGTCAACCGATAATTTCAGAATGGTATTG
>NZ_CAJULN010000016.1 GCF_910586915.1 uncultured Bacteroides sp.
GTTTTCAAGAGGAAGCCCTCCGGTCCGAAAGGAACCGGGGGGCTTTTCTGGTTTATACAACCCTGCCGGAAAATAATATTCCATCGTTTCCCCTTTAATATCCATGCCTGATATAAATAAAAACACGCTTTTGTACTCCTTATATATTGGCTTTCTCACTCGGTAAAATGAGAAAAAGTATCATTTAGTTATATTTCTTTTCTTCTTTCTCTTTTTTATCAAATTGATTTTTGTAAATTTGGCGAGAATCTAAGAAGGTATACAATTAATACAAGTAATAATACTAAATACTCCTGTTAATATGGAAAACAAAATTCAAGAGTTGACCGATAAGATTTATCGTGAAGGCGTGGAAAAAGGAAACGAAGAAGCGCAGAGACTTATCGCGAATGCTCAGGAAGAAGCAAAAAAAATCATTGAGGATGCTCGTAAAGAAGCAGAATCAATCGTAAACTCGTCTCGTAAATCTGCTGACGAATTGGTGGATAATACAAAATCAGAGTTAAAACTCTTTGCTGGTCAGGCTGTAAATGCACTTAAATCGGAAGTGGCGACTATGGTTACTGATAAGTTGATAACCGCTTCTGTAAAAGATTTCGTTCAAGATAAGGATTATCTGAATGCGTTTATTGTTTCATTGGCGTCCAAATGGAGTGTGGACGAGCCTATCGTTATCTCTACAGCCGATGCGGAATCACTGAAAAAGTATTTTGCTGCTCATGCGAAAGCATTGTTGGATAAGGGAGTAACCATACAACAAGTAAACGGTATCAAGACTTTGTTCACAGTTTCTCCGGCGGACGGTTCGTACAAGGTGAACTTTGGAGAAGAAGAATTCATGAATTACTTCAAAGCGTTCTTGCGTCCTCAATTAGTAGAAATGCTATTTTAAAAGAAGCAACTATGAGTAGTAAGTACTATTACCTGGTAGCAGGTTTGCCGGAACTTTCGCTGGAAGACAGCAAACTGAGCTATACGGTAGCTGATTTTAAAACAGAAATCTATTCGGAATTGTCTGCTTCCGATCAGAAGTTAGTTGATTTGTTTTATCTGCAATTTGATAATGCGAATGTGCTGAAACTTTTGAAGGACAAAGAAGCGGATATCGACAAACGTGGAAACTACTCTGCCGAAGAACTTACGGAGTATATTTCAATTTTGAAAGAAGGTGGAGAGGTCAGTCCGAAGGAATTTCCAGCTTACCTTTCCACATTTATTATTGATTATTTGAATACACCGGCAGATATTGCGATGTTGCATGAAGATTATCTGGCAGCTTTGTATTACGAATATGCAATGAAATGTGGAAATAAGTTTATTGCCGCGTGGTTTGAATTCAATCTTAACATCAATAATATACTGGTGGCTTTTACTTGCCGTAAGTTCAAGTGGGACATCGCTTCTCACATTGTAGGGAACACGGAAGTATGCGAGGCTTTACGTACGTTGAGTGCCCGTGATTTCGGATTGTCCGGCGAAGTGGATGTTTTTGAATCGTTGGTAAAAATCAGTGAGATTACGGATTTGGTGGAACGCGAGAAAAAACGGGATGCGTTGCGATGGAATTGGATGGAAGATGCTATCTTCTTCGACTACTTTACCATTGAACGCATTTTTGCTTTTTTATTGAAGTTGGAAATGATTGAACGGTGGATTTTATTGGATAAAGAAAGAGGAAGCCAGTTATTCAGAAGCATTATTGATTCGCTGAAGAATGATGTGCAGATTCCTGCGGAATTCAGATAATAAATTATAAAAAAATATATGGCAACAAAAGGAACTGTTAGTGGCGTTATTGCCAACATGGTGACCCTCGTCGTTGACGGACCGGTGGCTCAGAATGAGATATGTTATATTTCGACCGGTGGCGACAAGTTGATGGCGGAGGTGATTAAGGTGGTAGGTTCGCAGGTATATGTCCAGGTGTTTGAAAGTACGCGCGGACTGAAAGTGGGAGCTGAAGCCGAATTTACGGGACATATGCTTGAGGTGACATTAGGCCCGGGTATGTTATCGAAAAACTACGATGGTCTGCAAAATGACCTTGATAAAATGGACGGCGTTTTCTTGAAGAGAGGACAATATACCTACCCGTTGGATAAGGAACGTGTATGGCGTTTCGTTCCGTTGGTAAAAGCGGGTGACAAAGTGCAGGCGTCTGCATGGTTGGGGCAAGTGGATGAAAACTTCCAGCCTTTGAAAATGATGGCTCCGTTCACTTTGAAAGGAACGGCTACTGTAAAAACAATCAGGCCGGAAGGCGATTATAAAATAGAAGATACAATCGCAGTTCTGACGGATGAAGAGGGAAATGACATTCCTGTGACTATGATTCAGAAGTGGCCGGTAAAACGTGCCATGACAAACTATAAGGAAAAACCGCGTCCTTTCAAACTGTTGGAAACCGGTGTGCGTGTAATTGATACGCTGAATCCGATAGTGGAAGGAGGTACAGGCTTTATTCCCGGTCCGTTCGGTACAGGTAAGACGGTGCTTCAGCACGCTATTTCCAAGCAGGCAGAGGCAGACATCGTAATTATTGCCGCTTGTGGTGAACGTGCCAATGAGGTAGTGGAAATCTTTACCGAGTTTCCCGAATTGGTGGACCCGCATACGGGACGTAAGTTGATGGAGCGTACCATTATCATTGCCAATACTTCCAATATGCCGGTGGCTGCCCGTGAGGCGTCTGTATATACGGCAATGACTTTGGCGGAATATTACCGTTCGATGGGATTGAAGGTGTTGTTGATGGCAGACTCTACTTCCCGTTGGGCACAGGCTTTGCGTGAGATGTCCAACCGTATGGAAGAGTTGCCTGGTCCCGATGCCTTCCCGATGGATATTTCGGCTATCATCTCCAACTTTTACGGTCGTGCAGGATATGTAGAACTGAATAATGGTGAAACAGGTTCCATCACCTTCATCGGTACGGTATCTCCTGCCGGTGGTAACTTGAAAGAACCGGTTACAGAGAATACGAAGAAGGTAGCCCGTTGTTTCTATGCGTTGGAACAAGACCGTGCCGACAAGAAACGTTATCCGGCAGTGAATCCGATCGATTCTTATTCCAAATATATCGAATATCCTGAATTTGAGGAATATATTACAGGTCATATCAACGGCGAATGGATTGGTAAGGTAAACGAACTTAAAACCCGTTTGCAACGTGGTAAGGAAATTGCCGAACAGATTAATATCTTAGGTGACGACGGTGTGCCGGTAGAATATCACGTTATCTTCTGGAAGTCGGAACTGATTGACTTCGTTATTCTCCAACAGGATGCATTTGACGAAATTGATGCAGTGACTCCTTTGGAACGTCAGGAAGATATCCTGAATATGGTGATTGACATCTGTCATACGGAATTTGAATTTGACAACTTCAACGAAGTAATGGATTATTTCAAGAAGATGATTAATATCTGCAAGCAGATGAACTACTCAAGATTCAGGTCGGAACAGTATGAAGGATTCCAGAAACAACTGAAGGAACTGATTGCTGAAAGACGCATTCAATCGTAAATCATAAATTGTTAATTGTAAATAAGTAAGATGGCAACAAAAGCTTTTCAAAAGATATATACCAAGATTACTCAGATTACCAAAGCTACCTGCTCGCTGAAAGCGACGGGAGTAGGGTATGACGAGCTTGCCACTGTGAACGGCAAACTGGCACAGGTGGTTAAGATTGCCGGTGACGATGTTACGCTACAGGTATTTGAAGGCACGGAAGGTATTCCTACCAATGCCGAAGTCGTGTTTCTTGGCAAATCGCCTACGTTGAAAGTAAGCGAGCAGTTGGCAGGGCGTTTCTTCAATGCTTTCGGTGATCCGATTGACGGAGGACCGGAGATTGAAGGACAGGAAGTGGAAATCGGTGGACCGTCGGTGAATCCGGTGCGACGCAAACAACCGTCGGAACTGATTGCGACAGGTATTGCCGGTATTGACTTGAACAATACGTTGGTGTCCGGTCAGAAGATTCCGTTCTTTGCCGACCCTGACCAGCCTTTTAACCAGGTAATGGCAAATGTGGCGTTGCGTGCCGAAACTGATAAGATTATCTTGGGCGGTATGGGTATGACGAATGATGACTACCTGTATTTTAAGAATGTATTCTCCAATGCCGGTGCGCTCGACCGTATCGTGAGCTTCATGAATACAACTGAGAATCCGCCGGTAGAGCGTCTCTTGATTCCGGATATGGCGCTGACTGCTGCTGAATATTTCGCAGTAAATAACAATGAGAAAGTCTTGGTACTGTTGACGGATATGACCAGCTACGCCGATGCGTTGGCCATCGTGTCCAACCGTATGGATCAGATTCCTTCAAAGGACTCTATGCCGGGTTCGCTTTATTCCGATTTGGCGAAGATTTACGAGAAAGCGGTGCAGTTCCCTTCGGGCGGTTCGATTACGATTATTGCGGTGACTACGTTGTCCGGTAGCGATATTACGCACGCTGTGCCTGACAATACGGGGTATATCACTGAAGGTCAGTTGTTCTTGCGTCGTGATAGTGATATCGGTAAGGTGATTGTAGACCCGTTCCGTTCGTTGTCTCGTCTGAAACAGTTAGTGACAGGTAAGAAAACACGTAAAGACCATCCGCAGGTGATGAATGCTGCCGTGCGTCTGTATGCCGATGCCGCTAATGCCAAGACAAAAATGGAAAACGGTTTCGACCTGACGAACTACGACGAACGTACGCTGGCTTTTGCGAAAGATTATTCTAATCAGTTGTTGGCTATTGATGTCAATCTGGATACTACTGAAATGCTGGATGTGGCTTGGGGCTTGTTCGGCAGATATTTCCGTCCGGAAGAAGTCAATATCAAGAAAGAGCTTGTTGACCAATATTGGCCGAAAGACGAATAACAATAAACTGGTGATTAATAATTTATAATTAGTAATTAACAACGTGGCTATAAAGTTTCAATATAACAAAACCTCTCTTCAGCAGCTTGAAAAGCAACTGAAAGTGCGGGTGCGTACGCTTCCTATTATAAAGAACAAGGAAAGCGCCCTCCGCATGGAAGTGAAACGCTGCAAAACGGAAGCGGCTGATTTGGAGGATAGGCTCGAACAGCAGATTCAGGCCTATGAAGCCATGTTCGCCCTTTGGAATGAGTTTGACGCTTCATTGATAAAGGTAAATGATGTTCATCTTGGTGTAAAGAAAATTGCGGGCGTACGTGTGCCGTTGCTCGAAAATGTAGAATTCGAGATACGTCCTTACAGTATGTTTAACGCTCCCAAGTGGTATGCCGATGGTATCCATCTTTTGGAAGAGCTTGCTCATACGGCAATCGAACGTGAATTCATGCTCGCCAAGTTGAATTTGTTAGAACATGCAAGGAAAAAGACCACTCAGAAAGTAAATCTTTTTGAGAAGGTACAGATACCGGGCTATCAGGATGCATTGCGAAAGATTAAGCGGTTTATGGAAGATGAAGAGAATCTGTCGAAGTCTTCGCAAAAGATTATGAAGTCCCATCAGGAAAAGAGGAAGGAGGTAGAAGCATGATTACAAAAATGAAGAAACTTACATTCCTTGTTTATCACAAAGAATACGAGTTGTTTTTGCAGAAAATCCGGGAACTGGGAGTTGTCCATATTGTCGAAAAGCAGTTGGGCGAGATGGACGACGACTTGCAGCAATTCATACAGAAGCGTGTGCTGTATAAGAATATGCTTCAAAATATGTATGCGTTGGCTGAGAAGCAACCGGATGAAACGGTCTATGCAGACCGGTCGGCAGACAGTCTGGTACAGCAATATGAAGATTTGCAGGCACGTATACAGGATGTGAACCAACAGCTTCCGGCTATCTCGAAGGATATTGCACAGATGGAAGTGTGGGGCGATTTCGATTGGAAGTCGGTTCGTCGGCTGGAAGAGTCCGGTTTCTCTATGTGCTTTTACACTTGTCCGGAGAAGGAGTTTGACGAAGCATGGGTGAAAGATTCCGGCGCTATTGTCGTGAACGAATCCGGCGGACATCTTTACTTTGTGACTGTCACTCCGCAACCTGCGCAGTTGGAGTTGGAACCACTCCGTTTGCCATCCTTAAGCCTGTCTGAACTGAAAGACAAGAAAGCCGATACGGAAGAAATGCTTTTGCAGGCAAAAGACGAATTGAAAACATTCTGCAAAAGATATTATCGCACGTTGGAAAGTTCCAGCATCGAACTGGAAGGAGAAATCGACTTGCTGAAAGTAAAGCGGAACAGTAGGGGAATGGCCGAAGGCGTAGTTGTGTTGCTCGAAGGCTGGATTCCCGAAGAGAATCAGGCAGAAGTTCAGTCATTGCTCGACAATAGCAGCGTATATTACGAGATGCGTTCGGCAACGCGGGAAGACAATGCTCCCATTAAGTTGAAGAACAATGCATTTACACGTATGTACGAGGTGTTGACCAAGATGTATGGTATGCCCGACTACGCAGAGTTCGACCCGACACCGATTCTTGCGCCGTTCTTCTCGCTCTTCTTTGCTTTTTGTATGGGAGATGCAGGTTACGGACTGGCTTTGATTCTTTTAGGTTTTATATTAAAGAAGAAAATGCCGGAATCCATGCGCGGAATGATGAACTTAGTGATAACGTTGGGAGTCTTTACGGCTGTTATCGGTGCCATATTGGGTACATTCTTCGGTGTGAATCTGTTCGACCTTGAGTTGCCCGAAAAACTGAAACAGTTTATGATTGTAGGAAAAATCGGCGAAACGACATACGACAAACAGATGTTGCTGGCGCTCATCATCGGTGTGGTACATATCTGTATTGCTATGCTGGTGAAGGCAATCGGCCAGACTGTACGTTTCGGATTTAAGGAGTCGCTTAGTGCATGGGGATGGTTGTTGCTGGTAGTCGGATTTATCTGCACCGGCGGTCTTTCCTTCTTCAAAGTGATTTCCGAAGACGTTTCTACCTGGGCATTTATAGTGATTGGCGGTGTTTCTGCCATCGGTATCTATTTGTTGAATAACATCCATCGGAACGTATTTACCAATATCGGTGCAGGTATATGGGATACTTACAACATGGCTACAGGGCTGTTGGGAGATGTCCTTTCCTACATCCGTCTCTATGCTTTGGGTCTGGCGGGCGCTATGCTCGGCGGGGTATTCAATCAGCTTGCTTTTATGGTAAACGATGCGGCAGGACCGGTGCTTGGCTGGCTATTCTGCGGACTGATATTAATCTTCGGTCATACGCTGAACATCGCCATGTCTTGTCTGAGTGCCTTTGTGCACCCGCTCCGTCTTACATTTGTCGAATATTTTAAGAATTCCGGTTATAATGGTAAGGGCGAAGCCTATAAACCATTTGCCACAGTGAAAAAATAATCAATTAGAAAATAAATAAAAATAGAAAAGTTATGAATGAAGTTTTAGGTTATTTGGGTTTGGGCCTGATGTTGGCCCTTGCAGGAATCGGTAGTTGTTTTGGTACAACCATTGCGGGAAATGCGGCAGAGGGCGCTTTGAAGAAAGACCCTTCCAAGTCTGCAGGCTATATGATTCTGTCGGCACTTCCGGCTACTCAGGGTTTGTATGGTTTTGTGGCTTTCCTGATGTCTATGGGCAGAGACTTCTCGACAGACGGACCGTTGATGTTGGGTGTCGGACTTGGCGTCGGCTTGGTTTGCTTGTTCTCGGCTATCCGTCAGGGCCAGGTATGTGCTAACGGTATTCTTGGCATCTCTCAGGGACACGACGTGCAGACCAACACGATGATTTATGCGGCTCTTCCCGAGTTTTACGCTATTTTGGCGTTGGTGGCAGCATTGATGGTGTAATATCCGGACATATTGTTTTCATATTAGATTTTCAGAAGTATAATTCCCTCTGAAAAATGCTTGAATCCCCTTGTTAATGCGGCTTTGCGTTAGTAAGGGGATATTATTTTTTTTACTGCAAACAGATGTATCTTTCTTCCTCCTGCCTCATATTTTTTATATAAAGTATTATTTTTCAAAGAATAATGTGTACTTTTGCACCCGCATACTAAAAAGAGTTTTAATATATTATATGGTAAAAGATTTATTAACCCCCGATTATATCTTCGAATCCAGTTGGGAAGTATGTAATAAAGTAGGAGGGATATATACTGTTTTGTCCACGCGAGCAAATACATTGCAGGCAGCGTTTCGTGATAGAATCTTCTTCATCGGTCCTGACGTGTGGCAAGGAAAGGAAAACCCTCTGTTCATTGAGTCTGACAATTTGTGTGCTGCATGGAAGCAATATGCGCATGAGAAAGACGAACTCTCCGTTCGTGTCGGACGATGGAATATTCCCGGTCAACCTATAGTCATCTTAGTTGATTTCCAACCTTTTTTTCAGAAGAAGAACGATATATATACAGAAATGTGGAATCGTTATCAAGTCGATTCGTTGCACGCTTATGGTGATTATGACGAAGCGTCCATGTTCTCGTATGCTGCGGGCAAGGTGGTAGAGAGTTTCTATCGTTACAACCTGACAGATACGGATAAGGTGGTATATCAGGCTCACGAGTGGATGACAGGAATGGGAGCACTTTACGTACAGGATGCTGTGCCCGAGATAGGTACTATTTTTACAACCCATGCGACCTCTATCGGCCGTTCGATAGCCGGCAACCATAAACCGTTGTACGACTATCTCTTTGCTTACAATGGCGACCAGATGGCGCAAGAGTTGAATATGCAGTCGAAACATTCGATTGAGAAACAGACGGCACATTATGTCGACTGCTTCACGACAGTCAGTGAGATTACCAACAATGAATGCAAGGAATTGCTCGACAAGCCGGCGGATGTAGTGCTGATGAACGGTTTTGAAGACGACTTTGTGCCGAAAGGAAGTACCTTCACCGGCAAACGCAAGCGTGCGCGTGCACTGATGCTGAATGTGGCGAATAAGTTGTTGGGCACCAACCTGGGCGACGATACGCTGATTGTCGGAACCAGCGGACGCTATGAATTCAAGAACAAAGGAATCGACGTATTCCTCGAAGCCTTGAACCGTTTGAACCGCGATAAGAATCTGCATAAGAATGTGTTGGCCTTTATCAATGTGCCCGGTTGGGTAGGCGAGCCTCGCGAAGACTTGCAGGAACGCTTGAAAAGCAAGAAGAAGTTTGACACCGCCCTGGAAGTGCCGTTTGTCACCCATTGGCTGCACAACATGACCCACGACCAGGTGTTGGATATGCTGAAATACTTGGGAATGGGCAACCGTCCGGAAGATAAAGTGAAGGTGATTTTCGTGCCTTGCTACCTCAACGGCCGCGACGGCATTATGAATAAGGAGTATTACGACCTGCTGCTCGGGCAAGATTTGAGTGTGTATGCTTCCTATTACGAACCCTGGGGATACACCCCGTTGGAAAGCGTAGCCTTCCGCGTGCCGACAATTACGACCGACCTGGCAGGATTCGGGCTTTGGGTAAACAGCCTGAAAAACCAGCATGGCATCGACGATGGAGTAGAAGTGCTGCATCGTTCGGATTATAACTACTCGGAAGTGGCAGATGGCATCAAGGATACGATTACGCTCTTCGCCGATAAGCCGGAGAAAGAAGTGAAGGAAATCCGCAAGCGTGCCGCCGACGTTGCCGAGCAGGCTTTGTGGAAACATTTCATCCAATATTATTATGAGGCTTACGATGTTGCTTTACGCAATGCGATGAAGCGTCAGTTGAGTTAAGAAAGAAATTATTCATCAATAAGTAAACAAAAACATTATGAGAGTTAAAGTTAGTAATGTGAATACTCCCAACTGGAAAGAGGTTACTGTAAAGTCACGTATACCGGCCGAGTTGGAGAAGTTGTCTGAAATCGCACGTAACATTTGGTGGGCATGGAACTATGAAGCAACCGAACTGTTCAGAGACTTAGACCCTGCTCTTTGGAAAGAATGCGGTCAGAATCCGGTATTGTTGCTGGAGCGTATGAGTTACGAAAAGCTGGAGGCTTTGGCTAATGACAAGGTGATTCTGAAAAGAATGAACGAAGTTTATGCGAAGTTCAGAGCTTACATGGATGTGAAGCCCGACAACCAACGTCCCTCGGTAGCCTATTTCAGCATGGAGTACGGATTGAGCCATGTACTGAAAATCTATTCAGGCGGTTTGGGCGTATTGGCAGGCGACTATTTGAAAGAGGCTTCCGACAGCAATGTCGATTTGTGTGCCGTAGGTTTCCTTTACCGTTACGGATACTTCACCCAGACACTTTCTATGGACGGACAGCAGATTGCCAACTACGAAGCACAGAACTTCGGCCAGCTTCCCATCGACCGTGTGCTGGATGCAGAAGGCAAGCCGTTGGTAGTCGATGTTCCTTACCTTGATTATTATGTTCATGCCAACGTATGGCGTGTCAACGTAGGACGCATCTCTCTGTACCTGCTCGATACGGACAATGAGATGAACAGCGAGTTCGACCGTCCTATCACTCACCAGCTCTACGGAGGCGACTGGGAGAACCGTCTGAAACAGGAAATCCTGTTGGGTATCGGTGGTATCCTGACACTGAAAGCATTGGGTATCCAGAAAGACATCTACCACTGCAACGAAGGACACGCTGCACTTATCAACGTTCAGCGCATCTGCGACTATGTGGCAACAGGGCTGACTTACGAACAGGCTATCGAGTTGGTTCGTGCCTCTTCTCTCTACACAGTTCACACACCGGTTCCTGCCGGCCATGACTATTTCGACGAAGGTCTGTTCGGCAAATACATGAGCGGTTATCCTGCACGGATGGGCATCACCTGGGACGACCTGATGGACCTCGGACGCAACAATCCGGGCGACAGAGGCGAACGTTTCTGTATGTCGGTCTTCGCTTGCAACACTTCGCAGGAAGTGAACGGTGTAAGTTGGTTGCACGGAAAAGTATCGCAAGAAATGTTCTCTTCCATCTGGAAAGGTTACTTCCCCGAAGAGAGCCACGTAGGCTATGTGACAAACGGTGTCCACTTCCCCACATGGAGCGCTACGGAATGGAAACAACTATACTCCAAATACTTTAAGGACAGCTTCCTGGCCGACCAGTCCAATCCTAAGATTTGGGAAGCTATCTACAACGTGCCCGACGAAGAAATCTGGGAAACACGTATGAAGATGAAGAACAAGTTGGTCGACCACATCCGCAAGTCGTTCCGCGACACTTGGCTGAAGAACCAGGGAGACCCCTCGCGCATCGTTTCGCTGATGGATAAAATCAATCCGAACGCGTTGCTGATAGGTTTCGGTCGTCGTTTTGCTACTTACAAGCGTGCACACCTGCTATTTACCGACCTCGAACGTCTGGCTAAGATTGTGAACAACCCCGATTATCCGGTACAGTTCCTCTTCACCGGTAAGGCGCATCCGCACGACGGAGCAGGACAGGGCTTGATTAAGCGCATCATCGAAATCTCCCGCCGCCCGGAATTCCTGGGTAAGATTATCTTCCTCGAAAACTACGATATGCAGCTGGCACGTCGTCTTGTTTCCGGCGTTGATATCTGGCTGAACACTCCGACCCGTCCGTTGGAAGCATCGGGTACATCGGGTGAGAAGGCGCTGATGAACGGTGTTGTCAACTTCTCCGTATTGGACGGTTGGTGGCTGGAAGGTTACCGCGAAGGTGCAGGATGGGCGTTGACCGAAAAACGTACTTATCAGAACCAGGAACACCAAGACCAGTTGGATGCTGCTACCATTTACAGCATTCTTGAGACTGAAATCATGCCGTTGTATTACGCACGCAATAAGAAAGGCTATTCCGAAGGCTGGGTGAAGGTAGTGAAGAACTCTATCGCACAGATTGCTCCTCATTATACAATGAAGCGCCAATTGGACGATTACTACAGCAAGTTCTATTGCAAGCAGGCAAAACGTTTCGCTGCGTTGGCTGCCGATAACAATGCGAAGGCAAAAGAAATCGCTGCCTGGAAAGAAGAAGTTGTCGCTAAATGGGATTCCATCGAAATCGTATCTTGCGACAAAGTGGAAGAGCTGAAGAATGGCGACATCGAAAGCGGAAAAGAGTACACCATTACTTATGTAATCGACGAGAAAGGTTTGAACGACGCCATAGGACTTGAACTGGTTACTACTTACGCAACGGCAGACGGCAAACAGCACATCTACTCCGTAGAACCGTTTGATGTAATCAAGAAAGAGGGCAACCTGTATACATTCCAGGTGAAACACAGCTTGTCCAACGCCGGTAGCTTCAAGGTTTCTTACCGTATGTTCCCGAAGAACCAAGACCTTCCGCACCGTCAGGACTTCTGCTACGTACGCTGGTTTGTGTAATTGCTTCATGAAAAAAGCCGGGAAGGTGAATCGTCTTCCTGCTTTTTCAAGATAGAAATAACCCCTGCAACTTTTTACAGATGCAGGGGTTTTCTATTGTTCCCAATGTTTGAAACAATCGTTCCCAATGTTTGAAACTGTCGTTTCCTATGCTTGAAACTGTTGTTTCCTATGCTTGAAACTGTCGTTTCCTATACTCGAAACAATCGTTTCCTATACTCGAAACAATCGTTTCCTATACTTACTTACTTGAGGGCTTCCGCAACTTTTGTTTGCAATTCCTCACCGTGAAGTCCTCGTGCGATGATAGTTCCTTCGCCATCTATCAGTACGGTGTGGGGAATACCGGTTACGGCATAAAGCTGTGCCCCTTCGCTTTGCCAGAACTTAAGGTCGGACATTTGCGGCCAGGTCATATTCAATTTCTTGATAGCCTCTTTCCAGGCAGCACCGTCCTGGTCTAAAGAAACCCCTACGATTTCAAAGTTCTTGTCTTTGTATTTGGCGTAAGTTTCTACTAAGTTAGGCATTTCGCGACGGCAGGGACCGCACCAGCTTGCCCAGAAGTCAACCAATACCACCTTGCCTTTACCTGCGTAATCAGACAATTTCACTGTCTTTCCTTCGGGAGTCTGCATCTCGAAGTCTGTGAATTTGCTGCCTATCGCAGTTTTCTTCTCTTTTTCAATCTGCTTTTTGATGTGTACGATTACCTCGTCGTTCTGATATTGTGCGGGAATTGCCTGCAACAATTCTTCGTTTTCAGCCGTTGAGTTGTCGTAGAATGTCTGTTTGAAGAAGTACACACCCACCGGATTGCCGATGTTTTTCTTCACCCCTTCTTTGATAAGCGTAGCATATTCTTCTTGCAGTTTCGCGTTTTCCTCCTGTTTTGCCATCTTCTCTTCGTCGGTGAGGGTAGTGTCTCTCATAGACTGATAGATAGCTATTGCTTTGGAACGAAGGTCGTTTATCGGAGTTCTGAGTTCCTGGTATGCATCGTTGCTCGGAGTTCCGGTGGCAGAGTCGTTGTCTTTGGTCAGTGCGATGTTGATTTTTCCGTTTTCGAGGAAGAAGTCCATTTGCAACGGAGCGTTCTGTGTTTTGCAAGTGATATAACGGCTCACGGTAGAGTCCTGCGTACCTTTGAAAGTGAAGGTTCCGTTAGTAATGACGGCAGTGTCCAGCGAGACGAATCTCCGGTTGGCCCGTTCCTGCAAGAATACACTGTCACCATCGTTTGCACCTTCTACGGTTCCGGTGATAACGTATCCGTTTTGCGTTCCGCCGCCACAGGCTACCATGCCCATTGTGGCAGTTGCGAGAACTAAAAAAGTTAACTTTTTCATGATTTTGTAAAATTAGTGAATAAATATTTATGCAAAGATAGATTATTTTTCTCTCGTGCATCGAAAAACACTGTTATATTAGATTAACACTATGCGAAAACCGTAGAAATATGTACCTTTGCACCCCAAACTTTTAGTATGAATATGCAAGAAGATAAATCCATCATTGAAGTGAGCCATGTCTCGAAGTATTTTGGCGAGAAAACAGCATTGGATGATGTGACGCTGAACGTGAAGAAAGGCGAGTTTGTGACCATCCTCGGACCTTCCGGTTGCGGAAAAACCACGTTGTTGCGTCTCATAGCCGGTTTTCAGACGGCTTCGGAAGGCGAAATACGAATTTCGGGTAAGGAAATCACACAGACTCCGCCCCACAAGCGTCCGGTGAACACGGTATTTCAGAAATACGCCCTGTTTCCGCATTTGAATGTATATGACAACATCGCTTTCGGCCTGAAACTGAAAAAGACTCCGAAGCAGACCATCGAAAAGAAAGTGAAGGCGGCACTGAAAATGGTGGGCATGACCGATTACGAATACCGCGATGTCGATTCGCTCTCCGGCGGACAGCAGCAGCGTGTAGCCATCGCCCGTGCCATCGTTAATGAACCCGAAGTGCTTCTGCTCGACGAACCGTTGGCGGCACTCGACCTGAAAATGCGCAAGGATATGCAGATGGAACTGAAGGAGATGCATAAAACCCTGGGTATCACCTTTGTCTACGTCACCCACGACCAGGAGGAGGCGCTTACGCTGAGCGACACGATTGTCGTAATGAGCGAAGGCAAGATTCAGCAGATTGGCACGCCGATTGATATTTACAACGAGCCGGTCAACTCGTTCGTTGCCGACTTTATCGGCGAGAGCAACATCCTGAACGGTACGATGGTACGCGACAAGTTGGTGCGCTTCTGCGACGCGGAGTTCGAATGCGTAGACGAAGGATTCGGCGAAAACACCCCCGTAGATGTAGTGATACGTCCGGAGGATTTGTATATTTTCCCGGTTTCGGACATGGCACAGTTGACGGGCGTGGTGCAGACCTCCATCTTCAAGGGCGTGCACTATGAGATGACGGTGCTTTGCGGCGGTTATGAGTTTCTTGTGCAAGACTACCACCACTTTGAGGTAGGAGCGGAGGTCGGTCTGTTAGTGAAGCCTTTCGACATCCATATCATGCAGAAGGAACGCGTCTGCAATACGTTTGAAGGCAAGCTGCTCGACGCCACTCATGTGGAATTCCTGGGTTGCACTTTCGAGTGTGCTCCGGCGGAAGGCGCGGTTCCCGATAGCGCCGTCCGGGTGGAAGTCGATTTCGACAAGGTAGTGCTTCAGGACAACGAAGAGGACGGAATGTTGACGGGCGAAGTGAAGTTCATTCTTTACAAGGGCGACCACTATCACCTCACCGTCTTTTCCGACTGGGACGAGAATGTGTTTGTAGACACGAACGATGTGTGGGACGATGGCGACCGCGTAGGTATCACCATCCCTCCGGAAGCCATTCGTGTAATTAAAATAACCGATTAACAGGAAAGGAAGTGAATAAGAGGTTTTTAGTCTTTTTGTCGTCGCGCAAGAGCTGGACGCTGCCTTACATTATTTTTTCGGCAATCTTTGTCGTCATTCCGTTGCTACTGATTGTCGTGTATGCATTTACCGACGACAACGGCCGTCTGACGCTTGCCAATTTTCAGAAGTTCTTCGAACATCCCGAAGCAATCAATACCTTTGTCTATTCGATAGGTATTGCCATTATCACCACCCTTGTGTGCATCTTGCTGGGCTATCCCGCCGCATGGATACTGAGCAACAGCCGTCTGAACCGCTCGAAGACGATGGTCGTCTTGTTTATTCTGCCGATGTGGGTGAATATTCTCGTGCGTACGTTGGCCACGGTTGCCCTGTTCGACTTTTTCAGTGTACCGTTGGGCGAAGGGGCGTTGATATTCGGTATGGTGTACAACTTCATTCCTTTTATGATTTATCCTATTTATAATACGTTGCAGAAGATGGACCACAGCTACATCGAAGCGGCGCAGGACTTGGGTGCCAATCCCGTGCAGGTCTTTCTGAAGGCAGTTCTTCCGCTCTCCATGCCGGGGGTGATGAGTGGCGTCATGATGGTATTCATGCCCACCATATCGACCTTCGCCATTGCCGAGCTGCTGACGATGAACAACATCAAACTCTTCGGTACGACGATTCAGGAGAACATCAACAACAGTATGTGGAACTATGGAGCGGCACTTTCGCTTATCATGCTGCTGCTGATTGCCGCCACTTCCTTGTTGGGCACAGACGATAAAGACAACTCAAACGAAGGAGGCGGACTATGGTAAAGAAACTATTTGCACAGGCTTATTTGTGGATATTGCTGTTGCTGCTTTATTCGCCTATCGTGATTATCGTTATCTATTCGTTTACCGAAGCGAAGGTGCTGGGCAACTGGACGGGTTTTTCTACCAAGCTCTACACCTCGCTCTTCACCACGGGCACGCACCATTCGCTGATGAATGCATTAGTAAATACGATTACCATTGCTTTGTTGGCTGCTACGGCGTCTACCCTGTTGGGCAGCGTTGCCGCCATCGGTATCTTTAACCTGAAATCCCGCTCGCGCAAGGCGATTGGCTTTGTCAACAGTATTCCTATCCTCAACGGCGATATCATCACGGGTATTTCGTTGTTCCTTCTGTTTGTCTCGTTGGGAATCACGCAGGGATATACCACTGTGGTGCTTGCACACATCACGTTCTGCACGCCTTACGTGGTGTTGAGCGTCTTGCCGCGTCTGAAACAGATGAACCCGAACATCTATGAGGCTGCCCTCGATTTGGGCGCCACTCCCATGCAGGCGTTGTGGAAAGTCATCGTGCCGGAGATTCGTCCCGGAATGATAAGCGGCTTCATGCTTGCACTGACACTCTCTATCGACGACTTTGCCGTGACGGTATTTACCATCGGCAACCAGGGATTGGAGACGCTCTCCACCTATATCTACGCCGATGCCCGCAAAGGCGGACTGACGCCGGAACTGCGTCCGCTCTCCGCCATCATCTTTGTGGTGGTGTTAGCGTTGCTTATTGTGATTAATCATCGGGCGGGAAAGAAGAAATAGTTCGCCTGTCGCTATCGTATAAAACTTGTAGTTATGAAGAGAATTATTCCTGTGCTCCTGTCGTTGCTGAGTCTGGCGGGATGTTACAATTCGGGCGAACCCCGCGAACGGGTTCTTAAAATCTATAATTGGGCGGATTATATCGGCGACAGTGTGCTGGAGGATTTCCAAGCCTATTATAAGGAGGAGACCGGTGAGGACATACGCATCGTTTACCAGACGTTCGACATCAATGAGATTATGCTGACCAAGATTGAGCGGGGACACGAGGATTTCGATGTGGTCTGCCCTTCGGAATACATCATCGAACGGATGTTGAAGAAACAGTTGTTGCTGCCTATCGACACGGCCTTTGCTCATTCTCCCAATTACATGAACAATGTGTCGCCGTTCATCCGTGAGCAGATTAATAAGTTGGGGCAGTCGGGCGAAGTTGCCAGCCGCTATGCGGTGTGCTATATGTGGGGTACGGCGGGTATCCTCTACAATCGTGCCTTTATCCCCGACTCGGTGGCAGCCTCTTGGAACTGCCTGTGGGACAAGCAGTATGCCGGAAAAATCTTGATGAAAGACAGTTACCGTGATGCCTACGGAACTGCCGTCATTTACGCGCACGCCAAAGAGTTGGAAGAGGCAGTGTGACGGTGGAAGAACTGATGAACGACTACTCTCCGCGTGCAATGGAACTGGCGGAAAGGTATCTGAAAGCGCTCAAACCCAATATCGCAGGCTGGGAAGCCGACTTCGGCAAGGAGATGATGACCAAAAACAAGACCTGGCTCAACATGACCTGGAGCGGTGACGCGATGTGGGCAATTGAGGAGGCTGATGCGGTGGGCGTTGACTTGGATTATGAAGTGCCCCGTGAGGGAAGCAATATCTGGTATGACGGATGGGTGATTCCCAAATATGCGAAGAATACGAAAGCCGCCAGTTACTTTATCAATTTTATGTGCCGGCCGGACATTGCCCTGCGGAACATGGATTTCTGCGGCTATGTAAGTTCGATTGCCACTCCCGAGATTCTGGAGGAAAAAATAGATACCACGCTTGAGTATTATGCCGACCTGAGTTATTTCTTCGGCGAGGGTGCTGACAGCATACAGATTGACAAGATACAGTATCCCGACCGTAAGGTGGTGGAACGCTGTGCCATGATTCGGGACTTCGGCGATAAGACGAAAGAGGTACTCGATATCTGGTCGCGTATCAAAGGCGATAATTTAGGCGTGGGGATTACAATTCTTATTTTTGTGGTCGTTGCCTTGATGAGCGGCTGGATGGTATATAAGAAGTGGCAGCGTTACAGTCGCCGGAAGCAGCAAAGGCGGCGGAGTAGAAGGAGAAGGGAGAAGAGAGAGGGGCGTTAATGCAATTTCCCCTCTGTAAATTGTTTCCGGTATTTGGATGGTGATATTCCTATGGTATGAGTAAATACCCGCACAAAGTGGGGGAGGTCGTTAAATCCGACAGTGAAACAAATCTTTGTACCGCTGAAGTAAGAACAGGTACCTCCCTTTTTTGTCTGTAATCATTATCGCCGTTTCATTGTTCGGAGCAGGTCTTTGGTCTCTTTGTCTATGCGGAGGGATTCGATGGTTTTCTGCAATGCTTTGTTATATGTCCAGTTATCCAACTTGCTTTGCTTGAGATATTCCATTGTCTTTTCAGGAAACTTGACGTAGCAGCCGGATAGTAGCCAGGCCATAGCCATTCGTGCGTAATAGGCTTCGTGGCAGAAGGTGTCTGCGTATGTCAGCAGGGTGTCGATGTGGTCTTTATCCACATAATGGAAAAGCATTACTATGCCGAAACGTATTTCAAACTCTTTGGAAGAGGTGAGGTACGGTTGGATAAGTTGCCACATGATTTCTGTGTTTTTCCTGACGGCAATTTTCAGTTCACCGCAGAAGATGTCGCACACAGCCCAGTTATCGATGCGCGGGACGAACATCCGTATATACTTTATTCGTTCGTCTGTTTCCATATGCGCCCGTCCGATAATCATTCCCTGAAGCATTGTTTCTTCGTAATAGCGGGTGTCCGTTGCTTCTACCAACGTACGCCAGTCGTCTCTTTGGGCAATTTCTTTTGCCAATGTCCGTAGTTGCGGGATACGTACACCGAGGATATTCTCACTGCCGGGCACTAAGGCGGAATGAAATTCCTTATATTTGGTGTCTGCTAAGGTTTGCAATTCTTTTCGGATGTGTTCCGGTTTGGATAGTTTGCTCATGTTCAGGTAAAGATGTTTTTGTTATTCTTGTACAACCAACCATTCTCCCAAGTTCCTCTTTTCGGCATCAAAAGCAACGCCGACTTTTACTAATTGCCTGCCGTCTACAGTATAGGGCAGGAGGTAACCTTTGTCGTCAATTTGCTGTAAGGCTTCTTGGGTAGTGCCGTACAGTTTGAATTCGAATATGTAAATATAATCCGCAGTCTTTACGATGGCATCGGCACGTCCGGTAGCAGTACGAATCTCTGCTTGGGTGAACTGTCCCATCAGTTTGAAAACCAGGTAGAATACCACTTGGTAGTGACGTTCCGTTTTAGTGTTCAGTTCGTAAGGGAAGTCGGCGAAGAAACAGGTCAGGCGGGTAAGGAAAGCCTCTACGTCGCCACTGCGTAGTTCGCGGACGAACTTACCGATATAAAAAGATGTATCAGTGGACGCTACCGGAGTATAGAAAGGTGCGGCAAAATTAAGAAAACCGTATTTCACCTCTTCATTCGGAAAGCCCAGGGTATATTCGCGAAATTCGTTGTTGTATGCTTTTATAGTCAGATATCCGCTTTGATAAATCATCGGAACAGGGTTGCTGATGTTCCCCCTATTGTCACTCAATGAGGCGGCGGATACTTCAATGCCTTCGAGTTGCCGAAGGTCGAAATCCGTCTTTTTCAGCATCTCTACCAAAAAAGTAGGAGTTCCACTGGCAAACCAGTAGTCACCGAACCGTGATTTTGAAAGTGCACTAAGTACACTGAAAGGATTGTACATCGGGGTAAATTCCTTTTCCGGAGTGAAACGGTAACCGTCGTACTGGAGGGTCAGTTGTGCTATTGCTTGCTTGTAAGTTGTTTCCGTCTGTTTTGCCAATGCGTGCAATTCCGGTACAAATGTGGCTTCGATTTCTTCACACGTCATTCCGCAAAGTGTGTTGTATTCAAGGTCGAAGCTGATGTCATTCAACTGATTGAGTGTGCTGAATATACCCATTTGTGCAAACTTGGTCACTCCGGTGATAAAGACAAATTGAAGGTACCGGTCGGCATCTTTGAGCACTGTATAGAAAGCAGTTAACGTTTTACGGAAATCATCCTGTAAGTCGGGATTGTCGAGTGTTTGGAGCATGGGTTTATCATACTCGTCAATAAGTACTACAACACGGCGTCCGGTCTGTTCATAAGCACGTTGGATGATAGTGGAAAAACGTCCGGAATATGTCATTGTACCTTTGTTAACGCCATACTTTGTTTCCCAGTTTTCCAATTGCAGTTCAAGTATTTTCTCTAATCGTTCGCGGCTGTCATATTTTTCGGCATTTAGGCTTAAGTGTAACACCGGATATTCATACCAATGCTGCTCCAACTGCTCGATGGCAAGCCCTTTGAACAACTCTTTCTGTCCTTTGAAGTAGGCTTCGAAGGTAGAAAGCAACAAACTTTTTCCGAAGTGTCGGGGACGGCTGAGAAAACAAGGGATACCTGCTTGAGCCAGGCGAAACACAAGGGCTGTCTTATCTACATACACGAATCCTTCTGAACGAAGTTTTTCAAAACTTTGTATCCCTATCGGGAGCTTGCGGAACGTATTCACAGGTATATTCATAACGACCATTAGTTTGAATAGAACAATACTATAGGCAAAGGTAACAAAACATTTGTATATTACGTAATGAAAAACCTGTAATATTGGCGGCAGGTATCTATACAGACACGGATTACACGCAGCTCACTTGAGACCGTGAGACCACGTGTAATCCGTGTGTTGAATAAAAGCAGTAGGTGTATTTTACCAGTTCCTTTTCATCGTCCGATAGCCATAGGCAGTGATTACGAGGAAGCACACTAAAGGCAGGATGAAAGAAACGTTGACGGCCGGCAACCAGGCGATATCTTTCATATCGATGATGCACGCCTGCAACGGAGGAAGTACGGAACCACCTAAGATAGCCATGATAAGTCCGGCTGCTCCGAATTTTGCGTCGTCGCCAAGTCCTTTCAGGGCAATGCCGTAGATGGTGGGGAACATCAAGGACATACAGGCGGATATTGCTACCAGGCAGTAGATTCCATAGATGTTTTGCAGGAAGATAGCGCCCAACGTGAATCCTCCTCCGAAGATTGCGAGAATCATCAGTAGCTTGCCTGCATTGAGATAGCGTAGGATAAAGGTACAGATAAAGCGGCTGATGCAGAAAATAACCATTGCGATGATGTTGTACTGCTGCGAAAGAACCTCTGCGCTCTTTTCATCCATACCGAACTCCGGCGACATGAACAGGCGTGTACCGTATTGGATAATGAACGTCCAGCACATGATTTGTGCGCCTACATAAAAGAATTGGGCGATGACACCTTCGCGATAACGGGTTTGGGTAAAGATGCGTTTCAGTGTCGGGAAGAAATCGATGTTGTGGTTCAGGTCTCCGCTTTTCGGCATTTTTACGAAACGTATCAGCAGCAGCATTGCCACGATGATTAACCCGATGGTGAGGTAAGGGGCGATTAAGACACTGAGGTCACTCTCTTTGATGGCCTGAAATTCAGTTTCATTGAGCAAGGCACGTTCCTCGCTGCTCATGGGATGCAGTTTGGCTTGGATAAACTGCATGGCTACATACATTCCGAGGAGCGAACCCATCGGATTGAACGATTGCGCGAGGTTCAGACGGCGGGTAGCAGTCTCTTCCGTTCCCATTGAGAGGATATACGGGTTACAACTTGTTTCGAGGAAAGAAAGTCCGCAGGTCAGGATAAAGTAGGCAAGCAGGAACGGATAATATTCCCCCGTCATTTTGGCAGGGAAGAATAAGAAAGCTCCGAAGGCGTACATACCGAGTCCTAACAGCACACCGGCTTTGTAGGAGAAACGGCGGATGAACATTGCCGCCGGGAAAGCCATCGCGAAATATCCGCCATAGAAGGCTACCTGCACCAGTGCGCCGTCGGTTGCGCTCATACGGAAGATTTTGGAAAATGCTTTCACCATCGGATTGGTGATATCGTTGGCAAATCCCCACAACGCAAAACAAGAAGTAATGAGAATGAAGGGGATAAGATAACTGACACCATCTTTGGATAAGATGGACTGTTTTGTTGGTTTCATGGTTCTTTCTGGTTGTTTATTATTAGGTAGTGTACAAGTGAAACATTCTCTCCATCGGTTTCCATTTCTCCGCCGAACTCATTCCGGGAGCGGCTTGCTGGAAGACAGCCATATATTCCTCCCATTCCTGTTGTCGGGGGAGAGTGTTCAGGCGTGCCATTGCCGTATCCCAGTCAAAGTCGAGCGGCGTTTCTACAATCATGAACAGGCGTGTGCCGTGAATATAAATTTCCATTTCGAGGATACCTACTTCGCGGATGCCTGCAAGGATTTCGGACCATACTTCCCCCTTGCTGTGTCTTTTGCGGTATTCGGCAATCAATTCCGGAGAGTCGCGCAAATCAAGCGTCTGGCAGTAGCGTTTCACGGGTACTTGGTAAGATTGGACTTGATAACCGTTTTGAGGTGTTTCCATATACTTTTTATTTTTTAGGGTAATACACTTGTGATGTAACACTGTGTGTTACGATTTCTCTCAATGCTCGAAGGTCGGCAATTTCCCCTTTGGCCATCGCCTGTGTCAGAATATTGCCTATTGCGGTAGCTTCTACAGGACCGGCGTATACGGGAATACCGAGTTCGTCGGCTGTCAGTTGGTTGAGCAGTTTGTTCTGCGAACCTCCTCCGATGATATTCAACTGTCGAATCGGGGAGGGGAGACAACGGTTGAGTTGTTCCACTGCCTGCCGGTATTTGAACGCTAACGACTGGAGCACGCATCTGACGATTTCCGCTTTATCCTGTGGAACCTGGAATCCGTGCTTCCGACAATAGTCAAGAAGGGCGGTTTCCATATTTTCCGGGTTCATAAAGGCATCGTCGTCAACCGGAATGATGGTGTCAATCCCAGCCTGTTCAGCCTGTGGGATGATGGTGTCGTAGCTTTGTTCTTCTCCGCGTGCTTTCCATTCGCTCATTAGGCGTTGCAGAATCCACAATCCGGTGATGTTCTGCAAGAAACGGATGCGGCCTCCCACACCGCCTTCGTTGGTAAACTGAGCCTGGCGAGCCTCTTCTGTCAATATCGGTTCGTCTGTTTCTACTCCCAACAGTGACCAAGTGCCCGAACTGAGGAAAGCAATGGGATATTCCGTGGCGGGAACGGCAGCTACGGCACTGGCGGTATCATGCGACCCTACTGCGATGACGTCTACGGCACCCAATCCCGTTTCGCGGGCAATTTCCTCTTTCAGTGTACCTCTGATTGTTCCGGGAAAGACGATTTCGCCGAACAGATGTTCGGGAAGTCCTAAGGCGCGGATAGTAGGGACAGACCAGGCGCGTTGGCGTGCGTCAAGCAATTCGGAAGTAGAAGCGATGCAGTATTCGTTGTTGGCTACTCCCGTCAGGAAATAGCTGAAGAGGTCGGGCATGAATAAGAGTCGGCTGGCAAGTTCCAGTTGGGTCTCTTGGCGCATCTTCATGCTGTAGAGTTGGAACAGCGTATTGATTGCCATTACCTGGATTCCGGTGTCGGCATAGTGCGCTTGTTCGTTCAGAATTTTGAATACTTCCGCCGGCATTCCCTCTGTCCGTGCATCCCGGTAGCAAACCGGATTTCCTAACAGGTTGCCATATTTGTCAATCAGCCCGAAGTCTACTCCCCAGGTGTCGATACCGATTCCTTGTACGTTGTATCCTTTTTGTGCCGCCAGTTTAAGCCCCGTTTTCATCTCTTCAAAAAGAGCGGGGAAGTCCCAGTAAACATGATTGCCGAGTTTTACCTGGCGGTTGGGGAAACGATGTATCTCTTCCAGTACCAACTTTCCGTGCAGGAGGGAGCCGGCGATGACTCGCCCGCTTCCTCCTCCAAAGTCGGCTGCTAAATATGTGTTTCTGATGGTATCTTTCATCATATAGGGTATGTACGGAGGTTATTTTGTTTTCTTTCCTAATACATAGATTTCCAAATCTTCAATCTCTTCCGGTGTCAGTACGGAATAATCGCCGCCGGACTGAACGATGATGCGGCAAGCCATTTCAAAGAAAGTGGCACGTTCGTATACTTGGTCGAAGTCTTTGCCGCAGACTACCTGGCCGTGGTTGGTCAGCAACACGGAGTTGTGGTTCAGCATGGCTTCCACTACCGCTTTGGCAAGTTCCGGAGAGCCGGGGCGGTAATAAGGAATGACGGGAATTTCCGAACCTATATGGCAGGGTATTTCGGCTGTTACGTTGAAGTTGGTCGGCTTGTTTTTCATGCAAGAGACGGCTGTGGCATATTCTGACTGGAAATGGAGCACTACATTCACGTCCGGACGCTCGCGGAGAATACCCAAGTGGAAAGTACTTTCCATCGAAGGTTTTACGCCGTTGGTCGGTGTTCCGCTGGCGATATTGCAGATGGAAACTTTCTCTTTGTAAAGGTTGGGAACCCAAGAACCCGTGCCGGAAATCAGTGCTTCTTCGCCGATTCTCCATGAAAGGTTACCGCTGCTGCAAAGCATCAGTTTGGCGTCTCCGTAGCGATGTGCTTGTTCTATGAATTGTTCGATATGTTCGTTGGTAATCATCATTGCAAAGATAAAAAAATAGAATTAAGTAGGTCGAAATTATTTTTATTTAGACAAACGAACAAAAGAACATAAGGTCGGTGTTAATCGAAGATTCATAGCCGTTTTATTGAAGTTGTTTCATCTTTCATCCTTATGTTCTTTTGTCTCTGTTGAAATTATTTATAGATAGGACCGTAAGTGGTGCAAGCTCTGTAGTCAGCTCCTTCCTTATCCATGCCGAATGCATTCCAAGCAGCCGGACGGAAGATTTCGGTGTCCTCTACGTTGTGCATACATACGGGAATGCGGAGCATGGAAGCGAGTGTGATTAAGTCCTGGCCGATATGTCCGTAGCTGATAGCACCGTGATTGGCTCCCCAGTTGTTCATTACTGAATATACGTCTTTGAAAGCCGGTTTATCGCACAAGCGGGGTACAAACCAAGTGGTAGGCCATGTCGGGTCAGTACGCATATTCAGTTTTTGGTGGATTTCAGCATCTATTTCCACCGTCCATCCTTCTGCGATTTGCAATACGGGGCCGAGACCTTTAATCAGGTTCAGACGCATCATCGTGACAGGCATTCCGCCTTTTGACAGGAAGTTGGAAGAGAAACCGCCGCCGCGGAAGTAATCGCGGTCTGCCGGATACCAGGTTGTTGCTTTCAAGCAGTTTTCCACGTCAGCATCGGTCAGGTTCCACGGTTCTTTCATTACGGGGTTGCCAGCTTCGTCTGTAGACTGTCCCGAACCATCGAGAGTGGTTGCTCCGGAGTTGATAAGGTGGATGATACCGTTGGCGGCCAAGCCCGTCAGTTCTTTGCCCGTCACACGTTTCACGGCTTCGGGGCTCCAGTAGGTACGTACGTCGGAGAATATTTGTGCGCGGTTGGTCAACAGGTGTCCGAACAACATGGCGATGCCGTTACAAGCATCATTTTCGGTAGCTACCACAAATGCTTCGCGTATTCCGTTCCAGTCGAAAGAGGTATTGAGCAGCGCTTCGGGGTAGTCGCCGTTCGGGTAGAAGTCCGTCCATTGGCGTTGACCCTGGAAACCGGCTGCGATGGCGTTGTGTCCCAGCGCTTCTTCCTTGAATCCCATTTCTTTCAGTTTGGGGTTACCGGTCATAAGGTCGCGCATGATGATGGTCATTTTCACGATAAATTCCCAGTCGGCGTCTTTCTGCTCGCGCGTCTTGCGTTTTTCGGGACGGTTCTTGAAGTCGTCTCCTTCGTTTACTTTGCAATGTTGTTCTGTCCACGCCATTGCTTTCGCATATTCTTCTTGGTCGTAAATACCTTCGTCCATACGGCGGATGATTTCCGTAAGGTCGATGGATTCATTGCGCATACCCAGATATTCTTGGAAGAAATCGGGGTTGACAATAGAGCCGGCGATACCCATAGATACGCTACCCATCGACAAATAGGATTTACCCCTCATGGTAGCTACTGCCTGTGCGGCACGTGCAAAGCGAAGAATCTTTTCCGCTACGTCTTCGGGGATGGTGTTATCGTCCAAATCCTGCACGTCGTGTCCGTAAATACCGAATGCGGGAAGACCTTTCTGTGCGTGTCCTGCCAGTACGGCTGCCAGATATACCGCACCCGGACGTTCGGTTCCGTTGAATCCCCAAACGGCTTTCGGATAGTAGGGGTTCATGTCCATTGTCTCAGCGCCGTAGCACCAGCAGGAAGTTACGGTGATGGTAGAACCCACGCCTTCTCTTTCGAACTTTTCGGCACACGCCGCGCTTTCGGCTACACGGCCGATGGTGCTGTCGGCAATGACGCACTCTACCGGACTGCCGTCGCCGTTTTTCAAGTTGCTGCTGATTAACTCGGCTACTGCTTTAGCCAGATTCATTGTCTTTTCTTCAAGGCTTTCGCGAACGCCGCCCTGGCGACCGTCGATAGTGGGACGAATCCCGATTTTCGGATACTTCTTCATGATTTCTTTATGAATTATATAGTTAATTGATATCTGTGCTGAACTATGCTGATTATGTGACAAAAAAATTAAAGCGACTTCCGGAGCCTGACCTCCGTAGGCAGGTACTTCCGTATAGGCGCATCATTAAGAACGAAGTTGGCCGCTTCGTTTCCCATCATCTCCCAATCAATGCTCAATGACGTGATTCCCTCGTCAATAACTTCGTAAGAAGGGATGTCGTTGTAGGCAAGCAGACCGAAATCTTTTCCACATTTCAGCCCTTCGCGTCTTCCCAGTTTTACCACCTTTACCACATCTTGTTGCTTGATGGCGATGTAGGCCGTTTCTTTCCGTACCACCAAGTCTTCGATGTCTTCCTCTATCTCGTACAGGAACCCTTGCTCGTAGCAGAAGCGGATGAAATATTCTTTGCTGCTTTGCGGATGTTTCAGCCCTTGTGAGAACAGGAAAACGATTTGGCGGTATTTATGCATTCTGTCTTTCAGCGTCATTAGTGCCTGGTAGAATCCTTCGTCGAAGTCTTGACAGATGTGGAAATACTTGTCTTTCTTGAATTTGCCGAAGTCGAGCAGTAATAACCTGCCGGGTTGAATTTTATTCAAGGCCGTGCTGAATTTCTCATTGTCGAAATTCATCACTATATATTTGTTGTATTTTCCTGTCGATTCACGGATAATGGTATTGAATAGCCGTTCGTTGTATTGGTGAAACAGCAGGTCTACTTTGTGATTGATGGGCAGACGTTTCACAAAACTGTTGTACAATGCTTCCTTGAACGGAGTATATTGGTCGAGCAGTAAGAGTACGTTAGTCACCTGGCTTGTTACATAATACCCTTTGCCGGGGGTAGAGTCAATCAATCCCCGCTCGCGTAAATCGAGGAAGGCTTTGAATACGGTATCGCGTGATACTCCATATTGTGCGCTTAGCCGATTGATGGAAGGCAAAGAATCTCCTTCGCGGAATTCTTTTCGGGAGATGGCTTGGCTGAGGGCGTCTGCCAATTGCGTTACCTTGCTTACCTGTTGTCCGAATGTTGCTTTCCTATCCGTTCGTCTCATACTGTTGTTATAAGTGATGACTGTGCTGAACTATGCTGATGCAAAGTAAGGCATTTTATTTTAAATAAAATAAATTATTTGTTATGTTTTAGAGCATATTTCATCTGTGTTGCTTTGGGGTGAACAAAAAAAATCCCCTCCGGCACAACACCGGAGAGGATTTATCGCTTTTTCCTGATTTCTTGTTCGGAATCTGCCGAAATTATTCAGCAGCAGCTTCTGTTGCAGGAGCTTCCTCAGTCTGGGCTGCTTCTTCTGCGGGTGCTTCAGCAGCAGCTTTTGCAGCTTCTTCAGCAGCTTTCTTTTCAGCGAGTGCTTTTGCTTTCACTTCGTTTACTTTCTTTTCTGCTTCCAAACGTGCTTTTGCTTCAGCTTTCTTAGCTTCGTCTTGTTTTGCCTTCAAAGCAGCCAAACCTGACTGTTTGTTGTTTTTCCAAGCCTCGAATTTAGCTTCTGCTTCTGCTTCTCCGAATGCGCCTTTTGCTACACCGCCCAAAAGATGTTTCTTCATGTAAACTCCTTCGCGAGAAAGAATGTTACGTACAGTGTCAGTCGGTTGTGCACCTTTCAGTACCCATGCCAATGCAGCTTCGAAATTCAAATCTACTGTAGCAGGATTGGTGTTGGGGTTGTAAGTACCAATCTTCTCAATAAATTTACCATCACGTGGTGCTCTGCTGTCTGCAATTACAATTGAATAGAACGCGTAACTTTTACGTCCGTGTCTCTGCAATCTGATTTTAGTTGCCATTTTTACTAATTGTTTTTAATGATTGATTTGAATTATGCCATTATCTCGTAATAGCGGGCACAAAGATACGGCTTTTCTTTTGATTGACAAACATTTCGCCTTTTTTTTACGAATATCGTTTCGGATATCGCAGCAGGATGGCGAGCAAAGCGCAAGTTCCCATCGTGAATGGGTAATAGAGATTGCCGATGATGCTGATAGGTGAGATGTTGGCAAGTCCTGCCGCAATCAGCATTTGTGCTCCGTAGGGGATGACGCCTTGTATCAGACAGGAGAACGTGTCGAGGATACTGGCGGTTTTTCTCCGGTCGAGTTGGAACTTCTGTGCAATGTTGCGGGCGATGGGGCCGATGGTGATGATGGCAATGGTGTTGTTGGCGGTACATAGGTTGGCGATGCTGACTAAGGCGGCGATACTCAACTCCGCGCCTCGCTTGCCGTTGACGTGGCGCGTCAGTTTCCGGATAATGAAATCGATGCCGCCATTGTAGCGGATAGTTTCCAGCATACCGCCTGCCAGTAGTGTGATGATGATAAGTTCTCCCATTCCCGTTATCCCGCTCCCCATTGCTCCGAACCAGTCGAAAACTCCGAAACTTCCAGTAGCGATGCCGATAAGGCCGCTTGCCAATATACCTATAATTAATACCAACATTACATTCAAGCCGGCAATGGCTGTCCCCAATACGATGATATAAGGTATCACTTTCATCCACTCGATGGTCTGCACCTGAGGGGTGGCGGTAATGGATAATCCCCGGAAGATATAAATGCCCAGTACGGCGATGGCTGCCGGAACCACAATCATGGAGTTTACACGGAACTTGTCGCGCATTTCGCATTCCTGCGTTTTCGTTGAGGCGATGGTAGTATCCGAAATAAACGAGAGGTTATCTCCGAAGAAAGAACCGCCGACCACCACAGCTACCATAAAAGGAAGGGCTATCTCCGTCTTTTCCGCCAGTCCGACGGCAACAGGAGTAAGGGCGACAATGGTCCCTACGCTGGTTCCGATGGATAAGGAGATGAAGCAGGCGGCGATGAATATTCCTGCCAGCAGCAGGTTGTCGGGGAGAATGTGCAGCGTCAGGTTGACGGTCGCGTCAATGGCTCCCATTTGTTTGGCACTTTGTGCAAAGGCGCCGGCGAGAATGAATATCCATATCATCAGAAGGATGTTCTTGTTGGCAGCTCCCACGGAGAACTGATGGATGCGTTGTTCCAACTTCAATCCTTTGGTAATGGCGATGGCATAGCACGAAGAAACGAGGAAAGCCACCGTGATAGGTACTTTATAAAAGTCGTTTACAAGGATGGAAGTCACGAGATAAAGGCAGAGGAATACGAGCAACGGGCTTAACGCCCACCAGTTTCCGATACGTTTTTCTTCAGTCATAATAAGATGTAGCCGTTTTTTGTTTTCTATTTTTTAATGCGGCTGCAAAAGTAGTGTTTTTCGGAAGAAGTCGCAAATGTATGGATGAGCCCCGGTGACTTACGAACCTCCTCCGCCTTATTCTGACAGAAACAAGGCGGGGGAGATTTCCGTCCTGTTTTACTTCAATGCTTCAATTACTTGCGGCAGCATGGTCCAAATGCTGTTTTCATCCTGTGCCGTAAAGAAGTTGCCGTCTGTCTCCGACTGCTCGTCGGTGGCTGTTCCATTTTGAATGGCCGTTTTTGCCAACGGGTGAACTGCCACTTTCTTCCCTCTCGTGATGCCCGCAATGTCGAACATCATTGCGGCTGCACAGTGTCCAATCATTATTTTCCCCTTATTACCGAAAGTACTGATTATTTCCATTAAATCTACATTGTAGGGCTTGTCCGCATTCTGCCGAAACACGGGTACGGCGTCGCCACAGGCGAAAACAAGTGCGTCGAATTCCTCTTCGTGCCCTTCCAGGCCGGCGATTACATCATCTGCCGTAAGGCCGATTCCTGAATTTGTCCGAATCTCCTTCGTATCCGCTACGGCAAATACTTTGTATGAAATGCCATTCTCAAAAAACGCTTCCAAGTATTGGAATAATCCGCAACCGTTGACCGGGTTGACTGCTACAACTGCTACTCTTTTTACCATAATCGTAATTATTAAAATGAAACAATAGTTATTTTTAGTAAGTTTATTACTTTTGTGCTGCAAATGTATTCCCCTTTTCAAAGAAATGCAATAACGCACCTCTGAATAAGGAAGTTACACGGAAGTAACCATTGCTGTAAGTCAATCGAATGTAAAACGTTAAAAAGATGAAAAACTTTCACCCGACAGGAAATTGCCCCGTAAGGGATGTTCTCAGCCGCTTGGGAGACAAATGGTCGATACTGGTGCTCGTCACTTTGAAGGCCAACGGAACCATGCGTTTCGGCGATATTCATAAAACGATTGAGGATGTTTCTCAGCGAATGCTGACGGTGACTCTCCGCACGCTTGAGTCCGACGGACTGGTGGAGCGGAAAGTGTATGCGGAGGTGCCCCCTCGCGTGGAATATACGCTGACGGATATGGGAAGAACGCTGATTCCTCATATCGAAGGTTTGATAGGGTGGGCTTTGGAGAATATGAAGGCCATCTTAGCGCATAGAGAGAATGTTTAGTGTGGTGACTTCTTCCTGCACCATTACTTGTCGGAAGATGATTCGTCAGGGATGTTTTTTTCGTTCCATTGTAGTTGCCTTTGCGTTCCACTATAGTGGAACGCAAGGATAACTATAGTGTTCCGTTCGTCCCACTATAGTGGAACGAAAAAAAAGCAGCAGGAAAAGATAGTCCGATTAGGCTACGTATAAAATTGAAAAAGGAAATGGAAATAAAAAAAGTAATCTCGGATAAAAAAGAGTTTCTCAACCTCTTGCTCCTTGCCGATGAGCAGGAGGATATGATAGACCGCTATTTGGAGCGTGGTGATATGTTCGTGCTGTACGACAACGGACTGAAAGCTGTCTGTGTGGTGACTTGCGAGGGGGAGGGCATTTATGAAATCAAGAATATCGCTGTTGTGCCTCTCTTCCAGCGTCGGGGATACGGGAAGCGTTTCATTGAATTTTTGTTCGGATATTATCGGGGGAAGTGCACGGAGATGCTGGTAGGTACGGGAGATGTGCCTTCTACCGTATCTTTCTACGAACATTGCGGGTTCGCAATTTCTCATCGCGTGAAAAATTTCTTTACCGACAATTACGACCATCCGATTTATGAAGATGGCAAGCTATTGACGGATATGGTATATTTGAAGAAGGCATTTCTCCAATAGGTGTAATAAATGTGCTTTGAGATGGTGTATCGGAGTTCACCACAGAATTTTAAAGTTTCTGTGGTGAACTCCGATGCACTGCCTTAATGGGGCAGGAAGCTGCAAAGTCCTTGCTTGTAGAACTGATAATACATTTCTATACGTTCGGGCGTATCGTTTTCGAGCAGCAGGAGCATTTCTTTCGCAAATTCGAGCGTTGCAGAACCGTTTGCTGTCACAATCTTGTTGTCGCAGACTGCTTGGGCATGGATATATCCGGCCGGATTCGTATAGTTTTCACCTCCCCAAAGTTTCAGTTGTTCCAGCCCGTTGCCGGTGTGTTTTACTGCATTGAGGAATCCGTGCTTTGCCATAAATGAAGCTCCGTTGCAGATTGCACCGACAATCCTGCCTTTCTCAATGGCTTGTCTGACCATCGGCACGACCTGTTCGGCAATAGGAGTACTCCATCCGAATCCGCCGATAAGCACCAGCGCTGCATAATCGTCGGGCATCGTGTCGAACGAATAATCGGGCAATGTGTGGAAGCCTCCTATGGACTTGACCGGCTCCATTGTCGGGGCTACGGTCTTATTGATATACTTCGGATGCTCTTTCAGTGCAAATTCATCGGAGGCGATGGCTTGTGAAAGATATACTATCTCGTGTGCCGCGTAATCCGGCAAAAGGATATAGAGAATTTCGTTGTTCATCATTTATATTCTTTATTTGTTTTTGCGAAAGTAAAGTATTTTTTAATTTATAGGGTTACTCCCGTCTTGAATATGGCAATTTCGCGATAGCCTTTCTTTTCGTTGTTGACAAACTCGCCGCTTGCCACTCTGAGGATGTACTCAATGAAGCGTTCGCAAGTTTTCTCCATCGGTTCGTTTTCTACGATGATACCTGCGTTGAAGTCAATCCATCCCGGCTTGTTCTTTGCCAACGTCGAGTTGGTGGAAATCTTCATGGTCGGGACGAAAGTGCCGAATGGTGTTCCCCGTCCGGTAGTGAAGAGTACCATATGGCATCCGCTCGCCGCAAGGGTGGTGGCTGCTACTAAGTCGTTGCCCGGAGCCGAAAGCAGGTTAAGCCCTTTCTTTTGCAGGCGTTCGCCGTAAGGCATCACGCCCGACACGTAGCTCTTTCCGCATTTCTGTGTGCAGCCCAATGCTTTTTCTTCTAAAGTGGAGATACCGCCGGCTTTGTTTCCTGGAGACGGGTTTTCGCCCACAGGTTCTCCGTGAGAAAGGAAGTACGCTTTGAAATCGTTAATCAGATGCACCGTCTGCTCAAACAATTCCCTGTTTTCGCAACGGTTCATCAGGATGGTCTCCGCACCGAACATTTCCGGCACTTCGGTCAGTACGCTTGTACCACCTTGTGCAATCAGAAAGTCGGAGAACATACCTAGCAAAGGATTGGCCGTAATACCGGAGAAACCGTCGGAACCGCCGCATTTCAGCCCCACGCGCAATTCGGACAAAGGAACATCGGTGCGTTCGTCCTGAGATGCTTGCGCATACAAACCGCGCAGGATTTCCATTCCTTCTTCGTATTCGTCGCCTACTTTCTGAGTTACCATGAATTTCACGCGGTCTTCGTCATACGCGCCTAAGAATTCGCGGAACACATCCGGCTGGTTATTCTCGCATCCCAAGCCTACCACAAGCACTGCACCCGCGTTGGGATGGAGCACCATGTCGCGCAGAATCTTCTTCGTGTTTTCGTGGTCGTCGCCAAGTTGCGAGCAGCCGTAGTTGTGCGGAAAAGCCACGATGGCATCTACGCCTTTGCCTTCGGTCTCGCGGCGCAACCTTTCGGCCAACTGGTTGACAATACCGTTCACGCAACCTACGGTGGGGATAATCCATATCTCGTTTCTTACACCCACGTCACCGTTTTTGCGACGGTAGCCTTTGAACGTAAGGTCTTGGCGGGCAATATCCAAAGAGACTTGAATCGGATTGTAGGTGTACTCCAACAATCCGGCGAGGTTGGTCTTGATATTCGTTTCATTCATCCAGTCTCCTTGCTGCCTGTCAGTTGTGGCGTGTCCGATGGGGTAGCCGTACTTAATTACATCTTCTCCTGCTGCGAAATTCTTCAAGGCGAATTTGTGTCCGGCGGGGATGTTTTCGTTCAGCGTAATCTCAATGCCCTCTATCGAAAGATGCTCTCCTGCCGGGAGGCTGACAATGGCAACGGCAACGTTGTCGGCAGGATTAATTCTTAAATACTTTGTTTCCATACGATGTACTTGTTCTATTTCCTTGTTATTTGCTATGATAATAGTCGATGGTTTCTACCGTCAACAAGTCGATGGGCATATAGTTGATGCAAGTCACCTCTTTCTTGAAGATGAGATGGTCGCAGAGAGCCTTTATACCGTTGGCGCCTTGTAATTCCGGTTGCTGGGCAATGAGGAAAGAGACAGAACCTTCTTTCAGACAAGCGACATTCCGTTCCAAAAGGTCGTAGCCTATCAGGTTGAAGTCTTTCTTTCCCTGACTTTGCAGATATTCGCCCACGATGTAGACTTTCGAGTTGAAGGTGATTCCGTTTCTCACTGTCGGGTGGGTGCGGAAAAATTCGTCAAGCATCTTGTTGTCTTCGTCGTTGCGTTCGGCGTGCAAGTCAAGCTCCAGTATATTACAAGACGGATGATGTTCTTTCATGTACTGCCTGAAACCGATTTCTCTGTTCTCCTGCTGATTGGAACCTACGATTCCTTCGTGTATTTTACGGAAAATAACAATCTCTTTCTCGTCACGTGCCAGCAACATAGTCATCCGTGCGGCAAAGTAGCCGCTCTGATGCGGGTTCTGTCCGAAGAAGGCGAGGGGAGGCACATCTTTGATGTTGGAGTCTATATATATACAAGGTATATCCAATGCTTGCAGCCGGTCTGTAAATCCCTTTGTATATTGAGGAGCGGTGGGGGCTACCATCACCCCGTCAGGGTGAAGTTCTAAGATTGCTTCGCTTGCGTTGACAAACGAATGATAGTCGTATGGATCGTAATAGTTGATTTTTACCGAGGTGTTGAAATCCGAATAGGCGGCGATGGCGTCGTGGATACCCTGTTCTATGGCTGTCCAGTATTCGCCTTTCAGATGCTTGGGAAGCAGGCATATAAACGTATATTTCTTATTGGAAGCCAGGGCACTGGCATACATATTGGGTTGGTAGTCGAGCTGCTTCAGGATTTCTTCCACGCGTTTCTTACTTGCTTCCGACACTCCGCTGCGTCCGTGAATAACCCGGTCTACTGTTCCCACCGATACATCCGCCAGGCGGGCGATGTCTTTGATTCTGATTCTTTCAGGCAATTTGTTCATACAATGACCTATTTTATAATAAGTATGTGTGCTCGCACACAATAATAATCTTAATATTTATTCTACAAATATATGACAATTTTTGTAATTACGAAAATTGTTGTATCTTTGTGCCCGCACACGAAAGATATGTTGTACTTTTTATTTCGCGGTTTAATAAGCATATTATCAGTGCGTTAACTGTAAAATGGATGTGAAATGATAAATTGTAAGTCTATAATATTAATAATTTAGAAATTAAAACATAAAATTATGGGAAAGAAAGTCGTTACATTAGGCGAAATCATGCTTAGATTGTCAACTCCGGGTAATACTCGTTTTGTTCAATCCGATTCTTTTGATGTAGTATATGGTGGTGGAGAAGCGAACGTGGCTGTAAGCTGTGCCAACTACGGACATGACGCTTATTTCGTAACTAAATTGCCGAAACACGAAATCGGACAGTCTGCCGTTAACGCACTGCGCAAATATGGCGTTAAGACTGATTTTATTGCTCGTGGTGGCGACCGTGTTGGTATCTACTATCTCGAAACCGGAGCTTCCATGCGTCCCAGCAAGGTTATCTACGACCGTGCTCACTCTGCTATCGCCGAAGCTGATGCTGCCGACTTCGATTTCGATGCTATCATGGAAGGTGCCGATTGGTTCCACTGGTCGGGCATCACTCCCGCCATTTCCGACAAGGCTGCCGAACTGACCCGCCTGGCCTGCGAAGCTGCCAAACGTCACGGAGTGACTGTTTCTGTCGACTTGAACTTCCGTAAGAAACTGTGGACGAAAGAAAAAGCACAGTCCATCATGAAACCGTTGATGCAGTTCGTCGACGTGTGCATCGGCAACGAAGAGGACGCTGAACTTTGTTTGGGCTTCAAACCGGATGCAGACGTTGAGGCAGGTCACACTGACGCCGAAGGTTACAAAGGCATCTTCCAGCAGATGATGAAGGAATTCGGATTCAAATATGTGGTTTCTACATTGCGCGAATCTTTCTCTGCTACTCACAACGGCTGGAAAGCTATGATTTACAATGGCGAGGAATTCTATACTTCCAAACGTTATGATATCAGCCCGATTATCGACCGTGTAGGTGGTGGTGACTCCTTCTCCGGTGGTATTATCCACGGTTTGCTGACTAAACCCAACCAGGGTGAAGCGCTTGAATTTGCCGTAGCTGCATCTGCACTGAAACACACCATCAATGGTGACTTCAATCTTGTTTCCGTAGAGGAAGTGGAAGCATTGGCCGGTGGTGATGCAAGTGGCCGCGTACAGAGATAATTTGGAAGTTTTAAAAAAACAGATAGTAAATAAGAAAATGGCAAAATTTGATAAAATAGCCGTACTGAATAAAATCGGCTCCACAGGAATGGTTCCTGTATTCTATCACAAAGATGTGGAAGTTGCAAAAAAAGTAGTAAAGGCTTGTTATGACGGTGGTGTTCGTGCTTTTGAATTTACCAACCGTGGAGACTTCGCACAGGAAGTATTTGCGGAAATCGTAAAGTTTGCAGCTAAGGAATGTCCGGAACTGGCAATCGGTATCGGTTCTATCGTTGACCCGGCTACTGCTGCCATATACTTGCAATTGGGTGCTAACTTCGTAGTAGGCCCGTTGTTCAACCCCGAAATCGCTAAGGTATGCAACCGCCGGTCGGTAGCTTATACGCCGGGTTGCGGTTCTGTATCCGAAGTCGGTTTTGCTCAGGAAGTAGGTTGCGATCTTTGTAAAGTATTCCCGGGCGATGTGTACGGAACCAACTTCGTAAAAGGCCTGATGGCACCGATGCCGTGGTCCAAACTGATGGTAACGGGTGGAGTGGAACCTTCTAAAGAAAACCTGACGGCTTGGATTAAAGCCGGTGTATTCTGCGTAGGTATGGGCTCTAAGTTATTCCCCAAAGACAAAGTGGCGGCAGAAGACTGGGCTTATGTAACGGCTAAATGCGAAGAGGCTCTCAGATATATTGCGGAGGCTCGTAAGTAAGATTGGAAATTTCAAAAATGTCTCAAGAGGGTTAGTTAGTTTGTAAATGAGACATATTGTCATTTTGTTTAAAGGTGTTTAAAAGGGGATAGGCCATCGGGATGAGCGATTCATTCCGGTGGCTTGTTTTTTTGTGTAAAAGTCTATGTGGGTAAAGTTCTCTTTGGGATTGTCTCATATTGCTTTGGAATTATAGGATAGGGATAGAATAGGTTACTTGTAAGATGTAATGTTGTGCGGATTGAAATAAAATCCTTACCTTTGCCCCCTTAAACTAACTAACCTTTATTTTTATGTTTACTGACTTGTTGCGTTCCTCTTATTTTTCCCTCTTCCTGATTGTCGCATTGGGATTTATGCTGGGAAGGATAAAGATTAAGGGCTTATCTCTCGATGTGTCTGCGGTAATTTTTATCGCACTTCTTTTCGGACATTTTGGTGTCATTATTCCCAAAGAATTGGGAAATTTCGGTTTGGTACTGTTTATTTTTACCATCGGTATTCAGGCAGGACCCGGGTTCTTTGATTCTTTCCGCAGTAAGGGAAAGACCTTGATTCTTATTACGATGCTTATCATTTGTTCTGCTTGTCTCACGGCAGTAGGGCTGAAGTATGCGTTTGACATCGACACCCCCAGTGTTGTAGGACTGATTGCCGGAGCATTGACCAGTACTCCCGGTTTGGCAGTTGCTATCGATAGTACCCATTCACCTTTGGCTTCCATTGCTTACGGTATCGCATATCCGTTTGGAGTGATTGGTGTGATATTGTTTGTCAAGCTGTTGCCTAAAATTATGCGGGTGGATTTGGAGAAAGAAGCGCGTCGCCTGGAGATAGAGCGTCGCGGACAATTTCCGGAACTGACTACCTGTATCTATCGTATTACAAACGCAAATGTATTCAATCGCAGCTTGATGCAGATTAATGCACGTGCCATGACGGGAGCTGTCATTTCCCGTCTCAAGCATAAAGACGAGATATCTATTCCGACTGCTCATACTATTTTGCACGAAGGTGACTATATACAGGCAGTAGGTAGTGAGGAATCACTGAATCAGCTTGCCGTATTGGTAGGCGAGCGTGAAGAAGGTGAGCTTCCTTTGGATCGGACACAGGAAATAGAATCTCTCCTGCTGACCAAAAAGGATATGATAAACAAACAGTTGGGCGACTTGAATCTGCAGAAAAACTTCGGTTGTACAGTAACCCGCGTTCGTCGAAGCGGTATCGATTTGTCACCGTCTCCTGATTTGGCTTTGAAATTTGGTGATAAACTGATGGTCGTCGGTGAGAAAGAAGGAATAAAAGGCGTGGCCCGTTTGTTGGGCAATAACGCGAAGAAATTGTCAGACACAGATTTCTTCCCGATTGCAATGGGTATTGTGCTGGGAGTGTTGTTCGGCAAGCTGAATATCTCTTTTTCCGAAAGTCTGTCATTTTCACCAGGTTTGACCGGAGGCGTCCTGATGGTAGCTCTCATATTGAGTGCTGTCGGTAAGACAGGGCCTATCATTTGGTCTATGTCGGGACCTGCCAACCAATTGTTGCGCCAATTAGGGCTGCTGCTTTTCCTTGCCGAAGTAGGAACTTCTGCCGGAAAGAATCTCGTAGCCACTTTCCAGGAGAGCGGACTATTGATGTTTGGAGTAGGAGCTGCCATTACTTTGGTTCCGATGCTTGTTGCAGCAATCGTAGGACGCATGGTATTTAAAATCAGTTTGCTTGATTTGTTGGGAACCATCACTGGTGGTATGACCAGTACTCCCGGTTTGGCTGCCGCCGATTCGATGGTAGACAGTAATATTCCCAGTGTGGCCTATGCAACTGTTTATCCGATTGCGATGGTATTCCTGATTCTTTTTATACAAGTGATAGCTTCGGCGGTATATTGACAATATGCTGTTCGAACATTGATTGTTAAGAAAAACTTTGTATCTTTGCCGCCCCTAACGAAAGAATGAGGTGAAACGATTGTTCTTGAATATAACACGCTATTTCTTACCGGTACTCTTTGTGTCGTATTTGGTAAGCCTTACGTTCTTTACCCACGTACACGTGGTCAATGGCGTGACAATCGTTCACTCGCACCCCTTCAAGAAAGGGGCGGCACATCAACACTCAACAGTCGAACTGATACATATCCATTCTTTGTCTAACCTGACGGCAGATGGTGCGGCTGTTGTTTTTGCTCTTTCCCTTTTCATTCCTTTTTTATTGTGTCTGTTGCTTGGTTGTCCGCAACATACACGCTTTAACGCTCCTTATCACGGAGTGACTGCGCTTCGTGCTCCGCCTGTAATTCGTTTTTTCACAATTTGATTTTTATGGGTGATATTCTGCCTTGTTGAAGGCGGAGTATTGTCTGCTTTTTTATGTGCAAACTTAATAACTAACGAATTACAAACGAAAAAATGAAGAAATACATCTTTTCGCTTGTTCTCTTGTGCTGTGCGTTGTTGCCTGCTTTGGGAGGACAAGCATATGAACACTCCAATTATCCCGAACTGCGTAAATCGGATGCGAACGTCATCGGTCATATCCTTGATAAAAACACAAAGGAACATCTGTCCTATATTACAGTGGCTTTGAAAGGTACCACTATCGGAACAGTAACCGATGCCACCGGACATTACTTCTTGAAGAATCTTCCCGAAGGAGATTTCGTACTCGAAGTAAGCGCTGTCGGTTATAAAACTGTGAGACGCAACGTGACATTGAAAAAAGGGCTTACTTTGGAAGAAGATTTTGAAATAGAAGAGGACGCAGTGGCTTTGGACGGCGTTGTAGTGTCTGCCAATCGAAATGAAACCACCCGTCGTCTGGCTCCTACGCTGGTCAATGTAGTGGATTTGAAGATATTTGAGAGTACCAATTCTACGACGTTGGCGCAAGGACTGAGTTTTCAACCCGGCGTACGTGTGGAATCCAATTGTCAGAATTGTGGTTTCCAACAAGTACGTATCAATGGTATGGACGGTCCTTATACACAAATCCTATTGGATTCACGTCCCATTTTCAGTGCCCTTTCCGGTGTATATGGCATTGAGCAGATTCCCGCCAGCATGATAGAACGTGTGGAAGTGATGCGTGGCGGTGGTTCGGCTTTGTTCGGTTCCTCTGCTATTGCAGGCACCATCAATATCATTACTAAAGAGCCTATCCGCAACTCCGGTATGTTGTCTCACACGATAACGGGAATCGGTGACGGCGATGCTTTTGACAACAGCACTTCGCTGAATGCTTCATTGGTGACGGAAGACCAGCGTGCGGGATTGTATATCTTCGGACAGAATCGTCATCGTTCCGCGTACGACCACGATGGGGACGGATATTCTGAAATCCCCCAAATACATGGACAGACCGTAGGCTTCCGTTCGTATCTCAAAACCGGCACTTATTCCAAACTGACCTTCGAATACCATCATATGGAGGAATTCCGTAGGGGAGGAGACTTGTTGAATCGCCCGCCCCATGAAGCGAATGTTGCGGAGCAGACGGAGCATTCCATCAATGGCGGCGGTCTGAAATTCGATTATTTCTCGCCTGACGAGAAACACCGTTTCAATGTATTTGCTTCGGCACAGCACATCAACCGTGACAGCTATTACGGTGGCGGACAAGACCCTAATGCTTACGGCAATACTACCGACCTCAACTGGATGGCAGGCTCGCAATATGTCTATAGCTTCGGCAGATGTATCTTCATGCCTTCCGACTTTACTGCCGGAATAGAATTCAATCAGGACAAACTGAAAGATAATATGTGGGGATATAATCGGACTGTAGACCAGAAAGTGAACATCGGTAGCGCGTTTGTACAGAATGAATGGAAGAACCAACATTGGGGATTTCTGATTGGCGGTCGTTTTGACAAGCATAATCTGATAGACCATCTTATTTTCAGCCCGCGTGCCAATTTGCGTTACAACCCGACAGAGAATATCAACCTTCGTCTGAGCTACTCTTCCGGTTTCCGTGCCCCGCAGGCTTTTGATGAAGATTTGCACGTAGAGAATGTGGGTGGTAATGTAGCAATGGTGGAACTTGCCGATGACTTGAAAGAAGAGAGGTCGCAAAGCCTGAGTGCTTCGGCGGATATTTATCACCGTTTGGGTGCGTTCCAGGTGAATTTCCTTGTCGAAGGCTTTTATACTAAACTGTCGGATGTCTTTGCACTTACCGACGGTGAAACGGTAAACGGCATTCTGAAACGTATCCGCTACAATGCGCCGGGTGCACGTGTGATGGGATTGACATTGGAAGGAAAGATGGCTTATCTGAGTAAATTTCAACTTCAGGCAGGAGTTACCTTGCAGCAAAGTCATTACAGCGAACCGCATATTTGGAACGAAGATGCTCCGGCTGTGAAGAAAATGATGCGTACGCCGAATACTTACGGTTATTTTACTGCGACTTATACTCCGGTGAAGCCTTTGTCTATTGCTCTTTCCGGCACATACACCGGTTCGATGCTGGTTCCTCACGAACCTGTTCCGGGTTTTCTCGAAACTCCGATTACCGTCAATACAAAAGATTTTTTTGATATTGCTTTGAAGGTTGCTTATGATTTCAAACTCTATAAATCTGCAAATCTGCAAGTAAACGCCGGCATACAGAATATCTTCAACGCTTATCAGAATGACTTTGATAAAGGAGCCGACCGTGATTCGGGGTATATCTATGGCCCTTCGTTGCCGAGAAGTTTCTTTGCCGGAGTGAAAATCAGTTATTGATAACTTTAGTTTAAGTGGTGGCGGGCAGTATGTAGCCTGCTGCCACTTTCCGTATATTGTCAGACCATATCCTTGTCTACTCCGAATTTTTCATCCGGATGGCATTGTCCTGCCGGTTCCACGTGTACCAAGATGTCGTAGACATTATCTATCGAACTTTCGATGCTTTTCTCTACTGCTCCGGCAATCTCATGTGCCTGTGTAATCGTTATCTGTGGATTCACCTCTATGTCGAGCGTGATTATGTACCGGTTTCCTATCATTCTCGATCTGACCCGATGCGGATTATTTGCTCCCGGCACTTTCTCGACTGCTGCGAATATTTTATTATATACATTGACGTCCTTGACTCCGTCCATAAGTTCCACATTCGAATCAAGGAAAATACCGATGGACGACCTGATAATAAAGAGGCTCACTATCAATCCTGTGAGCAGGTCGAGTATCGTTAGTTTGAATACAAAAGTGAAAACCAGTCCTAATAAAACTCCGGCCGACAAAACGACATCGTTACGCATATTTATCGCATTTGCCGTTAGCATGGAACTGTCTATTTTCTTTCCCTGTCTGTATTGGTACGATGCTAACAGTAGCTTCCCGACAATAGAGAATAGGGTCACATAAATAGTAATGGCCGATGGAATTTCTTTCACTTCATCCGAAAAGATGCTTGTGACGGACGACAGTAATATTTGCATACCGGCATAAAATATCACAAGTGACAGAATCTTGGTGGCGATACTTTCTGCTTTTTCATATCCGAATACATATTTCTTGGAAGGTGGACGGCTGACGACTCTCGCCGTGAAAATCATAACAACCGAGATGATGACATCCGTTGCCGAGTCAATACCGTCTCCTAATACTGCCAAACTTCCTGCTAACAGGCCGATAGTGATTTTGGATATGGACAGGATGGCATTGCCGATGGTGCTGATCCATGAGGTTCTGATTAAAATACGCTCTCTTGACATTTGAATGTTTTTTCTGCTAATTGGGTTCAAAGTTAATCAATTATAGCCATTAGTGCCTGCACGATACAAAAAAAAGTCTATTTCCTTTTAGTAGTTTGCCCGGTTTAGTTGTATTATATATAGATGGTCAATAAAAACAGGACAATTAATTTATTAAATAGTTAACCTCATGTCCAAACAACTAAGTACCTCTTTACTGATTATATCAGCTTGTGTCTTTTCTGCTTGCACATCTGTCGCCAAGCAAGAAGTAGTAATTTTGCCTACTCCCGTGAGTCTGACCGAGCAGCCGGGCACTTTCGTTTTTAAGGACGGAATGAAGATCGGAGTTTCCGACCGCTCACTTTTTCCGGCAGTGGGTTATTTGCAGGAAATTCTTCGAAACGTAGCATCGTCTTCCGTAGAAGTCACTGCTGATGAAAGTCAGGTAGAACTCTATTTTCAACTGGGAAAGGCCGATGGGAAGCCCGGTGCTTACAAACTTCAGTCTACCCCGCAATTCATTCGGGTGGAAGCCGGTGATTATTCGGGCATTATTTCCGCTATCACCACGATTCGCCAATTACTTCCCGCCGAGATGGAGAAAGAGGATGTGAAGCGCGTTTATTCCATACCTGCTGTAGAGATAGAAGATGCTCCCCGCTTTGAATGGCGTGGATTCATGCTGGATGCTTCCCGCCACTTTTGGAATAAAGAAGAAGTGAAACACGTATTGGATTTGATGTCTCTGTACAAACTGAATAAATTCCACTGGCATCTCACAGACGACCAGGGTTGGCGTATAGAGATTAAGAAATATCCGCAACTGACGGAAAAAGGAGCGTGGCGTCCCTTCAATCAACAAGACCGTACTTGCATGAAACGTGCAACGAAAGAAGATAATACGGATTTCCTTGTTCCGGAAGATAAAATGCGGATTGCAGAAGGCGATACGTTGTATGGTGGTTATTACACACACGATGATATAAAAGAAATAGTGGCTTATGCTGCACAGAGAGGGATTGATGTGATACCCGAGATTGATATGCCGGGACATTTTTTGGCAGCTATCGGCCAGTATCCTGACTTGGCGTGCGACGGGCTGATTGGTTGGGGCGAGACATTCTCTTCTCCTATTTGTCCGGGCAAAGATGAGACTTTGGACTTCTGCCGGAATGTCTTTAAAGAAGTTTTCGCGCTTTTCCCTTATGAATATGTGCATATGGGCAGAGATGAAGTGGAAAAGAACAATTGGAAAAAATGTCCCCATTGTCAGAAACGTATCCGTATGGAGAAATTGGGGTCGGTAGAAGAACTTCAGGCCTGGTTTGTGCGTGATATGGAGAAATTCTTCCTTGCTAACGGAAAGAAACTCGTGGGCTGGGATGAAGTGGTGAAGGACGGATTGTCTTCGGAGGCTGTCATCACGTGGTGGAGAGGTTGGGCAAAGGATGCACTGCCCACAGCAACAGCGCAGCAGCAGAAAGTGATTGCCTGCCCGAACGATTACTTTTACTTCGATTATGAGTAAGACCGGAACTCGGTAAAGAAGATACTGGCCTTTGACCCGTATGCAGACGAACGCTTGTCGCCCCGGCAGAAGGAATACATTTGGGGAGTATAGGCGAATCTTTGGACGGAATGGGTTCCAACCATGAAACGTATTGAATATATGATTGTCCCCCGCATCATAGCATTGAGCGAAATAGCTTGGGCGGAGCCGGATGCCAAGCCGAAGTTTGATGAGTTTTATCGTCAGCTTGTACCTCAATTCAAGCGTATGGATGTGATGGGGGTGAATTACCGTATTCCTGATTTGCAGGGTTTCTATAAAGTAAATGCGTTTGTTGATGAAACGACAGTGAATTTGATTTGTCCATTGCCCGGTACTGGAATTCGCTATACAACGGATGGAAGTATGCCTACTGCCCAGTCGTCTCTCTATGACGGCAGTCTGAAAATAAAGGAGACGACAGATTTTGCTTTCCGTACCTTCCGCAAGGATGGCTCTCCTTCGGGTATGGTGCGTACAAAATATGTCAAAGCCTCTTATGCGGAAGCGGCAATGGCTCCGGATTCCTTACAGCGCGGACTGAAAGTTGTGTGGCACGATTTTCGCGGAAAGCTCTGCTCGGATATAGAAGTAGCTCCCGTAAAGGGAACGTATGTCGTTGAGTCCGTATCTATCCCCGAAGAGGTGAAAGGAAATATAGGTCTAATACTGACCGGCTACCTGGAGGTTCCTGCCGATGGTATTTATACATTTGCCCTTCTCTCGGACGACGGCAGTACATTGAAACTCGACGGTGAGTTGCTCGGAGATAACGATGGTGAACATTCTCCGGTAGAGATTATCGTACAGAAAGCATTGAAAGCAGGGTTACATCCGATAGAAGTGCGTTACTTCGATTGCAACGGCGGTGTGCTGCAAATGGAATTGGTAAATGACAAAGGTGAAAAGAGTGTTCTTCCGGCAGAATGGCTGAAACATGAATAAAAAGTACTCTTATATTCAGTTTTCATTGGTATTGTAATACTTAGTCATCAGTTGAGGCTAAGTGGGAAGCGGGTGAAAGTAGTGATACTTTTATCCGTTTCTTTATTGTAGGGCTATGCTGATTTTGTAAAGATTCAAAATACCTACAAATGGTGATTGTATGTAAGTGAAATATTCCGTTTCTTTGCGGTCTCTAATATAATTAAGATATCAATGGATAATTTGCAGAAATATAAAGCGACTGATAAGATGATTGAACTTATCAGTGATGACTATTCTTTGTTGCAGGTAATGAGCTGTTTCGGACTATCTTTGGGATTCGGAGACAAAACGGTAAAGGAAGTTTGTGAGCAGAACGGCGTAGACTGTCAGACATTTTTAGTTGTAGTCAATTTCATAGCAGAAGGCTTTTCCCGCCTCAAGGGCGATAAAGACACTATTTCCATTCCTGGGTTGATAGACTATTTGCATCGGGCACATCGGTATTTTCTTGGTTTTTCTCTTCCTGCCATCCGGCGTAAGCTGATTGAGGCTATCGACTGTTCGCAGGATAGTGTCGCTTTTCTTATTCTGAAATTTTTTGATGAATATACGTACGAAGTACGCAGGCATATGGATTATGAAGAAAAAACCGTATTCAAGTATGTGGATGCTTTGCTTGCGGGAAGTGTACCGAAGAATTATCAGATTAGCACATTTTCCAAACACCACGGCCAAGTGGGAGAGAAGTTGACGGAACTGAAGAATATCATTATCAAATATTGTCCGGCTAAAGCCAATGAAAATCTGCTGAATGCAGCACTTTTTGATATCTACGCCTGTGAAGCCGCTTTGGAGTCGCATTGCCGTGTGGAAGATTATATTTTTGTTCCTGCTATTCTAAACTTGGAAAGGAGAGTTGGAGAGAATGAAAAATAACGAGGTTGTTCGAATAGCCGTTGCAGAGAGTTCGGTGATTATTCGCGGCGGGCTGACTGCCGCTTTGAAACGTCTTTCCAATGTGAAGATGCAACCCATTGAATTGCTTTCTGTGGAGGATTTGCGTGATTGCATCCGTACGCAATGTCTTGATATACTGATTGTCAATCCTGTTTTTGGCAATTACTTTGATGTGGGGAAATTTCGGGAGGAGACATCCGGTATGGGAATACGTGTGATAGCTTTGGTCACATCTTTTGTAGACTCCTCCTTGTTGGATAAATACGATGAGGCTGTTTCTATCTTTGACGATTTAGAAATAATCTCCGGGAAGATTGCAGGGGTGCTGAATATGGTTTCTGAGGAAGAAGAAACGGACAGCCAGGAGACGCTCAGCCAGCGGGAGAAAGAAATTGTAATCTGTGTGGTGAAAGGAATGACGAATAAGGAAATAGCAGAAACCCTGTTTTTATCTATTCATACAGTCATTACTCATCGGAGAAATATTAGCAAAAAATTGCAAATACACAGTGCCGCCGGATTGACTATTTATGCTATTGTAAATAAGTTCGTTACGCTGGATGATATAAAGGACTTACAGGTGAAATAAATGTTATTAAATATAAACCCGTTTGCGCGCACGGAAATTATTTGTACCTTTGCAACGCGATTGGGAAATTGCTATCAGTTTATAAGGTAAAAGAAAAATAAAGGTATTAGATTAGACATCAAGGTTAAAGTTTCAGTTCAATAGGAACGTTTTTAATAGAAGGTAAAAAGGATAACAATAGGTACACGTTTTTGAGGTTAAAAGAAGATTAGTTTTCAGGAAAAAAGAGGATTGAAAAAGAAAAGCCTTTAAGGCTTTTCTGATGCGAGGCGAGTGGTTCCGTAAAGGAATTGGCTCGTTTTTTTATGCAGGAATTTTTCGTAGTCCCCATAGATTACTATAGTCAAGTAAGGGAATATTGTGTTAGAAATAATAACGGGTTAAAAGTTTGTCTGCCGATACATTATTGACAATGATTGCTTTGTACAGGCTGTACCATTTAGTTGGCACGACTAAGCCAATACAGTGGCAAGGTCGTGTCAATACGTTGGCACAAGGTGAATTTCTATGCTTTCTTGAATCTGTATGCTTAGGATTTGGTGATTTCTCCTATTAAACATGAATCCATCTTCTGTCGGATATCCTGATTGGATAGCCCATGCCCGAGTAAGAACATCAACTTGGTTATGGCACATTCGGGAGTGCTGTCGTATCCACTGATAACTCCTGCTTCCAACAGATGCATCCCCGTCTCATAACGTCCCATCTCTACAGCTCCCGAAGCGCATTGGGTGATGTTGACTATAATAATGCCCCGTTTGGTAGCTTCTTTCAGTTGGCGGATGAACCACTCTTTTTGCGGTGCATTTCCCGAACCGAAGGTTTTCAGAACCACCGCTTTCAGTCCGGGAACATGGAGAAGAGAAGTTACAATACTCTCTTCGATACCGGGAAAGAGCGTGAGTATGACTACATTCGTATCAAACAGATAGTGTGGTTTCAGCGGTTTGGCAGGGGCGGGTCTGCGGATGAGGTTCGGTTCATATTTGATATGGATACCTACGCGTGCCAATGGCGGGTAGTTGAAAGAGCGGAATGCGTTGAAGTTTTCCGCGTTGATTTTTGTAGTACGGTTGCCGCGCATCAAGTGATTTTCGAAGAAGATACACACTTCGGGAACAATGGCTGTACCGTCCGGGTTCTTGGCGGCAGCAATTTCAATGGCGGTAATCAGATTCTCTTTTCCGTCTGTCCGCAACGTTCCGATGGGAAGTTGAGAGCCGGTGAGAATAACGGGCTTGCTTAAGTTTTCGAGCATAAAACTCAGGGCCGAAGCGGTATAAGCCATAGTGTCCGTTCCGTGCAGGATGACGAAACCATCGAAACTGTCGTAATTCTGATGGATGATTTTTACCAGTTCAGCCCAATAAGCTGGCTCCATATCCGAAGAGTCGATAGGTGGTTCGAATGGATAGGAAGAGATGCGATAGTTGAATCTTTTCAATTCGGGCACATACTTGAGCAGATGGTCGAAATTGAAATTCTCCAAAGCACCGGTTTCCGGATTTTCTATCATTCCGATAGTTCCACCCGTATAGATTAACAAAACAGAAGGAGTCTCTACGTTCATAGTCATTGAATTTTTGTTAAAACGCTGACAAAGATACCAATTTATTGCAAATTACGAATAATAAATGATGAATTTGTTTGTAGTTTATGCTGAAATGTTGTAATTATGAATATTTATGCGGGGATAACCGATGATTTAAAAGCAAAAATGCTTCTCGATGAGAATCAGTTCTGACAACCTCCTTTTACTTACGTCACTTTAATGGTTTAAGAAGTTTCTGATAATCTCTTTTCCCTGCGGGGTCAGTATGGATTCGGGATGAAACTGAATGCCGTGTACATCGTAAGTTTTGTGGCGTAGTGCCATGATTTGTCCCTCCTTGCTTTCGGCTGTTATTTCCAGGCAGTCGGGAAAACCATCTCGGCTCACTACCCATGAGTGGTATCGCCCGACGGGAATCTCCTTGTCCAGTCCTTCAAAAAGTACATCTCCTTTGAGAATACTGACCTCGCTCTGTATTCCGTGATAAACCTCTTTCAAATTTTCCAAGCGTGCTCCGAAGGCCTCGCCGATGGCTTGATGCCCCAGACAGACACCTAAGATGCTTTTGGTAGGAGCATATCTTTTAATAATAGGCAATAGCAATCCTGCCTCTTTGGGAAGACCCGGTCCTGGCGACAGGATGATTTTGTCAAAACGTTCTATTGCGTCAAGTTCTATCAGGTCGTTGTAGGCCACTTCTATATCCGTGGTTCCCAGTTCTTTCACTGCGTGCAGTAAGTTATAGGCGAAAGAGTCGTAGTTGTCTAAAAGTAATATTTTCATTTCTTTCTTGTTTTGGTCGAATGATTGTTGCGATACTGACAGACGTACGTTTGGTCGTTAATCGCAGAATGTTAAATATGTTGCGATGTCTTTGTCTCCCCGTCCCGAAACCGTAAGCACCACCACATCCTCCGGCTTGAACTTCACTTTTTTCAAAGCACCTAATGCGTGTGCCGATTCCAGTGCGGGAATGATTCCTTCCAATTTCGTCAGTTCGTAGGCTGCTTCTATGGCTTCATCGTCATTGAAGGATAACACTTTGGCGCGTTTTTGTGCGGCAAGGTTAGCGTGTATCGGCCCGATGCCCGGATAATCCAGTCCGGCAGAAATGGAGTACGGTTCTTCAATCTGTCCCTGTTCGTTTTGAATAACATAGGTGCGTGCTCCATGAATGATTCCCGTTTTTCCAAGTTGGATGGTAGCGGCGGTCATTCCCGTCTCTATTCCCTTGCCGCCGGCTTCCGCGAGGATGAGGCCTACACGTTCGTCGTTTATATGATGATAAATTGTTCCCGCAGCATTACTTCCGCCGCCTATGCAGGCTATCAGATAATCGGGATAATCGCGTCCTTCTTTTTCCAAGAGTTGCTTTTTGATTTCTTCGCTGATGACAGATTGCAGGCGTGCCACCATATCGGGGTAGGGATGAGGCCCTACGGTAGAACCTACAATATAATATGTGTCGGCAGGATGGCAACACCAGTCGCGAATCGCTTCGTCGGTGGCATCTTTCAGAGTCATGTTTCCCGAAGTGACAGGGATTACGGTGGCTCCCAACATTTTCATTTTCTCTACGTTGATATGCTGGCGTTCCACATCCGTCTTTCCCATATAGACGATGCATTCCATATCCATCAGCGCACATACGGTGGCGGTTGCCACTCCATGTTGCCCAGCGCCCGTTTCGGCAATGATGCGCTTCTTGCCCATGCGTCTTGCCAATAGGATTTGCCCGATAGTGTTATTGATTTTGTGGGCTCCCGTGTGGTTCAGGTCCTCCCGTTTCAGGTACAGTTTGCAGCCGTACTTTTCCGAAAGGCGTTTTGCCGGATAGAGTGGGGAAGGGCGTCCTACGTAGTCGCGCAGTAATTGGTCGAACTCTTTCCTGAACTCTTCACTTTCAATTACTTTGAGGTACTTGTTTTTCAACTCCTCGATGCATTCGCGGAGTGCCTCCGGTACGTAAGCTCCGCCGAATTCTCCGTAATAACCGTTTTGGTCAACTAAAAAACTTTTCATCATCTTATCTTTTTATGTTATTTTCCAAAAAAGAGGGAAAATAAAAGAGCCCTGCCGCAAGTTGCGACAGGGCTCTTTTCAAATCTGTTATATCTTAAATGAGGTATATACATACGAGCACTGCTCCCTTACGACTGTCGGAGTTGTAACGGGCGCCACCACCAATATGTATTTACTAACATTGTTCTCATCATCTTTTGCTGTTTTATGAGGGACAAATATAGACACTTTGTTTGAAACGGCAAACAAAATATTACTTTTTTTCAATTCGGAAACAATTTCGTGCCCGGACTGTTCTTATACATAATTATATTTTAATATATCGGTAGAAACAGTTATATTCGCAAAAGTATTGAAACTGAGTTTGATAAAAAATGTGGAATTTATGAAAACAATGAATTATTCTCTTATTCGGATTCTCTTTGCACTTGTGATAGGTTTGGTGCTGGTGATTTGGCCGGATGCGGCTGCCGGATATATTGTCGTTACGGTAGGAATTGCTTTTTTTATTACCGGTGTTATCAGCCTTTTCGGCTATTTCGGGCGTAAAAGGATGGAGAATGAAATCATACCCCGTTTCCCGATTGAAGGGGTGGGTAGCCTGCTGTTTGGACTCTGGCTGATTGTGATGCCTGAGTTTTTTGCAGATGTTCTTATGTTCCTGTTAGGATTTATTCTGATAATGGGCGGAGTTCAACAGATTGCTTCACTGTCGATGGCTCGCCGTTGGATACCTGTGCCGGGAGTGTTCTATTTGGTTCCTTCCTTGATTCTGATTGCAGGTATCGTCGCTTTGTTCAATCCGACCGGAGTGCGCAATACTACATTTATGATTATTGGTGTCACAAGTTTGGTTTATTCACTTTCTGAATTGATAAACTGGTTTAAGTTTATGCATCATCGTCCGGAGGTTCCGGTAGTGCGTAAGGAGGATGATATTGAGGATGCAAAGATTGTGGATTAAAAAAACTGCCCGATGAGAAACCATCATCGGGCAGTTTTTTTAATCCTTCTCATAGCTTCGATACAGTCGTTGCGCTCGCCGAAAGCAGTCAGACGGATATATCCCTCGCCACTTGGTCCGAAACCCACGCCGGGAGTAACCACAACATTGGCTTCATACAACATCTGTTCAAAGAATCGCCACGAGGAAAGACCGTTTGGAGTTTTCACCCATAAATAAGGAGCGTTCACTCCGCCGTAGACCTTCAATCCGGTAGCTTCCAATCCTTCCTTCATGATTTTTGCGTTGGTCATATAATAATGGATGGTTTCTTTTATCTGTGTTTTTCCTTCCGTACTATAAACAGCTTCCGCGGCCCGTTGGGTGATGTAGGAAGTGCCGTTGAACTTGGTACATTGGCGGCGGTTCCATAATCTGTTGAGCGGGATACGCTCGCCTTCCAAAGTTGCGGCTGTAAGTTCTTTGGGCACTACCGTATATCCGCAGCGCACTCCAGTAAATCCTGCTGTCTTTGAGAAGCTGCGGAATTCGATGGCACATTTCTTGGCCCCTTTGATTTCGAAAATAGAGTGTGGGACGTCTTCATCCTGGATATACGCTTCGTATGCGGCATCAAACAGGATAAGTGTGTCGTTTGCCAAAGCATAGTCTACCCATTTCTTTAGTTCCGCTTTGGTGAGTGTTGTACCGGTCGGATTGTTCGGATAGCAGAGATAGACGATATCTATCCGTTTGTTCGGGATTTCGGGAATGAAGTTGTTTTCACTTGTGCAAGGCATATAGGTGACATTACTCCATTTACCTGTTCTCTCTTCCAATACTCCGGCACGCCCGCACATGACGTTGCTGTCAATATATACCGGATAGATAGGATCTGTAACGCCTATGCTATTGTCGTGGCGAAGAATATCACCTATATTTCCGGTATCGCTTTTAGCTCCGTCGCTGATAAATATTTCAGAAGCGGAGAAGTGAATTCCGCGCGGAGCGAAATCATTCTTTATAATTGCTTCAATCAGAAAATCGTATCCCTGTTCCGGACCATAACCGTGGAAGGTATCCTTATCGGCAAGTTCTTCTACCGCTTTGTGCATTGCTTCAATGCAGGCTTTGGGAAGCGGGCGGGTAACATCGCCGATACCTAATCGGATGATGTCTTGTTTGGGATGTGTTATCTTGAAAGTATTTACTTTTTTCGCTATATCCGAGAAAAGGTAACTTCCCGGTAATTTCAAAAAATGCTCGTTTACTAAAGCCATATTGTCATTGTTTTAAGTTTCTATATAATGATTATCCTCTATTTACCTTCTATATATGAGGGGTTTGCTGCGCATAGAGATCTGGTTTTCACCACATATATATCCAACTTCCACCATATATATGTCCTGCGTCTACCATCTATATGTCCTACAGCCAGCATATATAGATGCTATAACAAACTGATTATAAGGCTGAAACTTCTCTATTTGGCAGATAAGGGAAGATAGTGGATAATTATATTCTCAATTTCCGGTTTCTTCGATTTCTCCGTCGAATACTTTGGTTGCCGGTCCTGTCATTAATATATGTCCAGAGACTTCATCCCATTCAATGAGGACTTCGCCGCCATCCATTATTATTTTACTTTTTCTCCCTGCCAGTCCGTTGAGGAAGGCGGCTACTGCTGTGGCGCAAGCTCCTGTTCCGCACGCTTGGGTAATTCCCGAACCTCTTTCCCATACTCTCATCCGTATGATATCTTTGCCTATAATCTGTGCAAATTCCACATTTGTTCTGTCGGGGAAAAGATGATAATGCTCCAGTTTGGGACCTGTTTCCGGTAAGTTGATTAGGTTTATATTATCCACAAAGGTGACTAAATGAGGATTTCCCATCGATACTTTGGTTGACCGGAAAGCATACTTTCCTTTTATATGAACCTCTTTCGTTTCCAACGGGCTGCCCATATCCACTGTAACTGCGGTAACTGTTTTTCCGTCTACGTGAAGTTTCAGCATTTTAATTCCCGACAGTGTGTCCAGTGTGATTTCTGTTTTGTTCGTCAAGCCGTATTCATATACATATTTGCCTACGCAACGGCTGCCATTTCCGCACATCATCGCTTCCGAGCCGTCGGCATTGAAAATACGCATACTGAAATCAGCCTTTTTAGAACTTCCAATCAAAATAAGTCCATCACTCCCAAGTCCGGTATGGAATTTGCTCCATTCGATTGCTTTCTTTTCGGGGTTCGCTATTGGATATTTGGTAGTGTCTACATATATGTAGTCATTTCCCGCTCCATGCATTTTGGTAAATTTGATTTTGCTTGTCATTTTGACCTGTATTTATTGATTGAGGCAACCTTTTGTCTTATCACTATGCAAAGGTATGACTTTCTGCTTTATCATTGACAAAAGGGGGGATTTAATATCAGTTTAAATTCGACGAACTTCTAATCATTTTGTATATGTGGCTTTTTTTGTTTTAATTTGAAATATTATCTATCTGTATATAAGAAAAGTGTAATGCTTGCTATTGTTTCTTTTTGAGGTAAAAATATGATATTGTTTGGCTTTTTGATGTGTTTATAACTTTTTAATGTATTTCTGTTAAATAAATATGGGAAACGTGAACTTTATGTTATTTGAAATACGTATATTTGCAGCCGAAATAAAAACATCATAAATATATGTGTGGAATAGTAGGCTATATTGATAAAAGAAAAGCCTATCCCATCCTTATAAAAAAGGAACTGAAGCGATTGGAGTATCGTGGATATCACAGTGCAGGGGTAGCATTAATCGGTAATAACCAACAGTTGAATGTGTATAAGACGAAAGACAAAGTCTCCGAATCTGAAATTTTCGTCACACAGAAAAATATTTCCTCCCACGTCCACTTTCATTACTCCTCTTCTGGGAAACCTCCTCTCATTCATAACGGTGTCATTGATAATTTTAAAGCAGTCAGTACCTGATACCGAAACTTTTGCTCAATTAATAGAATACATGAAAATTACCCGTCATCAGTCAAGTGGTAATTAAAATCGTAAAAACGTAAATAATATAGATGGAACAGTTAAAACATGAATGTGGCGTCGCCATGATACGTTTGCTTAAACCGCTGGAGTATTACGAAAAGAAGTATGGGACGTGGATGTATGGTCTCAACAAACTTTATCTGCTGATGGAAAAGCAGCACAACCGTGGGCAGGAAGGCGCAGGGCTGGCTTGCGTGAAACTGAAAGCGAATTCGGGTGAAGAATATATGTTTCGTGAGCGTGCCTTGGGTTCCGGCGCCATTACTGAAATCTTTGAGAATGTACAGAGCAACTTCAAGGATTTGTCGCCTGAACAGTTGCACAATGCGGAGTATGCCAAACGTACATTGCCCTTTGCCGGCGAAGCGTATATGGGACATCTCCGTTATTCTACCACCGGAAAATCAGGCCTCTCTTACGTGCATCCGTTTTTGAGAAGGAACAACTGGCGTGCCAAGAACTTAGCTCTCTGCGGGAACTTTAACATGACGAATGTAGACGAAATTTTCGCACGTATTACGGCTATCGGTCAGCATCCGCGCCGGTATGCTGATACATATATTATGCTGGAACAAGTAGGACATCGTCTCGACCGTGAAGTGGAGCGTATCTTTAATCTTGCCGAAGCCGAAGGGCTTACAGGTATGGACATCACCAATTATATAGAAGAACACATTGACCTTGCCAATGTATTGCGTACCTCCTGCCGTGAGTGGGACGGAGGATACGTTATCTGCGGGCTGACCGGAAGCGGAGAATCTTTCGCTATCCGCGACCCGTGGGGGATTCGTCCCGCATTCTGGTATCAGGACGATGAAATAGCCGTGTTGGCTTCCGAACGTCCGGTCATCCAAACCGTCTTGAATGTCCCTTCTGAAAAAATAAGGGAGTTGCAACCGGGACAAGCGTTGCTTATCAGCAAAGAGGGCAAAATACGTACCTCGCAAATTATCAAATCCCGTGAGAAGTACGCCTGTTCTTTTGAACGTATCTATTTTTCCCGTGGCAGTGATGCAGATATTTATAAAGAAAGAAAATTGTTGGGTGAAAAGTTGGTTCCAAAAATTCTGAAAGCTATTGATAACGACATTGACCATACCGTTTTCTCTTTCATACCCAACACTGCCGAAGTAGCTTTTTATGGAATGTTGCAGGGGTTGGACGATTATCTGAACGAAGAGAAAGTACAGCAGATTGCCGCATTGGGGCATAATCCGAATTTAGAGGAATTGGAAGCGATTCTTTCCCGTCGCATCCGCAGTGAGAAGGTGGCTGTTAAGGATATCAAACTTCGTACGTTCATTGCCGAGGGAAACAGCCGCAATGATTTGGCAGCTCACGTATATGACATTACATACGGAAGTCTCGTGCCGGATGTCGACAACTTAGTGATTATTGACGACAGCATTGTGCGGGGTACAACGTTGAAACAAAGTATTATCAGTATTCTTGATCGTCTCCACCCGAAGAAGATTGTCATCGTATCCTCTTCGCCACAGGTTCGTTATCCCGATTATTACGGTATAGATATGTCGAAGATGAGTGAATTTATTGCTTTCAGAGCTGCTGTCGAACTTCTGAAGGAACGTGATATGAAAGATGTGATTGCAGCCGCTTACCGTAAGTCCAAAGACCAGGCAATGCTGCCGAAAGAGCAGATGGTGAACTATGTAAAAGACATCTATGCACCTTTTACCGACGAAGAAATCTCCGCCAAGATGGTGGAACTGCTCACGCCGAAAGGAACGAAAGCTAAAGTGGAAATTGTCTACCAGCCGTTGGAAGGGCTTCGCGAGGCTTGTCCCAATCATACGGGCGACTGGTACTTCAGTGGCAATTATCCTACACCGGGTGGCGTGAAAATGGTGAACCGTGCATTTATCGACTATATTGAGCAAATGTATCAATTTTAAGTTTTAATCATTAGATTACATGAGAAATGTGACATTAATCCTTGACGACGGGAGCCGGTTTTCCGGCAAGTCGTTTGGCTACGAGAAGCCGGTGGCGGGCGAAGTAGTTTTCAATACTGCCATGACCGGATATCCCGAGAGTCTCACCGACCCGTCGTATGCCGGACAGTTGATGGCTCTTACCTATCCCTTGACAGGTAACTACGGAGTTCCTCCCTTTACAATCGAACCGAACGGACTCGCTACTTTCATGGAGAGCGGGAAAATCCATGCAGAAGCGATTATCGTAAGTGACTATTCATATGAATACAGCCATTGGAATGCAGTGGAAAGTCTTGGCGACTGGTTGAAACGTGAACAGGTTCCCGGCCTCACGGGTATTGATACCCGCGAACTGACGAAAGTACTCCGCGAACATGGTGTGATGATGGGAAAAATCGTATTTGATGATGAACCGGATAATATTCCCGAAGCTACCTATGCAGGTGTCAATTACGTAGACAAAGTAAGTTGCAAAGAAATCATCTCTTATCTTCCCGACGGAACCTCTCATGTTTTTCCGATAACCGATTCCGTTACGCAGCTTAATTTGCAGTTCTCAACTTTCAATTCTCAATTTAAGAAAGTTGTTCTTGTAGATTGCGGTGTAAAGGCCAATATCATCCGTTGCCTGCTGAGACGTGGTGTGGAAGTGATTCGCGTGCCGTGGGATTATGATTTCAATGGACTTGAATTTGACGGATTGTTTATTTCCAACGGACCAGGCGATCCGGACACCTGTGACGTTGCGGTACATAATATCCGCAAGGCAATGAAAAACGGACAACTCCCTATTTTCGGAATCTGTATGGGCAATCAATTGCTTTCAAAAGCAGGGGGAGCCAAGATATACAAACTGAAATACGGACACCGCAGCCACAACCAGCCTGTGCGTATGGTAGGTACGGAACGTTGTTTCATCACTTCCCAAAATCACGGTTATGCCGTAGATAGTAATACGTTAGGGACAGATTGGGAAACGCTTTTCATCAACATGAACGACGGCTCCAACGAAGGAATCAGGCATAAGAAGAATCCCTGGTTTTCGGCACAATTCCATCCGGAAGCCGCCAGCGGACCGACAGACACGGAATTCTTGTTCGACGAATTTGTAAACCTGCTTAAATAATCGACAATCATGAAAGAAAAAATAAAGAAAGTATTACTGTTAGGTTCTGGCGCTCTGAAAATCGGTGAGGCCGGTGAGTTCGATTATTCCGGTTCGCAGGCTCTCAAAGCCTTGAAAGAAGAGGGAATTGAAACAGTACTTATCAATCCGAATATTGCTACCGTACAGACCTCTGAAGGGGTAGCAGACCAAATCTACTTCCTGCCGGTGACCCCGTACTTCGTAGAAAAAGTGATTCAAAAAGAGAAGCCTCAGGGTATTATGCTTGCATTCGGCGGGCAGACGGCTTTGAATTGCGGGGTAGCTTTGTATCAGGAAGGAATTCTCGCAAAATACAACGTCAAGGTGCTCGGTACTCCTGTACAAGCCATTATGGACACCGAAGATCGCGAACTTTTCGTGCAGAAATTGAATGAAATCGATGTAAAGACTATCAAGAGTGAAGCTGTGGAAAATGCGGAAGAGGCCCGTCGCGCAGCCAAAGAACTGGGTTATCCGGTGATTGTCCGTGCCGCGTATGCGCTGGGTGGTCTGGGTTCCGGCTTTTGTAATAACGAGGAGCAGTTGGATGTTTTGGTAGAAAAGGCTTTTTCTTTTTCTCCGCAAGTGTTGGTGGAGAAATCGCTCCGTGGCTGGAAAGAAGTGGAATATGAGGTCGTGCGCGACCGTTTCGACAATTGTATCACCGTTTGTAATATGGAAAACTTTGACCCGTTGGGCATCCATACCGGTGAGTCTATCGTTATCGCTCCCTCACAAACGCTTACTAATAAAGAGTATCATAAACTTCGCGAGTTGGCCATCCGTATCATCCGCCATATCGGTATCGTAGGTGAATGTAACGTGCAGTATGCTTTCGACCCGGCTTCCGAAGATTATCGGGTGATTGAGGTAAACGCTCGTCTTTCCCGTTCGTCGGCTTTGGCTTCTAAGGCAACCGGTTATCCGTTGGCTTTCGTTGCCGCCAAGTTAGGATTGGGTTACGGGCTTTTCGACTTGAAAAACTCTGTAACAAAAACGACTTCCGCTTTCTTCGAGCCTGCGTTGGACTATGTGGTCTGTAAGATTCCTCGTTGGGACTTGGGTAAGTTTCACGGAGTGGACAAGGAATTGGGGTCTTCCATGAAATCGGTCGGTGAGGTAATGGCTATTGGCCGTACTTTTGAAGAGGCTATTCAAAAGGGACTTCGCATGATAGGGCAGGGAATGCACGGTTTTGTAGAAAACAAAGAATTGGTTATCCCCGATATTGACAAAGCGCTTCTTGAACCGACTGATAAACGTATTTTTGTCATCTCGAAAGCTTTCCGTGCCGGATATACCATCGATCAGGTATATGAACTGACAAAAATTGACAAATGGTTCCTTCAGAAGTTGATGAACATCATGCAGACTTCCGAAGAGTTGCATCGCTGGGGAGACAACTATAAACAGATAGCCGACTTACCGGACGAATTGCTTCGCCAGGCGAAAGTCCGGGGATTCTCCGATTTTCAGATAGCCCGTGCCATTGGCTACGAAGGCGATATGGAAGACGGGCTCCTTGCTGTTCGCAATCATCGCAAGCAGGCGGGCATCTTTCCGGTTGTGAAACAAATCGATACTTTAGCTGCCGAATATCCCGCACAGACCAACTATCTGTATCTTACTTACAGTGGCGTTGCCAATGATGTTCATTACGTAGGCGACCATAAGTCTATCGTTGTGCTGGGTTCCGGAGCTTACCGCATCGGCTCTTCGGTAGAGTTCGACTGGTGTGGCGTACAGGCCTTGAATACTATCCGCAAAGAAGGATGGCGCAGCGTCATGATTAACTATAATCCTGAAACCGTATCTACGGACTACGATATGTGCGACCGTCTCTACTTCGACGAGTTGACTTTCGAACGGGTAATGGATATTCTCGAACTTGAAAATCCACATGGTGTCATTGTATCTACCGGAGGACAAATCCCCAATAACCTTGCCTTGCGCCTTCATGCACAGCAGATTCACATTCTCGGCACAAGTGCCAAGAGTATCGATAATGCCGAAGACCGCGAGAAATTCTCTGCCATGCTTGACCGTATCGGTGTTGACCAGCCACGTTGGCGGGAACTGACATCTATGGAGGACATTCATGAGTTTGTTGACGAAGTGGGCTTTCCGGTGCTTGTCCGTCCGTCTTATGTGCTCTCCGGAGCAGCGATGAATGTATGTTCTAATCGGGAAGAGCTTGAACGATTTCTGCAACTGGCAGCTAACGTATCGAAGAAACATCCGGTGGTAGTAAGCCAGTTTATCGAACACGCCAAAGAGGTGGAAATGGATGCCGTGGCGCAGAACGGAGAAATCGTAGCATATGCTATCAGCGAGCATATCGAATTTGCGGGTGTACACTCTGGTGATGCGACTATTCAATTCCCGCCACAAAAACTGTATGTAGAGACAGTCCGCCGTATCAAGCGTATCAGCCGCGAGATTGCCAAAGCACTGAACATTTCCGGTCCGTTCAATATCCAATATTTGGCAAAAGACAATGATATAAAGGTTATCGAATGTAATCTGCGTGCCAGCCGTTCGTTCCCGTTTGTCAGTAAAGTATTGAAGATAAACTTTATCAAATTGGCAACGAAGGTTATGCTCGGACTGCCTGTCGAAAAACCGGAAAAGAACCTTTTTGAACTTGATTATGTCGGAATCAAGGCTTCTCAGTTCTCCTTCAACCGTTTGCAGAAAGCCGACCCCGTGTTGGGAGTAGATATGGCTTCTACCGGCGAAGTGGGTTGTATTGGTACGGATACCTCTTGTGCCGTTCTGAAAGCGATGCTTTCCGTAGGCTATCGTATCCCGCAGCAAAATATTTTGCTTTCTACTGGCACGATGAAGCAGAAAGCGGATATGATGGATGCAGCCCGTATGTTGGTGAACAAAGGATACAGACTTTTTGCTACAGGTGGCACGTACAAAGCGCTTGCCGAAAACGGTATTGAAAGCACTCATGTTTATTGGCCGAGCGAGGAAGGACATCCGCAAGCATTGGAGATGCTTCACAACAGGGAGATAGACATGGTAGTCAACATTCCGAAGAACCTGACGGCGGGAGAGTTGGATAATGGATATAAAATTCGTCGTGCAGCCATCGATCTGAATATTCCGTTGATAACAAATGCCCGTTTGGCGAGCGCATTCATCAATGCTTTCTGTACGATGAGTGTGGATGATATTGCCATAAAGAGTTGGGCGGAATATAAGTAATAAGAAAAATTTGTAATTTCGGACATTTTGGAGTAACTTGCGCGGCTATTAAAAACAATTGGAAAATAAAACAGATATGGATAATCATGTTGTAATAATGGCTGGTGGTATCGGCAGTCGTTTTTGGCCGATGAGTACTCCGGAATGTCCGAAGCAATTTATAGACGTTATGGGTTGCGGACGGTCGTTGATTCAGTTGACCGTTGACCGTTTTAGTGGTATTTGCCCGGAGAATAATATGTGGGTGGTTACATCCGAGAAATATATTGATATTGTCCGTAGTCAGTTGCCGGAGATTCCTGAAAGCAATATCTTGGCAGAACCTTGTGCACGAAACACCGCGCCTTGCATTGCTTATGCTTGTTGGAAAATCAAAAAGAAACACCCGAAGGCCAATATCGTGGTGACTCCTTCTGATGCATTAGTTATCGACATACAGGAATTTCGTCGGATAGTAGAGAAATCGCTCCGTTTTACGAATGACAACAGTGCCATTGTTACGTTGGGTGTCAAGCCGACTCGTCCGGAAACCGGATATGGATATATTGCTGCCGGAGGGGAGATAATGACAGATAAAGAGATTTTTACAGTCGATGCGTTCAAAGAAAAACCGGATAAGGAGACTGCCGGGAAGTATTTGGCAGAAGGAAATTATTTTTGGAATGCCGGAATCTTTGTATGGAATGTACGTACCATTACCTCAGTGATGCGTGTGTATGCTCCGGGAATTGCACAGATTTTCGATCGCATCTTCCCCGATTTCTATACGGAAAAAGAAAACGAAACGGTGAAAAAACTGTTCCCGACTTGCGAAAGTATCTCTGTTGACTATGCGGTGATGGAAAAGGCGCAGGAGATTTACGTGTTGCCGGCTTCATTCGGTTGGTCGGATTTAGGCACTTGGGGAGCCTTGCGTGGATTGTTACCGCAGGATGAGGCTGGTAATGCTGCGGTAGGGACGGATATTCGTCTGTATGATAGTAAGAACTGTGTAATACATACCAGCGAAGAAAAACGGGTGGTAGTTCAGGGATTGGATGGATACATCATTGCCGAGAAAGACAACACGTTATTGATATGCAGACTGGAAGAAGAACAGCGTATCAAGGAGTTTTCAAAATAGCTTATAACGATTTTTTTCTGCCTTTTTGGGGCAGGTAAGATTCATTACATTATGTCAGCTTAAATCTTAACCTCAGCGTTTGTTTATCTTCGTCATAATCATGGCTGATGATTTTGAAAGTTCCTATTTCGGAAGTGTTTTCGACGTGTAAACCGATACAGGCGCAGGCGTCATACTCTCCGATGCGTACAATGCGAAGCGTATCGCCGGCCTCGGCAGGCAGTTTGCTCAGGTCTACGATATTCTTTGCTTGTTCACGCGTCATAAACTCAATAGTTACTGGTAAGTGCTGACTGATGACTTCGTTCACTTTGTTTTCGATAGATTGTATCTGTTCTGCTGTTGGGCAATAGGAAAGAAGATAGTCGCATTTGCTTTTTTTTCTTTCTATGTGAGCATTGCGGGAGCGCGGACAACCGAACGTCTTTACCATAGTAGCGTTTAATAAGTGCTCTGTGGTATGCATGGGTGCTATTGATGCATTTCGAAATTTGGGTGCTGCTTGATTTATTTCCATGATAGATAAAATTTTGTCTTTACTGTAATTGTATAGATATAAAAAAAGGAGCAACGCTTTGCTCCAACCTTTTGTTAACCTTAAATCTAATACTATGAAAAACACATTGCAAAGGTACGGACTTTTTAGACAATAGCAAATAAAACGGGAAAAACAAGATGTTATATAACATAGATTAAGAACTTAATATTCGCTATTAACGATTGTTTGTTACTTGAGTGACAAAATAGAAGAAAATTCCTTATCTTTGTGTCAATTAATATATTGTTGTTACCTAAAAAATAGAATCATGAATGGGAAAAGAATAGGCCGATGGGGATTATTGGCTGTTATTTGTTTGAGTTTCTCAATAGGAGAGGCTTTTGCTCAGAAAAAGGATTTTGCAAACCTGACTCGCTATGCCAAAGAAAATTCGGCTTTGTCGAAAACAGCAAAAAAAGAGAAAAGAGTTGTGTTTATGGGAAACTCCATTACCGAAGGTTGGGTACGGACTCATCCGGAATTCTTTAAAACGAACGGATATATTATCGGTCGTGGTATTAGTGGGCAGACTTCCTATCAGTTTTTACTGCGTTTCCGTGAAGATGTGATCAATCTTTCTCCGGCTTTGGTAGTCATTAATGCCGGAACCAATGATGTAGCGGAAAATACGCAGCCTTACAACGAAGATTATACTTTTGGCAATATCGTTTCAATGGTTGAACTTGCCAGAGCGAATAAGATAAAAGTAGTGCTGACTTCCGTGCTTCCTGCGGCGGCTTTTAAATGGAGAATGGAGATAAAGGACGTTCCACAAAAGATTCAAGCGTTAAATGCCCGCATAGAGACTTATGCTAAAGTTCATAAAATTCCATTTGTCGATTATTATAATGCAATGGTGGCCGATGACAACCGGACTTTGAATCCACAATATACAAAAGATGGAGTTCATCCGACAGGTGAGGGGTATGATGTAATGGAGCGATTGATTAAGACTGCGATAAACAAAGCGCTTTAAGGTGTATAAAAATGGCGTCACTATTTTTACAGGGTTAAGATTTAAAGCCCTGCCATTGTAGGGATGGAGGATGAGAAAATCTCATCCCCATTTCTCTTTCATCAAATCTTCTAACTTTAGTAATTCATCACGATATTGGGCTGCTTCGATAAATTCCAGTTTCTTGGCGGCTTCCTGCATCAGTTTGCGGGTACGTTCGATACTCTTTTCCATTTGTGCTTTGCTCATATACTGCACTATCGGATCGGCGGCGATATTGGGGCTGGCAGGTTCGACATAAGCCTGCTTTTCTTTCGGTAATTCAGTTGCTTCGGAAGTCGAATTGCCGAATACAACTAAATTTCTTGCCTTCTTAATCTGTTGCGGAG
>NZ_CAJULN010000017.1 GCF_910586915.1 uncultured Bacteroides sp.
ACGTGGACATTGGGGAACTGGCGGGTGAAATGCTCATAAACTTCCGAGTATAAGTAAGATTGCGGTGTGTTAATCTGATAAATGGAAGGATTATTGAACACCTCTTCGCCCTTTTTGGAGAAAGGAATTACTAAGCGGATGTTATTTTTTTCCGCGAAGTCGGATAAAGTTTTTATTTGGTTTTGATGCATCGGACCGAAGATGATATCCATTGTTTTCATCTCGTTCTTGGCAAGAATCGTATTCAATGTAGAAACCTCTTTACCACTATCATATACATACAAGTCGAGTGAAGTACCTGTGCGTTTCAGGCTGTCTACTGCCATAAGGAAACCTTCATAATATTCCACCATACGCTGTTCTTCCAAGAAAGGCAATATTAATGCTGCTTTGATGGTAGTCATCATTTTGGGTGCCTCTTTACTCTGGTTGAAAAGTTCATTGTTGCTGGGCGGTATGGCGTAAGGGTCCTCTTTCGGGGTGGGTTGCATGGTAGTTGCCGTCGGGTAGGGGATACAAAGAAATTGTCCCTTTTTCATTCCCTGTTTCAGTTCGGGATTGGCGGCAATCAGTTCTTGTTCGCTAATTCCGTATTCACGGCTCACGCTGAAAATTGTTTCTTTGCGTTTCACCTTGTGCATATCTTTGCATCTGGGAACTACCGGCCCTTGAATGTTTTCAGGTTCGACAGGCGTTTGAACGGCGACAGGCTTTTCCTCCTTTTTTAGCGGAATCAGGATAACCTGTCCGATACGGAAATTTTCGGCACTCAATCCGGGATTGGCTTCGCAGATATCTTTGGCGGATATATTATACATACTTGTTAGTTTGTATAATGTCTCTCCGGCTTGAATCGTATGGAATGTTTCTCCTTTCCGGCCGTCTTTTCCTTTGGGAATCCTGATGGTTTGTCCGGCATAGATTTTCTCGTCGCAACCGGGGTTCAGACTGACGATGTCTGATGTGGTGACATTGTACATCTTTGCGATGGAATATAAACTTTGTCCTTTTTCAATGGTATGCAGGAAATAGGATTGATTCTCCTGTGCACGGCAGACAACGTATGAAACGCTTATGAAAAGCAGAAATAAGAATATTCGGTTTATCGGTTTCATTAAATTATAACTATTGGTTCTTGAAATCAAGCAACAAAGGTACAAATAAAGCCCTATATCTTCATAAGATTTGAGTTAAGAAAATAATATTGTGCTTTTTTAGAAGCATATTTCGGGTGGAAACACTAAATTTGCAGCATTTATGGAAGATATGAATATGCAGGAAACAGAATATATTAATGTGTACGGTGCGCGTGTGCACAATCTGAAAGATATTGATGCTGAAATACCCCGCAACAGTCTGACTGTCATCACCGGAATGAGCGGCAGTGGTAAATCTTCTTTGGCTTTCGATACCATTTTTGCAGAAGGTCAACGCCGTTATATTGAGACTTTTTCGGCCTATGCCCGCAACTTCTTAGGTAACTTGGAACGTCCGGATGTCGATAAAATAACCGGTTTGAGTCCGGTGATTTCCATTGAACAGAAAACAACGAACAAAAATCCGCGTTCGACCGTGGGAACAACAACTGAGATATACGATTATCTCCGTCTGCTCTATGCCCGCGCGGGAGTGGCCTATTCATACCTTTCCGGCGAGGAGATGGTGAAATATACGGAAGAACAGATTCTGAACCTGATTCTGAAAGATTACAAGGGAAAGAAAATATATCTTCTTGCTCCTTTGGTGCGTGCACGTAAGGGACACTACAGGGAACTGTTCGAGCAGGTACGCAAAAAAGGATATTTGTATGTACGGGTGGACGGTGAAGTGCGTGAGATAACTCATGGAATGAAACTCGACCGTTATAAAAGTCATGATATTGAAGTCGTTATTGATAAATTGGTGGTGGCGGAAAAGGATGACCGCCGTCTGAAACAGAGTGTGGCAACTGCCATGCGTCAAGGAGACGGCCTGATGATGATTTTAGATGCCCAATCCGAAAGTACCCGTCATTATAGTAAACGTCTTATGTGTCCGGTCACCGGATTGTCTTACCGTGAACCGGCCCCTCATAATTTCTCGTTCAACTCTCCGCAGGGAGCGTGCCCGAAGTGTAAGGGGTTGGGGATAGTCAATCAAATTGATGTAGACAAGGTAATTCCCGACCGTGAACTCTCTATTTATGAAGGCGCCGTAGCCCCTTTGGGCAAATATAAGAATGCTATGATTTTCTGGCAAATAGGCGCGTTGCTTGAAAAGTATGATGCGACATTGAAAACTCCGGTGAAAGCATTGCCAGACGATGCGATTGACGAAATTCTATATGGTTCTGATGAACGGATTAAAATCAAGAGTTCCTTGATCGGTACTTCTTCCGACTATTTCGTTACTTACGAGGGCGTTGTGAAGTACATTCAGATGTTGCAAGAGAAAGACGCTTCCGCCACGGCGCAGAAATGGGCGGAACAATTTGCCAAAGCCACTGTCTGTCCCGAATGTAAAGGAGCTCGTTTGAATAAGGAAGCACTTCATTTCCGTATTCACGATAAAAATATCAATGAATTAGCAAATATGGACATCAGCGAACTATATGACTGGCTGATGAAAGTCGATGAGTTTCTTTCCGATAAACAGAAGAAAATCTCCGCAGAGATTCTGAAAGAGATTCGTACGCGTTTGAAATTCCTGTTGGATGTCGGTCTGGACTATTTGGCGTTAAACCGCAGTTCGGTCAGTCTTTCCGGTGGAGAGAGCCAGCGTATTCGTCTTGCCACACAGATAGGCTCCCAGTTGGTGAATGTGCTTTATATTCTTGACGAGCCGAGTATCGGTCTGCATCAACGGGATAATTTGCGTCTTATCAATTCATTGAAGGAACTTCGCGATATGGGCAACTCCGTCATTGTAGTGGAACATGACAAAGACATGATGTTGGCTGCCGATTACGTCATTGATATGGGTCCGAAAGCCGGTCGTTTGGGTGGGGAAGTGGTCTTTGCTGGAACGCCCCAGGAGATGCTGAAGACCGAAACGATGACTTCCCAGTACTTGAACGGTAAGATGAAGATAGAAGTCCCCGCCGAACGCAGGCAGGGAAACGGAAAATCAATCTGCCTGAAAGGGGCAAAAGGTAATAACCTCAAAAATGTGACTGTCGAGTTTCCGTTAGGGAAGTTGATTTGTGTAACCGGAGTGTCGGGAAGCGGAAAGTCCACCTTGATTAATGAGACATTGCAACCCATTCTTTCGCAGAAGTTCTACCGTTCGTTACAAGACCCATTGGAGTACGATGCTATCGAAGGACTGGAAAATATAGATAAAATAGTGAATGTCGACCAGTCGCCGCTCGGGCGTACGCCGCGTTCCAATCCGGCTACATATACCGGAGTGTTCTCAGACATTCGTAACCTGTTTGTAGGATTGCCGGAAGCGAAAATTCGTGGCTATAAACCGGGCCGTTTCTCTTTTAATGTTGCGGGCGGTCGCTGCGAAGCCTGTGCGGGAAACGGTTATAAGACCATTGAAATGAATTTCCTTCCCGACGTATATGTGCCTTGTGAAGTCTGTCACGGCAAGCGTTACAACCGCGAGACGTTGGAAGTCCGCTTCAAAGGCAAGTCCATTGCCGACGTACTTGACATGACCATCAACCGTGCCGTGGAATTTTTTGAAAACGTGCCGCAAATTCTCAATAAAATCAAAGTACTGCAAGATGTAGGCTTGGGATATATCAAGTTGGGACAATCGTCCACTACTTTGTCCGGCGGTGAGAGCCAACGTGTGAAACTGGCAACAGAGCTTTCGAAAAGAGATACGGGCAAAACTCTTTATATCCTTGACGAACCGACCACCGGACTCCATTTCGAAGATATACGGGTACTGATGGGCGTGCTGAACAAACTTGTGGACAAAGGCAATACGGTTATTGTCATTGAGCATAACCTGGACGTGATAAAAATGGCGGATTACATCATTGATATGGGCCCTGAAGGTGGTAAGGGTGGGGGGGAACTCCTGAGTTACGGTACACCTGAAGAGGTTGCGAAGAGCCATAAGGGATATACACCTAAGTTTCTTCGCGAAGAATTGTGACTTATCTCACCTTTAAAAATACAACAAAAATGAAAATCAATAAAACGAATGCCGCACGGTTGTTGGACAAGGCAAAAGTAACCTACGAACTGATTCCTTATGAGGTAGACGAAAACGATCTGAGTGCCATTCATGTGGCAGCCAGTTTGGGTGAGAACATAGAACAGGTATTCAAGACGCTGGTTCTGCACGGCGACAAAAGCGGTTATTTTGTCTGTGTCATTCCGGGCGAACACGAAGTCGATTTGAAATTGGCAGCTAAGGCTTCCGGTAATAAGAAGTGTGACCTCATACCTGTGAAAGAACTTCTGCCGCTTACCGGCTACATCCGTGGCGGCTGTTCTCCTATCGGCATGAAAAAGCATTTTCCTACTTATATACACGAAACCTGCCTGCATTTTTCATCCGTTTTTGTAAGTGCCGGTGTAAGGGGACTTCAGTTAAAATTGGCTCCGTCGGATTTGATTCGTGAAGCGAAAGCGGAAATATGTCGTTTGTTTGAGGAATAAATTGTAGGCTCTATGGAGTAAATATGACCGCATATTCTTTGAATGAATTAAAAAAAGTATATATTTGCAGGAAATATCAATTTTTATTAATCTTAATGTAATTTTTATATGTTTGAAGGACAACCGAAAGGGCTATACGCTTTGGCCTTGGCTAACACGGGCGAACGTTTTGGCTACTATACCATGTTGGCAGTGTTTGTATTGTTTTTGAAAGCGAACTTTGGTTTCTCGCCCGAAGTGGCAGGTACTATTTACGGTACTTTCCTGGGGCTGGTTTATTTCCTTCCCTTCGTGGGTGGTATCATGGCAGATAAGTTCGGCTATGGTAAAATGGTGACCATTGGTATTATTATTATGTTCCTGGGTTATTTATTTCTTTCCTTACCTTTGGGTACGGGTGCGGCTGCGGTGGCCGGTATGGGAGCCGCTTTGTTGCTGATTAGTTGCGGAACAGGTTTGTTCAAGGGCAATCTGCAAGTAATGGTAGGCAATCTGTATGATTCGCCGGAGTATGCTGCAAAACGTGATTCCGCTTTCTCTATCTTTTATATGGCAATCAATATCGGTGCGCTTTTTGCTCCGACGGCAGCTGTGGAAATTATGAAGTATGCCCAGAATGCGTGGGGAGTGAGCGAAAGCGACTCTTACCATTTTGCATTTGCAGTAGCTTGTGTATCGCTTATTGTTTCTATTGCCATTTATTATTTTTTCCGTAGCACATTCCGTCATGTAGAAGGAGGAAGCAAGGCTGCCGGCAAGACAGAACAGGCTGGCGGACAGGAGATTTCTGCTGCCGAAACCAAAGAACGTATTGTGGCATTGTGTCTGGTGTTTGCGGTAGTGATATTCTTTTGGATGGCTTTCCATCAGAACGGTTTGACTTTGACCATGTTTGCCGATGAGTTTACGGCGAAGAGCTCTACCGGATTGGAGAGTATGGCTTTCGATGTAACCAATCTGTTGCTTTGCATATTCATTGTGTATGCTCTTTTCTCTTTGGTACAAAGCAAGACAAGCAAAGGCAAAGCCGTTTCGACCCTTGTCATTTTGGCTGCCGTGGGCGGTTTGATTTATAAATACAGCGTATTGCCCGAATCCATAGCTGTATCGGCTCCTATTTTCCAGCAATTCAATCCCTGCTTTGTGGTAGCTTTGACTCCAGTGTCTATCGCTTTGTTTGGCTTCCTGGCTAAAAAAGGTAAAGAACCTTCGGCTCCGCGTAAGATTGCTTTGGGTATGTTGGTAGCTGCTGTCGGTTTCTTGATTATGGCTGTCGGTTCGTTGGGTCTGCCCAGCTCGGGTGAGCAGGCTGCTGCCACAGCAGCGGGCACTGCTACGTTTGTTTCTCCCAACTGGTTGATTTCAACTTATCTGATATTGACATTCGGCGAATTGCTGCTTTCTCCGATGGGTATTTCCTTTGTATCGAAAGTGGCTCCTCCTAAATACAAAGGTATGATGATGGGTGGCTGGTTTGTGGCTACTGCCATCGGTAATATGCTGACTGCTGTCGGTTCATTCCTGTGGGGTACTTCATTGCCGTTGTGGCAGGTATGGTGTGTATTCATCGTATTGTGCCTTGTTTCGGCACTGTTCATGTTCACAATCATGAAGAAACTCGAAAAAGTAGCTTAATGTATAGCGGGTATTTGCCCGGATGTAATCATACAAAAAAGGCTTGCAGCGTAGGTTGCAAGCCTTTTTTGTATCAGATGTCCAATCCCATGATATAGTCATTCATGTAATATCCGTTTCCAATCGGGAAATCACCTTCTCTCAGCTTCCTCATACCCATGTGTTCGTAAAACAGCAAGGCCTTGTTGTGACGATTCACATTCAGCTCCATCAGGCAAGGTTCCGGATGCACCTCTTTGATATACCTTATCGCTTCTCTGAATAAGAAAGTGCCGCAGTGTGCGCCTTGAAAGCGGGGGAGGACATAAATCTTCTGAAGATGGAAGACATCCTTCTCCTGTTGCTGTACGGAGACATATCCGCATACTTCATTGTCCTTATAGGCGATGAAATAGATGTGTCCCTCTTCTTCCATTTGCTTGAGAATATTCCGGGGAGCATACATCCAATCCATCATATAGTCTAATTGTTCGGAAGAGATGATTTCCTTGTAAGTGGCGGGAAAAACTTCCTTTGCCATCCGGTTGATAAGTTCGCAATCGGCAACCGTTGCTTTTCGAATACTGAACATATGTATTTTCTTTTTGTGGTTTAACGCGCGCAAATATAGCTATTATTTCTTTTTATAATAAGGTGTACGCTCTCTAAACTTTTAATTATTATTAATTTATAGTACTTTGTAATGCAAGGTACTAAAGTAATACATATATTTGTGCCATACAAAAGAAGAGAACAATGAAAGTAGACAATGTAAAATCTCAAATGAGGAAAGGTATGCTTGAATATTGCATCATGCTTTTACTGCATAAGGAGCCTTCTTATGCTTCCGACATCATTCAGAAATTGAAAGAAGCCCAACTGATTGTAGTGGAAGGGACTTTGTATCCCTTGTTGACCCGGCTGAAAAATGACGACCTGTTGAGTTATGAATGGGTGGAATCTACACAAGGCCCCCCGCGCAAATATTACAAACTCACCGAAGCCGGAGAAGCCTTTTTGGGAGAGCTTGAAATCTCCTGGAAAGAATTGAATGAGACAGTGAATCATATTGCCAATAGATAATTAGAAAAAGAAGAAATAAAATGAAAAAGACATTGACCATCAATTTAGGAGGAACGGTCTATCATATAGATGATGATGCCTATCGCTTGTTAGACAATTACCTGTCTAATCTGAAGCATTACTTTCGCAAACAGGAAGGTGCGGAAGAAATCGTAAATGATATTGAAATGCGTATTGCCGAATTATTTGCCGAGAAAATAGCGCAGGGCAAGCAAGTCGTAACAGTGGAGGATGTGGAAGAAATCATAGCCCGCGTAGGGAAGCCTGAAGATTTCGAGATTGCCGACGACGAAGCCGACGCCCGGAAGAAAGCGGAACAGACCGCTTCGGCCGACCCGGGTTGCCCGCGTACCGCCACTGCTCCGCGACGTTTGTTTCGCGACCCGGACAATAAACTGCTCGGGGGTATAGCAGCAGGATTGGCTGCTTATTTTGGCTGGGATATTACTTTGGTGCGTATCTTGATGATTATTCTGGTCTTTATCCCTTACTGCCCGATGATTATCCTTTACCTTATCGGATGGATTGTCATTCCGGAGGCCCATACGGCCGCCGAAAAGCTGAGTATGCGCGGAGAAGCGGTGACCATTGAAAATATCGGCAAAACGGTGACCGACGGTTTCGAGCGGGTGGCAGATGGAGTCAATAATTATATGAATTCGGGCAAACCCCGCACGTTTCTTCAGAAGGTAGGTGATGTGTTTGTCTCCATTGCAGCCGTTCTCTTTAAGATATTCCTGGTAGCTTTGGTGATAATCTGTTGCCCTGTGCTGTTTGTGCTTGCGGTAGCGTTGGTGGCTTTGGTGTTTGCTGGGGTTGTGGTTGCGGTCAGTGGCGGTGCATTCTTTTACGAGATGCTGCCGGCTGTTGGTTGCATTCCGATGGCTGCTTCCCTGTCTCCCGTCATGACACTGCTGAGTACGATTTCCGCAGTCGCTTTGCTTGGCATTCCGTTGGGAGGTTTCCTTTATACCATTCTTCGCCGTTTGTTCCATTGGTCGCCGATGGGGGCAGGCTTGAAATGGTCGCTGCTGATTCTGTGGATATTGGCCGCCGGTATCATCATTCTCAACCTTCCGGCTTTTGGCTGGCATCTGCCGTATTTGCACGGCTGGCACTGTTCTTAACCGGAATCAACTTCGCGACAACAATAGCGATAACATAGAAATGTGTGTCAACGATGGGTTGTTTGCCTGTAAAGCATTGGTAATAAAGTTACTGTCGCTTAATGGCAAACAACCTATTTTTTATATATAAAGTTCTGGCCGGTTACTTATAAACTATAAACGCAATCTTCGTTTTTATAAACGAAGGCTTCATTTATAAAAACGAAGGTTGCGTTTATAAAAATGAAACTTGCATTTATAGTTTGTAATTGGTAAAACAAAAGATTGCCGTTACTTTCCGAGAAGTTTATCTCCGATAAAGGAGACGTTTATTGCGGGTCGTTTGAGGGGAGGAGAGCGGTCGATTGTTCATTAAAAACGACCAGACCTGCATCCATGCAGAAGGCTCCGAACTCAATGCACGATTGAGTACGGAGCCTTCGCTGTTTTTACCTGTCAAGGTGTAGGCCGTATGGGCCGGAGGTTTACTTCACAGGTGCTTTCTTCACCCATTTGTCCAACCATTCAAAGAATGTGCGTTGCCACAGAACCCCGTTTTGAGGTTTCAGTACCCAATGGTTTTCGTCGGGGTAAACCAGCAGTTCGGCAGGCACGCCGCGCATCACGGCAGCGTCGAAAGCAGCCATTGCCTGATTGGCGAGGATGCGGTAATCTTTCTCTCCGTGAATGCAAAGAATCGGAGTATCCCATTTGTCAACGAAAAGGTGAGGAGAGTTGGCGAAAGTGCGCTGTGCCACCGGATTCTGTTTTTCCCAGTATGCGCCGCCCATATCCCAGTTGGCAAACCATTTCTCTTCGGTTTCCAGGTATTGCATCTCCATGTTGAAGATACCGTCGTGAGCGATGAAGGCTTTGAAGCGTTTGTCGTGGTGGCCTGCCAACCAATATACGGAGAAACCTCCGAAACTGGCGCCTACGCATCCCAAACGGTCTTTGTCTACGTACGGTTCTTTCGCTATCTCGTCAATGGCCGTGAAATAGTCTTTCATGCACTGGCCGCCGTAGTCACCGCTAATCTGTTCGTTCCATTCTACGCCGAATCCCGGCAAACCGCGACGGTTGGGAGCAACGATGATATAATCGTTGGCTGCCATAATCTGGAAGTTCCAACGGTAAGACCAGAACTGGCTGACCGGACTCTGCGGACCGCCCTCGCAGAATAGCAGGGTAGGATATTTCTTGTTCGGGTCAAATTGGGGAGGATAAATCACCCATGTCAACATCTGTTTTCCGTCTGTTGTCTTCATCCAGCGGCCTTCCACTTTACCCATTTCCAGTTGGTCGTAAATCTGTTTGTTCTCCTGTGTCAACTGAGTGCTCGTACCGTCTAAGGCCACTGCGTAAATTTCATCGCCCATACTCATCGAATGGCGTTTCGCAAGCAACTTGTCTCCGAAAAGCGCCACACCTTCGTAGTCGTACATTCCCGAAGTAATCGCTTTTACTGAATCGTTCGCCAAATCCAGCGCATAAATGTGTGATTCTCCGTGCCATACTCCCGTGAAATAGATGCTCTTGGCATCTTCGCTCCATACGAAAGCATCCACATTCGATTCGAATGCTTTGCTGACAAAACGTTTCTCTCCCGTCTCCAGATTCATGACGAACAGACGGTTCAGGTCGGCTTCATAACCGTCGCGTTCCATGCTTTGCCAGGCGATATACTTGCCGTCGGGCGAATATTGGGGATTTGTGTCGTATCCCTTGTTCTCCTCGGTGATGTTTTCCGTTTTCTTGGTGTTGAGGTCGTAGATGTAAATGTCCGAATTGGTAGAAACGGCATATTCGAGTCCTGTTTTCTTACGGCAGGTGTAGGCTATCTTGTCCGAAGTCGTGTTCCAGGCAAGCTGTTCGATGCCGCCCCAGGGCTTCATCGGGCTTTCGTACGGTTCGCCTTCCAGGATATCCACGATATTGGAAAGGCCGCCGTTACCGTCAAAATCGGCAACGAACGGATGCGGAGCGGTCGTCACCCATTCGTCCCAGTGTTTGTACATCAGGTCGGTCACGATGATACCGGTTGCTTTGGGCAAGTCCGGATGTTTGTCGGCTGTGCTTTCTTTCGTCTTTACCTGCGAAATGAACAGGAGTTTCTTTCCGTCGGGCGAGATGGCGTATCCTTCGATGTCGCCGTCGTAGTTGGTCAGTTGTTTGCGGCCGCTTCCGTCGGGATTCATCTCATAAAGCTGGCTGCTTCCGTTGTCGTTACTTAAGAAGGCGAGTTTGGTTCCTCCTTTAATCCATGTCACCTCATTCTCCTGATAGGGTGTATGGGTAATTTGCTGGTTATCGCTTCCGTCTGCGTTCATCACAAAGACTTCGCGGTTGCTCTTGTTTTCGGGTACGCTGTAGTAAGCTACCGTGTACACAATCTTCTTTCCGTCGGGCGATACCGAAAAGCCGCCGATGCGTCCCATTGCCCAAAGCGCTTCGGGAGTCATGCGCTTCTCTTCAATCTTAATGTCCAATTTCTTGATAAGTACCTGCTCCGTCTTGCCTGCCTCTTTGGTTTCTCCGCAGGCTGCTAACAACATTGCTGCTGACATCATAAATAAATTAGCTTGTCTCATATTCTTAAATCATTGTTTAGTAGTTTTTCTGTTGGAATAATCGGACAAATATACGATAATAAAACGATTTTACTTGTCTTTAGGCACCATAAAGATGACAAGGCTGTCCGATTAGATTCTCTTTTGCCGCCAATTTCCTTTTCTCATATATTGGCAGCAGAAGATGAGTATGAAGAAGCCGTACACGCTTTCTGTTGTCCAGGCAAAGGCGACATCCATCCGCAGGTAGAGGATGAAATAGGCCGAATAGGCGATGTAGATAGCCAATACGCAAAGTTCCATTGCCAATGCAGTCCGCGTATTTCCTGTTCCTGATACCGACTGGAAATATACATTGGCAGGGACTAACACCACATAGGCGGCACACAGCACCCAAAGCGAATGAACGGAAGCCTCCCTCAATTCCGGTATGTCCGTATAAATGCTCAGTATCCAATCGGGAAACAGACTGAAAAAGAACAATATCGGTGTAACGAGCATATATCCGATGCGGATATGCTGTCTGATGGTTCCCCGTACGCAGTCCTGTTCGCCCGCACCGATAAGGTTGCTGACCAGTGAGCCGCAAGTGGAAGCAAAGGCCATTGCAATCATAAACGGAATTCCCGATACATTGCGGATGATGTTGGCAATGGCCAGCGACCGCTCTCCCAAATGTTCGACGAAGAGAAAGAACATAAACCAGGTAGAGAGGGAAACGAAGTTCTGAATCATCGTCCAGACGGAAATGTTGAGAATGCGTTTCAACATCTGCATACGCAGCCGGGGGAGTGTATTCAATGCGTATTTCTTGCAGTCGATTCGCTTCCATGTGTAGATGATAAAGAAAATCATCGAAACCATTTCGGCAAGCGAAGAACCGATTGCGGCACCGGCAATGCCCAGTTGCGGGAAGCCGAACTTGCCGAATATCAGGATGTAGTTGAATACTACGTTCGAGAGCACCATTACAATGGAGTTCAGTGTCAGTGTCTTGGTTTGCGTAGTGCCCACAAAGAACGCGCGGAACATTACTCCGACAAACGAGAAGAAGAATCCGTAAACCCTCCAATGTATATAACTCTCGGCCGCATCGTAGATGTGTGGTGAAGAAATGATGTTCTTCAATATATACGGCGAGAAGACTACGGACAGCGTGAATAGGGCGACTGCCACCGTCAGCAGGAAGTAGATGCCTTGATAGAAGATAAGCCCTATCTCTTTGTAGTTTCCTTCGCCGTTGCGACGGGCAATCAATATTTGTGCTCCGATGCTGAAGCCGAAAGCCAACATAAAGATGGCAAGGTAATAAACGCCGGCGATGGCGGACGCTCCTAACTCAATCTCGCCCACCCGTCCGAGAAAGGCGGTGTCGGTCATACCTATCAACTGCTCCATAATCAGGCTGATTAGGATGGGGTAGGCGATGGTCCATATTTGTTTATAAGTATATTTGGTTTTCATCGTACTTTGTTTTATAGAAAGAAAGCCGGGCAACCCCGATAGGATGTCCGGCTTTCTCAGAATGTATAGGATGTATTCCTTATTTCTTATTCTGTCTTTGCTGTTGCAATAGCTCCTGTTGCTTTTGCATCGCTTCCAGGCGGGCAGCAAATCCGGTCTTTTTCATTTGTTTCGGGTCTTTCTTGTTCGCTTCGAGAATGGCCAACAGTTTGGTTTCGTCAGTTGTTTTACGAAGCAGAATCATCGTACCTACGCTAATCAAGGTCGACACGAAGTAGTAGTAGTTCAACCCCGAAGGATAGTCGTTCAGGACAAACAGGAACATAAGCGGCATCAGATACATCATCCATTTCATGGCAGCCATCTGTGGTTGCGAACCGTTATCCTGCATCGACATGGTGTACTTCGTGTTCAGGATGTTGGTCACCGTCATCAGCAGACAGAACAAGCTGATGTGGTCGCCCAAGAACGGAATATGGAACGGGAATGTGATGAACGCGTCATAGGTCGAAAGGTCGTCGGCCCACAAGAAACTCTGTTGGCGCAACTCGATGGCACTCGGCACGAACATGAACAAAGCCATCAGAATAGGAAACTGCAATAACATCGGCAGACAGCCTCCCATCGGGCTTACCCCATACTGGCTGTAAAGGCTCATGATTTCCTGCTGTTTTTTCATTGCATCTTCCTGTTTCGGATATTTCTTGTTGATGACATCGATTTTCGGTTTCAACACACGCATCTTGGCGGAAGACATATAAGTTTTCCACGTAGCCGGGTAAACCACGACTTTCACGATGATGGTCAGAATCAGCAATACGATACCCATGCTCAGTCCCCAGCCCGACAACCAGTCGAATACGTTGATTGTGATAAACTGGTTAATCCAACGAACCAGCGGCCAGCCTAAGTAAACCAGACGGTGGAGTTCCCATTTCTCGTCGCGGCCTTTATCTAAGGCTTTCAGTGTCTTGAAGTGGTTCGGGCCGAAATAGAAATGCATCTTTGTCGGTTCGCTGCCTGTCGGGTCGAAGAAGGTGTTCATTTCGGCTGCATAATCCTTGATATATCCGCTTCCCTGCTGTTCCATGACCGATTTGAGAGACACTTTGTCGAAGGTCTGTTCGGCAATGAAAACAGACGAGAAGAACTGGTTCTTGAAAGCTATCCAATCGATGTGCTTTTCCAGTTTTTTCTCATCATTCTTGGAGGCTGAGAGATTATCTACGTCGTCTCCTGTAACCTTGTAAGTCAGCTCGGACAAACGGTTTTCGTAAGTGAATCCTTTTTCCTGCTGGCGGGCGCGTTGCGACCAGTCGATGTCTACATAGTTGGTACCTGCCAATTTGTTTGCCATACCTGTTGCTTTGATTTCAAAGTTCATCAGGTAGCTGTCGGGGTTCAACGTGTAGATGAAGTCGATGTAGCTGTCACTGTCCGCAGCTAAGCGCATAGTAACACTGCTATCCGTCTTGTTTACAACTTCAAAGAAATAATCCTTTGTTTGTATGGCACCTTCCTTGTTGTAGAAGTTGAAGTTCATCGAAGCATCGTTACCGTCGAACAGCATAACCGGAGTTTGCTTGTCCTGTGCCATGTAGTCTTTCAGCATTGCCGAATACACACGTCCTCCTTTGGTGGTGAAAGTGATTTCTGCTACATTGTTCCGGATGCTGACTTTGCTATCGGTTCCATGCATAGCATTGAAAAACAGTGCGGAAGAGTCGGTGGCCGATGCAGCATTCTCTTTTCTGCTGCTTGCCAGTGCGGCTTCCGTTTTCGCTTTCAACGCTTCCTCCTGCTGTTGTACGATGGCAATCGAATCGTAGTATCTCTGCTGTGCAGCTAACTGTTCCTTGCTCGGACGGCTGTAAATGCTGAATCCTATCAATAATATGCCTATCAGAACGAAACCTGTGATGGTATTTTTATCCATTACTTATTTTTAATTACAAATTATAAAATTACAGACTATCGGTTTGTTACCGTGTGCCGTTACTCGTTCACCGTTGTTTTTTCGTTTTCGATAGCTGCTTTCACAAACGCTACGAACAACGGGTGCGGGTTCAATACCGTACTGCCGTATTCCGGATGGAATTGCGTTCCGACAAACCATTTCAATGTCGGGATTTCTACAATTTCCACCAAGTCCGATTCCGGGTTGATACCTGTACATTTCATACCGGCAGCCTCGTATTGTTCTTTGTAGTCATTGTTGAACTCATAGCGGTGGCGGTGACGTTCTTGGATGTGCTCTTGTCCGTAAGCCTGGTAAGCTTTGGAGTCTTTCTGCAATACGCATTCGTATGCACCCAGACGCATCGTGCCGCCCATATTCGTGATGGCTTTCTGCTCTTCCATGATGTCTATCACGTTGTGCGGAGTCTTTTCGTCCATTTCGCGTGAGTTGGCATCTTCATATCCCAATACGTTGCGTGCAAATTCGATGGCGATGCATTGCATACCTAAACAGATACCGAAAGTTGGGATATCATGCGTACGTGCATATTTGATGGCTACAAACTTGCCGTCGATACCACGTTGGCCGAATCCCGGACCAATCATGACGCCCGCCATACCTTTCAGTGCCTCGCCCACATTCTCGTCAGTCAGTTTTTCGCTGTTCACGAAATGAACTTCCACTTTGCGGTCGTTGTAAGTACCGGCTTGTGATAAAGCCTCGCGGATTGATTTATAAGCATCCTGTAAATCATATTTTCCAACCAATGCAATATTGACCGGTTCTTTCGCTTTTGCAGCGTGACGGCGTTCCAAGAATTTACGCCACGGACCGAGTCCCGGAGTTTCTCCTACGGGCAAACCCATTTTTTCAAGGATGGTGCTGTCCAACCCTTGTGCCTGCATCAACAGAGGTACTTCGTAGATAGTTTCTGCGTCAATAGACTGTACTACGGCTTTGTTGTCTACGTTGCAGAATTGTGCAACCTTTCTGCGCAGTCCGTCGCTTAACGGATGTTCGGCACGCAACACCAATACGTCCGGCTGGATACCTACACTTTGCAGTTCCTTCACAGAGTGTTGGGTCGGTTTCGTTTTCAATTCTCCGGCAGCAGCAAGATAAGGAACGTAAGTCAGATGCACGCAAAGAGCGTTCTTGCCGAGTTCCCATTTCAACTGACGGATGCTTTCGAGGTAGGGGAGGGATTCGATGTCGCCTACCGTACCGCCGATTTCAGTAATCACAAAATCGAACTTGTATTTGTTGCCCAACAGCTTTACATTCCGTTTAATTTCATCCGTGATATGTGGAATCACCTGGATTGTCTTGCCCAAGTAGTCTCCACGACGTTCTTTGTCGATAACGCTTTTGTAGATACGTCCCGTAGTAATATTGTTTGCCTTTGTCGTTTGGATACCTAAGAAACGTTCATAGTGTCCTAAGTCGAGGTCGGCTTCATGACCGTCTACGGTTACGTAGCACTCTCCGTGCTCGTAAGGATTCAATGTTCCCGGGTCAATGTTGATGTACGGGTCAAACTTTTGGATGGTTACATTATAACCTCTTGCTTGCAGCAATTTACCGATGGAGGACGAAATGATACCTTTTCCCAAAGAAGAGGCAACGCCACCGGTGACGAAAATATACTTTGTTTCTCCCACAGCTATAACTGTTTTAAAATTGTTTACTTAGTAGTTTTCTTATAAACTTAAAAAGCGCAAAAGTATAAAAAAAAGAGGAAGTACGCAGTTTTTGCCCTCTACAAATTTATTAAAAAATGCAATTTTAAAAGATTCCTATGATTTCTGAACAAAATAATGTAGCTTTGCAGCCTAAACCATAGACAAATATGATGAGAATTACTACTTTATGTTCAGCTTTTATCCTGTCACTGTTGTCATTACCGCTTTCCGCGCAGGAACTTGTCGATGATTCCGTACAGCTGGCCGACTCGGTGCAATCTGTCCCTACGGTGGTCAAACCTTTAAAGGCGGTCGAATCCTCGAAAGTTGTGGCAAAGAACAAAACAATGAAAGCCGATACCCTTTCGGCAGAACTTCAAAAATATTTAATGCTCAAACTTGATATGTCAGGTCCGACTCCGAAGTTGGATACGGTTTCCTATTTATATAATAAGTATATTGCGCAGTTGGATTATCTGAATGATTTGTCTGTACCGGCGCGCTACATTCCGTCAGACCCTGACTATTTCCGTCTGTTTACTCCGTTGGCCTATTATTATGCCCCGATGGAGCAATATTCAAAGTTGGAATGGAAATCCGTACTGCCGGACACGATTCCTCAACTGACTGCCGAACTTCTTCCGTATGATACATTGGCGTTTACCAAGACTCAGCGCGTCAATGTGATGGTGAACAACGCCTTGATGGATCTTTATTTGCACAACCCACAATTGGTAGTCACTACGGAAGACCGTATCATGAGCCGTGATGTCTTTCGTCGCGATGTGAAGCCGAAGATTTCTCCAAAAGCCAGTGTTGTCCATCTGTTCCAACGGGAAGATATGAATGACAATGTAGGTCAGGCGAATATGAAAATCAGCCGTCCCAACTGGTGGGTGACAGGTGGTAGCGGTTCGTTGCAAATCAGCCAGAACCACCTTTCGGACAACTGGTACAAGGGAGGTGAAAGCAACTTCTCCGGTTTGGCAACCTTTCAGGTTTTCGCCAATTATAATGACAATGAAAAAGTCCTGTTTGAGAACCAGCTTGAAGCCAAAGTGGGTATGACATCCACTCCATCCGACGAATGTCATAAATATCTGTTTAACACCGACCAGCTTCGTTTGTATAACAAATTAGGTCTGCGGGCTTTTAAAAATTGGTATTATACCATCTCCTCGGAGTTTAAGACTCAGTTCTTCAATGGCTATAAGGCGAATAGTGAAGATTTGGTTTCCACATTTATGTCGCCGGCAGATTTAGCGGTCAGTGTCGGTATGGACTACAAGTTGAGCAAGAAGAAATTCAACCTTTCCGTCTTTATGGCGCCGTTGACTTATAACTTACGCTATATCGGCAGTTCGGAAGTGGACGAAACCAAGTTCGGTTTGGAGAAGGGAAAGTGCTCAAAGAATGATTTCGGTTCACAGTTGCAGTCAACTTTCAATTGGACTATTATCTCTGCCGTAACATTGGAGTCCCGTCTCAACTATCTGACCAACTATCATTGGGCACGTGTTGAATGGGAAAATACTTTCAACTTCGTGCTGAACCGTTATCTCTCCACTAAACTTTATGTACATACCCGTTTTGATGATAGCTCAAAACCGACCGAAGGTGATAGTTACTTTCAGTTGAAAGAATTGCTCAGTTTCGGTATTAATTATAAATGGTAGATGAATTCGGGGGAATTCTGATAAAATAAGAGTAGGAGGCTGTTTGACGATAAAAAGTTATTCAGCCTCTTTTTTTATTCCCTTGTTTAAAAAACATTATTTGCCATTTCCTCTCGCTATATAACTGAATCGCAGGATATATATATCCAACTTCCAGCGTATATATGCCCAACTCCCAGCATCTATATATCTGACTTGTACAATCTATATGTCCTGTAACCTGCATGATATAGGATTGTGCTTGTAAATAACAACTTACTTTTAAAAAAGAAAGCCTCTATCTCTTGTTTCTTATTGAATTTTTTATCTATCTTTGCAGCAGGAATTATTTCATTGCTTAACTTGCAATGAAAAAAGCATGGGGTAAAAATATGATCATTAGCAAAAATGACGATCAAAAAGTTCTGCCAACAGATGTGATTGGCAGAAGCGTAGCGCACTCTAAACGCTGGTTAGTCGCCATTGTGCGTGTATGTCATGAGAAAAAAACAAGTGAGCGCCTCACTAAAATGGGCATTGAAAATTTCCTTCCTGTTCAACAAGAAATTCATAAATGGAGCGACCGTCGCAAAGTTGTCGACCGGGTTATACTCCCGATGATGATTTTTGTCCACGTTGACCCATACGAACAAAAAGAAGTGTTAACCTTATCTGCAATCAGCCGCTATATGGTACTGCGTGGGGAGAGTACTCCGGCTGTGATTCCCGACCAGCAGATGTCGCGTTTTAAATTTATGCTCGACTATTCGGACGAAACGATTAGTATGAGTACGTCGCCGTTGGTGTCGGGGAAAAAAATACGTGTGATAAAAGGACCGTTGACAGGATTGGAAGGGGAATTGGTCGAAATAAATGGGAAATCAAAAGTTGCAGTCCGACTCAAAATGTTAGGATGTGCCTGTGTAGATATTCCGGCAGGATGTGTGGAGCCGGTTTAGCATTATCGATTGAATTAACATTCAAAATTAATCAATGAAAATACGAAAACTAATGGGAGCGCTCATCCTTTTGTCGGTGTTGCGCGCCACACCTGTGACTGCTCAAAACATGAGCGATTCCCAAGTGTTGGAATATGTCAAAGAGGGAATCAGACAAGGGAAAGAACAAAAACAGTTGGCTTCTGAATTAGCCCGTAAAGGTGTCACTAAAGAGCAGGCTATGCGTGTGAAACAGCTTTATGAGCAACAGAACAACGTCAATGGCTCAAACTCTACGGGTACGGAGGTCAACGAATCGCGCCTTCGTGAAGAAATGAAGGAAGACACTTCCAATATGCTTGAAGACCAACCGAATATTCAAGACCTTGCGCGGGGCAACGAGGTTTTCGGAAGAAACATCTTCAATACACGTAACCTGACTTTTGAACCCAGTGTCAATATCGCTACTCCTTTAAATTACCGTCTCGGACCCGGTGATGAAGTGATTATCGATATTTGGGGCGCCAGTCAGAACACCATTCGCCAACGGATATCTCCCGATGGCACCATTAATATCCAAAAGGTAGGTCCCGTCAATTTGAACGGTATGACCATTGCCGAAGCCAATGATTATCTTAAAAGAACATTAAACAAAATATACAATGGACTGGATAATGCGGACGATCCCACCTCCGACATTCGTTTGACTTTGGGTAGCATACGTACCATTCAGATTAATGTGATGGGTGAAGTTGTCCAGCCCGGTACTTATTCGCTTTCTTCTTTTTCCACAGTCTTTCATGCGCTTTATCGTGCAGGTGGAGTCAGTGACATAGGCAGTTTGCGTAATGTACAACTGGTACGTAACGGTAAGAACATTGCCACGGTCGATGTTTATCAGTTTATTATGAAAGGCAACATTCAAGATGATATCCGCCTTCAGGAAGGCGATGTCGTGATTGTTCCTGCTTATGATATCTTGGTCAAGATTGACGGAAAAGTAAAACGCCCGATGCGCTTTGAGATGAAGAAAGACGAAAAACTCTCCACTCTTATCACTTATGCCGGAGGTTTTGATGCCGATGCCTATACCCGTTCTTTGCGCATCGTGCGTCAGAACGGTCAGGAGTATGAAGTAAATACGGTAAAGGATTTTGATTATAGTGTCTATGAAATGCGAAACGGCGATGTCGTGACCGCCGAGGCCATCCTTAACCGTTTCACCAATAAACTTGAAGTCCGTGGTGCCGTTTACCGTCCCGGTATCTACCAGTTGACCGGAAAACTGAATACCGTCCGTGAACTGGTGAACGAAGCCCAGGGACTCACTGGTGACGCCTTTCTGAATCGTGCCGTTCTTTATCGTCAGCGTGAAGACCTTACCACTACAGTTGTTCCTGTAGACATCAAATCCATCATGGATGGTACCTCGCCAAACGTTATTCTGATGAAAAACGACATCCTTTATATTCCCAGCATTCATGACCTGGAAGATAGAGGTAATGTCATCATTCACGGCGAAGTGGCCAAACCGGATTCCTATCCTTATGCGGATAACATGACTCTTGAAGATTTGATTATTCAGGCGGGCGGATTGCGCGAAGCTGCTTCTGTTGTTCGTGTGGATGTATCCCGCAGAATCCGGAATCCTCGTAGTACAATGGATAATGATACCATCGGCCAAACATATACTTTCTCTTTGAAAGAGGGCTTTGTTGTTGACGGTACACCGGGTTTCATTTTGCAACCTTATGATGAAGTCTATGTGCGTCGCAGTCCGGGCTATCAACCGCAACAGAACGTATCTGTCGAAGGTGAAATTCTTTTTGAAGGCTCTTACGCGATGACCAACCGTGCGGAGCGCCTTTCGGATTTGATTCGTAAAGCCGGTGGTTTCACTAAAAACGCCTACCTGCGTGGTGCCAAACTGACCCGTGTAGCCACTGAAGGCGAGAAGGAACGTATGGAAGATGTAGTCCGTTTGATGAGCCGCCAGTTGGGCGAGGCAATGATGGATTCTTTGGATATTCGTGTGGAAAACCATTTTACAGTCGGTATCGACTTGGAGAAAGCCTTGCAGCATCCGGGCAGTACGGCAGATATTATCTTGCGCGAGGGTGATGTAGTCTTTATTCCCAAGAGTACCAATACGATTAAAATCAACGGTGCGGTTATGGTACCGAATACTGTTACTTACGTAGCAGGCAAGAACATCGATTACTATTTGAACCAGGCGGGTGGTTGTTCTGATAATGCCAGAAAGAGCAAGAAATTCATCGTTTATATGAATGGACAGGTCACGAAGGTAAAAGGCAGTGGCAAGAAACAAATTGAACCCGGTTGTGAAATTATCGTTCCCAATAAATCGAAGAGACGTACTAACATGGGTGATATCTTGGGATATGCCACCTCCTTCAGTTCATTGGGTATGATGATTGCCTCTATTGCTAATTTAATCAAGAAATAACGAATATCTTTATTATGGCTACTTTGATGGAACAAACATCTGACAAAGAGATAAAACAACGACAGGATATGTATGCGGATGAAGATGTGGAAATCGATTTGATGGAGCTTCTTCGCAAGGTTATCGCTATTCGTAAGAAAATTTACAAAGCTGCCGGTATCGGTTTGTTGATTGGTGTTGTCGTTGCGATAAGTATTCCTAAACAGTACACGGTCGAAGTCACCCTTTCTCCTGAAATGGGTAATAAAGAAGGTGGTTTATCCGGTTTGGCTGCATCCTTTTTAGGAAGTGGAGTTGCTATGGGAGATGTTACTGATGCTTTAAATGCTTCTTTGTCTGCTGATATTGTATCTTCTACTCCTTTTTTGCTGGAACTTTCCGATATGAAAGTTCCAGTATTGGAGGGTGAGGAGATATCCTTAAGTTCTTATTTGGATGAAGAATCTTCTCCGTGGTGGGAGTATGTTGTCGGACTTCCCGGTATGGTAATTGATGGTGTGAAATCTTTGTTTATTGAAGAAAAGGAGGATTCCGTCTTGTTAGCTAAAGCAAGTCGGGGCACAATCGAATTATCTAAAAAGAAGTTTCAGAAGCTCGAATCATTAAAGAAAAAGATTACCGCTTCTGTAGATAAGAAAACCTCTATGACTACCGTTTCTGTAACTTTACAGCATCCGAAGGTTGCTGCTGTTGTGGCCGATTCTGTAGTTAAGAAGTTGCAGGAATACATCATCGATTATCGTACTTTCAAGGCCAAAGAGGATTGTCTTTATCTTGAGAAACTGTTTAAAGAACGTCAGCAGGAATATTACGCAGCGCAGAAGAAATATGCTGCTTATATAGACTCTCATGATAATCTAATTTTGCAGAGTGTCCGCACCGAGCAGGAACGTTTGCAGAACGACATGAGCCTTGCATACCAGGTGTATAGTCAGGTTGCCAGTCAACTTCAGGTTGCCCGTGCCAAAGTGCAGGAAGAGAAACCTGTGTTTGCCGTTGTAGAACCTGCTGTTGTTCCGCTGAAACCTTCGGGAATCAGCAAAAAAATATATGTTTTAGTTTTTGTTTTCCTATCTGTTTGTATTGTTGTCTCTTGGAAGTTATTCGGCGAAGATATGCTGAAGAAACTGAAAGAAGTATGTGCCTAAAATCAAAATCTAATATGATATGGTATCAACAACCAGCCAAATCAATAAATTTATAGAATTTATTGCCGTTTTAGGAGATTTGATCATTCTGAATTTGTGTTTGTTCTTTCTCCTGTTCCTTTGGGAAGAAACTTTTCATTCGTTGCCTTTTTCCTGTAGAGTCTCGTGGATGATAACAGCGTTAAGCCTGTGTTATTTAGCCTGTTCCGGATCACGTGGAAGAGTATGGGACAGTCGGGGAATTCGTCCTGACCAACTCGTGTTGCGTGTGTTGCAGAATATGATGGCTTTTTCTATCTTTTGGGCGTGTGTCATGACCTTTAGTGGAATCACCATCTATTCTCTCCTTTTCTTTGTTGCCTATTTCTTTTTACTCTTTTTGGTATTAAGCATTTATCGCGTTATTATCCGCGAGGTGCTGATAGCCTATTGTGCTAAGGGTAAACACAAACGTTATGCCGTATTTATAGGTGGTGGCAATAATATGCAGGTTTTGCATGAAGAGATGGAGAATTCTTTGGCTTCTTCATTGTACGAAGTTGTGGGCTATTTTGATATAAAACCAGATGAAAATCTTTCGTCGAAATGCACCTATTTAGGCGACCCTGAAGGTTTTTCGGAATTTATGTCCGCCCATCCGAGGGTTAAGCATATTTTCTGCTCTTTGTCAATGGAAGAGGGACGCTACAATTTTTCCATTATGAATTATTGCGAGAACCACTTGCTCTATTTTCATGGTGTACCGAATGTTTGCAAAGGTTTTCCTCGTCGCATTTGGCACAGTATGGTTGGCAATATGCCGATTCTGAATTTGCGTTACGAACCATTGAGTAAGTTGGAGAACCGTATTTTGAAACGTATCTTTGACATTGTAGTCTCCGGTATTTTTTTAGTTACCGTTTTCCCCTTCGTCTATCTCATTGTCGGAACTATCATAAAGCTGACCTCTCCCGGTCCTATATTCTTTAAACAAATGCGTACGGGGCTGAACGGTGTGGATTTCATGTGTTACAAATTCCGTTCGATGAAGGTGAACGATGAAGCCGACAGCAAACAGGCTACGGTTGACGACCCTCGTAAAACGAAATTCGGTAACTTCCTCCGCCGTTCCAATATTGACGAACTTCCCCAGTTTATCAATGTCTTTAAGGGTGAAATGTCGATAGTTGGCCCACGTCCTCATATGTTGGCTCATACGGAGACTTATGCTCATTTAATTGATAAATATATGGTGCGGCATTTCATTCAGCCAGGGGTAACTGGTTGGGCACAGACGCATGGGTTTCGCGGTGAAACGAAAGAACTTTCACAGATGGAGGAACGCGTAAAGGCTGATATTTGGTATATGGAGCATTGGACAATGCTGCTTGACATATATATCATTTATAAGACTGTGGCGAATGTGATTGTGGGGGAGAAGAATGCGTATTAAGTTGGATTATTGATTGTATTTGGCGGAAGACATTTAGAGGAATTAATGTATGGAAAATCATAATAATAAACGGTTAGTTAAAAATACGCTATTATTATATGTACGCACAATTATAGTTATGTGTGTTGGTTTATATACATCAAGAGTAATTTTAGATGTATTAGGAATAGAAGATTATGGTATTTATAATGTGGTTGGAGGGTTTGTTGTGATGTTTTCTGTTTTTTCTGCATCACTATCAAATTCCATTACGCGTTATATCACATTTGAATTAGGATGCCATAATATGGAAAGGTTACGTGCTGTCTTTTCCATGAGCCTTAATATACAAATAATAATTTCTCTTATAATAGTCTTATTGGTAGAATTAGTAGGTGTATGGTTTTTAAATTATCAATTGAACATTCCATCGGATAGACTATACGCTGCAAATTGGGTGATGCAGTTTTCGTTATTTACATTTGTTGTTAATCTAATAAGTTTGCCATATAATGCTTTAATTGTAGCCTATGAAAAGATGGATGTGTTTGCATATATATCTTTATTAGAAGCGTCATTGAAATTAAGTGTTGTTTATTTATTGTTTATATCACCTATTGATAAATTGATTTTTTATGCATTTCTTCTTGCCTTAGCTTCATTATTGATACGTCTGATCTATGGTTGGTATTGCACACATAAATTCACAGAGTGTAGATATGTGTTTGTGTTGAACAAATCATTGTTGAAGAATATGTTAGGTTTTGCTGGGTGGAATTTCTTAGGGACAGGTGCTTATCTGTTTAATACGAATGGGGTGGATATTCTATCTAATCTTTTTTTTGGAATAACTATTAATACAGCTCGTGGAATCGCTAATCAGGCAGGAAATGCAGTTCGGCAATTTGTTAATAATTTTACTACGGCACTTAATCCCCAGATTATTAAAACTTATGCAGATAATAATCTTGATATTTGTTTTTCTACGGTACGCCAAGGAGCTAAATACTCATATTGTTTAATGCTTTTTTTTTTCATACCATTTGTATTAGAGGCAAATTATATACTTCATTTATGGTTGAAAGAATTTCCGGAGCAAACAGTTGTATTTTGGCAACTGACAATGTTAGGAATATTAGTAGATCTTCCGGGAGCTCCTTTAACAACTCTTGCCCAAGCCGTGGGTCATATTCGGAGATACTATATATATATGAGTTTAATAGGATCGCTTGTATTTCCTATTTCGTATTTTTTATTTTATTTAGGATGGCCTGCATATTCGGCTTATGTAACATATATCGTAATTTACACTTGTCTTGTTTATGTACGTCTTATTCTTATGAATAAGCAAATTGGTTTTCCTATTAATACTTTCTTGAAGCAGGTAATAGGGCGCATCATACCTGTTACAGTATTGTCATTTATATTGCCGATAATACTAATTAATATTATGGATGAAGGATTTTTACGGTTGATATCAGTTGGGGGAGGGAGTACTTTATCACTGTTAGTATCTATGTTTTTTATAGGTATACAGAAGTCTGAACGTGTGCAGGTGGTAAATTTTGTGAGGAATAAGTTCTATCATATTTATAGTAAGGAATAATAGATGAAAGTTTGTATCGTTACTTGGCTTGGTACTGGCAATTTTGGTACAAGTTTACAATCTTACGCATTACATTCGAAACTTAGTGAAATGGGGTATAATGTATCAATACTTCATAGTTTTACACCTAGTGATCTTACTTTTCGAGGAAGAATTTATAAATGGTTGAAACTTAGTCGAATTTTATGTTCACAGTTAATCAAAGGAGAATATTTTTCAAAGAAGCAGAGAAAAATACGTCAGTTTAATAAAAAGAATTATTGTCATCAGATAATTAATACTAATAGACAGTATAGATGTTTGCTTCAAGAAACGCAGACATTTATTACTGGTAGTGATCAGATTTGGAATTGTTACCATAGTTTTGCTCCTTTCTATTTTTTAGATTTTGCAGGAGATGTCAAAAGAGTTGCTTATGCTTCGAGTATGGGTACGGGGGATTTTCCTGAAGCGTATAAATCAATTGTGAAGGAGTTGCTTGCAAAATTTAGTTATATTGGTGTGCGTGAAACTACTGCTGTTCCCATTATTAGTGAATTGTTGGGTAGAACTGATATTGTTCAAGTGGTTGACCCTACTTTTTTACTTTCACCTGCTCAATGGTTAGATTTTGCAATGACGGCTGATATTGAGATTGAAATACCATCTCGTTTCATTTTGTGCTATTTTGTGGGGAATAATCCTTCGTATCAGCAGCAAGTGGAGGATATAAAACAGCACTTAGGTATAGAAAAAGTGATTCTTATTCCGTCTTTGGAAAATAAATATATGCAATTACCTTATGCACAAATATATAATGCTGCTGGGCCTAAGGAATTTGTTCGTTTGCTGTCTTGTGCTTCTTTCATTTGTACTGATTCTTTTCATGCGATAGCATTTTCTATCAATTTGCAGAAAGATTTTATTGCTTTGAAACGTTTTCAAGATACAGACGAGAAATCTCAAAATTCGCGTATTTATGATGTTCTTGAACATTATGGATTGAATCATCGTATATATGAGAATAAAGAATTGAAACTTTATCAACCTATTTCTTATGAGTTGATAAACTTAAAAGTGATTCATGACCGAGAAGAATGTGTTAGTTTTTTAAAAAGTGCTATCGAAAATTAATTGTAATTTTATGGGATTGAAAACATACTGTAAGCGTTTATTTACTTTTATATTCAATGGAATTCCAGTTAATCATGTTACTGCAAATATTATAACCTTAACAGCTAATCATTTGCTTGAAGGAAGATGTGCGTTGATTACTGGTGGAACTAGTGGTATTGGATTTGCTATTGCTAGAGCTTTTTTACAAGCAGGAGCAACTGTGATAATAACAGGAAGAACTCAATTAACGTTGCAAGAAAAATTAGAGGAATTGCTTGAAGATGGAAAGTTTGCAGGTAGGGTTTATATATGCAAAATGAATAATATAGAAATAAATACTTTTGAATCATGTTGGGAAAATATTGTGCATTCTTTGCCAGGGAAAAAGATAGATATATTAGTAAATAATGCTGGAATAGAGAGTACGTCTATGCCATATGTCACTGAAGAAGATTTTGACAAGGTAATAGATACAAATTTGAAAGGAACGTTTTTTTTATCTCAATTTGTTGGTAAATATATGGTTGATAATAAGATTCAGGGGAATATTCTTAATATATCTTCATCTTCGTGTCTCCGTCCTGCTAATTCTCCTTATATTTTAAGCAAATGGGGAATAAGGGCACTTACTATGGGACTTGCCAAATCTTTGTCTACATATGATATTACCGTGAATAGTATAGCTCCTGGACCTACTATGACTCCCATGCTGAAACTAAAAGAGAAATCTGATATATCTTTAGAATCTAGTCCCATAAAACGTTATGTAATGCCTGAAGAAGTTGCTCAAATGGCAGTGCTTTTAGTGAGTGATATGGGACGTACAATTGTGGGAGACACAATATTTATGACTGGAGGATTAGGGAACTTAACTGTTGATGATTATGATAAGCGTTATTCGTTTGATTGATATTTTTGAAAGTTTTATAAATAACATAAAGTATAAAGATGCATACTCATTATTCAAGTGAAAAAGGAATACAGATTCTCGTCAAGTTACTTAAAGAGCATCGTATAAAGCGAGTTATTACTTCACCAGGTGGTACAAATATGATGTTGAATGCTTCATTAATGTATGATGGAAGTTTTGAAATGTATTCATCAGTAGATGAGCGTTCTGCAGCTTATATGGCTTGCGGTATGGCGGAAGAATCGGGTGAACCTGTTATGATTACTTGTACAGGAGCAACAGCAGCCCGTAATTATATGCCTGGATTGACAGAAGCATACTATCGTAAATTGCCTATTCTGGTAGTAACAGGAACACAGGATTTACGTCGTTTGGGTAATCTATATGACCAAGTGACTGATCGTAGTGTGCATCCGAATGATATTTTGACGTTTAGTACTTATATACCTACGGTTCGTGATGATAAAGATGCTGATAGTGCTGCGCTGAAAATCAATCAGGCTATATCTGCTTTGACACTTCACGGTGGAGGTCCTGCGCATATAAATTTGGAAACAGTATATAGTCGTGATCTTTCGGTGACTTGTTTACCTTCTGTTAAGGTGATAAAACGTATTTCATATGATGATGAATTACCTACTTTACCGCAAGGTCAGATAGCTATATTTATAGGTTCCCATCGAACGTTTACCGAAGATGTTACAACAAGTATTGACCGTTTTTGTGAAAATCATAATGCAATCGTTTTTTGTGATCATACGAGTGGGTATAAAGGACGCTTTCGACAGTTGGATGCATTGCTCTCTTTGAAAGGAGCTAAATGTTTGGAAAATATTCGTTTACTGATTCATTTAGGTGAAATTTCAGGTGACCATTTCAATATGGGAACTTACGCTAAAGAAGTTTGGCGTGTCAATGAGGATGGACAATTGCGTGACCGTTATGGTAAGTTGACTCATCTTTTTGAAATGAGTGATAAGCATTTTTTTGAATCTTACGCAAACAAAGATTGTTGTCCAGGTATTTCTTTTATACAAGAATGTCGGGCAGAGTATAATAAAATGTATGATGAATTACCAGAACTTCCTCTTTCCAATGTATGGATGGCAAAAACTTTGGCTCCTAAACTACCGGAATCTTCAATTATTCATTTTGGTATTTTGACTTCGCTTCGTTCATGGAATTTCTTTGAGGTATCAAACTCAATCCAATCAGCAAGTAATGTTGGAGGATTTGGTACAGATGGTACATTATCTTCTTTGTTAGGAGCATCGCTTGTTAATCCGAATAAACTTCATTTTTGTGTTATAGGTGATTTGGCTTTTTTCTATGATATGAATGCGCTGGGTAATAGACATTTGGGAAATAATTTGCGTATTCTTTTAGTGAATAACGGTAAGGGATGTGAATTTACTCATCATCTGAATCCAGGTCATATATTTGAAGAGGACGTAAATCAATATATTGCAGCAGCAGGGCATTATGGGAATCAATCGCCGACACTTGTTTGTGATTATGCTCGTAATTTGGGTATGGATTATCTTACAGCGAATACTAAGGAGACTTTTTTAGCAAGTATGGAAACTTTTGTCAATCCGGCTATTAATAATTCTTGTGTTTTTGAAGTTTTTACTCGGGATATTGATGAGAATGAGGCTTTGAAAATAATGGCTGTAGCTTCTATGAAACATCATATTAAAGAGAGGATAAAAAGCGTAGTTGGTGAAAAAGGGATTAAGTTTATTAGAGACTTGATAAAGAAATGAAAAGTTGCATTGTCGTAGTTCCTGTATATAAAGTTGTTCCCAAAGTAACAGAATTGGCTTCTTTAAGGCAATGTCTCAAAGTTCTTAAGAGTTTTGATTTATGCCTATTGACCTATGAGGAATTGGACTTAACTGTCTATATGAGGATAGCAGAAGAATATTCTAAAAATGTTAGTGTTAAGTATTTTGGACGTCATTTTTTTACTTCGGTAGAAGGATACAATAGACTGTGTTATAATATTGATTTTTACTCTGCATTTCGTGATTATGACTATATGCTTATATATCAATTAGATGCATGGGTGTTTCGTGATGAATTACAAATGTGGTGTGAGAAAGGATATGATTATATAGGTAGTCCCTTTTTTAAAGATATATCTCCTAAAGGTATAACTCCTATGTATAGTAAAGAAATGTTGGGCGTTGGTAATGGGGGATTTTCTTTGCGTAGAATTCAATATTGTATAAAATTACTTGAGAGATGGAAATGGCTTCCTTATTTAACCCCAAGTTATTTGTGGAAAATGTATTTAACTGAGCAGGTAAATGCTAATTGTGGAAAAGTCTATTTGTTATGTCTTTCTTTATGTAAAATTATATTGAAATCTTTAGGCTATAGAAATACATTGAACTATTTTATTAAATCGGGTGTGCTGAATGAGGATATCTATTTTAGTAAATGGGCAGTACAGGCATGGAAAGTAAGAGCGAATTTACCATCATGTGAGGAGGCTTCCTTCTTTTCATTCGAAGTGAATCCATCTTATTTGTATGATTTGAATGGAAAGTTGCCATTTGGATGCCATGCTTTTGAAAAATGGGAATTTGATACTTTTTGGAGTAAATACATACAAGTTAATGTTTAACTTTTCGGATATGCAAGGAGGATATAAGATAAAAGTATTAGATATGATTAATTACATGAGTGTATAATATAATCTCAAGTTTTAATGAAGTCTATTAAATATATTTTGACTCAATTTAAAAGGTTGAATTTATTCTTTACGATTTATATCAATTTTGTAACTTTTCCGTTTGATAAAGCAATACTTTTTCCTATCCTTATATTTGGGAAGGTAAATCTTAAGAATGTTCGGAAGGGGAAATTAGTTTTTGATTGTCCATTGAAAACGGAAATACTTCAGATAGGAAAACATAGCCTGGGCTTTGTTGACGACAATTGTCGGACAATATGGAATATAGCAGGTACATTGGTCAGGCAAGGATTGGTTCAGGGTGCTGTGTAGAGGTAGGGAAAAATGCTACAATGACTTTGGGAAAAAAGTTTAATGTTACAGGTCGTTCTACGTTACTTTGTACCAATCTTTCGTGGGATTTGCTTATAATGGACACGGATTGGCATAAAGTAATTTCAATAAATAGTGGCGAAATTTTAAATTCTTCAAAAACAATTAAATGTAGGAAACCATGTATGGATAGGTTCTGGATGTACTGTTCTTAAAGGAGTGAAAATTTCGGATAATGTAATTGTGGCTGCCAATTCAACAATTAGTCGTAGTATAGACAAAGAGTTTGTGGCTGTGAACAGTGATAGAGTGTTGAAAGAGAATGTGAGATGGGAATATTAAGTAATATTGAATTTAATGATTTTTTCTTGTAATATGATGAATACGCCAATTATTTCTGTAATCACTATATGCTATAATGCTATTGCAAATATTGAAGAGACAATGTTATCTGTTTTAAACCAACAATATGACAAAGTAGAATATATTGTTATTGATGGTGGTAGTAAGGATGGAACATTGGATATTATCAAGAAATATACCAATAGATTGGCTTATTGGACGAGTGAGCCGGATCAAGGAATTTACGATGCTATGAATAAAGGTATAGCAAAAGCAACTGGTGAATGGATAAATTTCATGAATGCCGGGGATATTTTTATAGATGAAGAGGTTCTGAATAGAAGTTTTGCTAATAGCTATAAGGATGATGTGGATATTCTCTATGGAGATGTTGTTTATCAATACAAATTTGGTAAGCGTCTGGTAAAGGCTGGTAATATAGAACAAATAATGAATCATATGGTGTTTAGTCATCAAAGTACTTTTGTTCGGAGAATTTTGATACAAAAAGGGTTTGATATAAAATGGAAACTGGCTGCTGACTATAATCTTTTATTGGGGTATTATTGGGAGGGCAGAAAATATAAACATATAGATGTTGCGATAGCAATTGTAGAAATGGATGATGGAGCAACATATAATAACTATTCAAAATCTCGAAAAGAAGTATTACGTATTCATGAAAAATTTAATTATTCTTTTTTTAAACGGTATAAGTTGTATTTTGTTGATGTATTTCGTTTTTATATTAGTCGTATTATAAAATATGCAATGCCAAAAAATCTTTTGCATAGAATCTATAATGTACGAATTGATGATTTGAATAATTGGTAATATGCCGATAATCAATAATAAGCTATATTGGTTATATAGTTTTCTCATATATTTGACACTATATACAGATTCGCCTTTATCTATATACTTGGGGGCTTTTGGAGAATCAATGTTGCCATGTATCAGTCTTTGTTTATATGTGTTGTTTGTTTTAACAAACAGAATAAATAAAACTGATAGCTTTGTTCAACAGTTTAGTTTTCTCATTAAAGTCACAACTATTTTAAGTTTAGTGGCATTTCTTATCTATCCTATCTTGGGTATTTCTTATACACAATTGGGGGAATCTTTGTTCGCTAAGTTTATAAAACTTTGGCTTACTTTCCAAGCATATATTTGCTACTTGTTATTGTTGATAAATATTGCAGGAAACTACACTATAGAACGAATTTTGAAGCCATTTTTTGGGGGATTTATTTTGTTAACAATAATATTATTAATTGAATTTAACCAGTCTCCATATGCATTTACGTATCTTCATACGTTGCACGCTGATATTTATTATAGAATTCGGTTGCTTACTCCAGAATCTTCTGCAACAGCATTAATGTTAGAGGTATTTTTTGCATTATCTGTTTTTTATACCTATTATATACGAAAAAATAAAATTTTGTTAGGATTGGTGTTAATATGTGCAGGGTTACATATTTCACTATCTGGTTCAAAGACATTATTGGCTATTGTTTGTATTTCTGGTGTTTTATTTTTTTTCCAAAATATAAAATATATATTCAGTTTTAAGGGGATACTCGTGATGATGGGATTTTTAATTGGGGGAGGGTATATATTATCATTTATTGTTCCAAAATTAATTGAAAGTTCTATGAATGATTTGGAGAATTATACGTCTGTAGTTACCCGGTTTTATTCAATGTTCATAGGATATTCTATTGGTGTCTGTTTTCCACTGGGTACCGGTTTTCAAACGTATATGTATTTGTTTCCAGAAATGATGCGAAATAATTTATACCTTATTGATATGATAAATATGCCATTGCGTTCTGATGAAATAATTAGTTTGGTAAATAATGGAAATGACAATGCGGTAACGGCAAAGTCTTTTTTGGGGCAAAGTAGTATATATTGGGGAATAATAGGAACGTTTTTGTTTATCAGAAACTATCTAAGATTGTGTAAGTATTCTGTAAAGAAATTGGAGAAAGGAAATATTTTATTTAAAGTATTATTTGTCTTAATTGTTATTCAATTGCTGTTTTCTTCAGTCTTAGATTATTGTGTAATTGCATTATTTTTTGTGCATATACGCATAAAGGATAATTATAAACCTGTAAAGATGAAAATGCAATGGGGGACTTCGGCAAATGATTCGGATGTGATTGATGGAAAATAAATATATAAAATTAAATAAAGTAAAGAGGGTGATATGAAGGTGATTTGGATTTCATCGGAATGCCCATATCCTGCTAATACTGGGGGGCGTATAGTAGTAATGAAAAGATTGGAGTATTTTTCACAAAATAATGAGATATACTTTTTCTGTGTGGTAGATAATGATGATGAATATGAATATAGAGCGGATTTGTTGAAATATTGTAAAGAAGTACATTTGTACAAAAGAAATAAAGGTGCTGCTTTGTTTAAATTAATAAAAGGTCCTTTTGTATGTGTATCTCGATGGATTGCATCAATGAAGAAGGATATAAATGTATGTTTTGAAAGAGAAAATATAGATTGGGTAATAGTTGAATTTCCACAGATGTTAGGTAATATAAGTCGTAGAATTCTTAATTCTAATAAATTGATTTTAAGTCAGCATAATATAGAGTATGCTACATTAAACAATTTGGCTAAAAGTATTACTAATCCGTTGAAAAGACTGATTTACAATGTAGAGTCAAAAAGGTTATACTATTATGAAGAAAGATGTTATAGAGAAATGAGTGTTAAGTTATTTACATTTGTTTCTATTGAAGATAAAGCATTTTTTGAAAGAAAATTTGGTAAGTCTAATACATTATTGGTTCCTATAGGGACAGAGATACATGAGTATAAAGAAAGTAAAGATTCTTGTAATGCTATTTCATTTTTTGGGAAAATGTCTTACCCACCAAATAAAGAAGCTGCCATTTGGTTTTCTAAAAATGTCTTTCCTCTTGTTCAGAAAGAAATACCAGCATCCAAGTTTTATATTGTAGGTAAAGATCCGTCTAAAGAATTGATGGAAATATCAGAAAAAAATCCTAATATAATTGTGACAGGTACTTTGGATAGCATAGAAGGCTATTATGAACGTACGGATTTGGTTGTAATACCATTGTCACACGGAGGAGGAGTAAAAGTTAAAGTTTTAGAAGCTTTGGGGTATGGTAAATTAGTCGTTTCTACAAGTAAAGGAATAGAAGGAACAACTTTTCAGAATGGGGAAGAACTACTTACATCTTCATCTGCTGAGGAATTTGCTGCTATATGTATAGATGTATTACAAAATTTGCCTTGCTATGAGAAAGTCAGAAGAGGAGGGTATGAAAGTGTTCGAAAAAACTTTACTTGGAAGGCTGTTGTAGAAAAATTTGAATTGGAATTGAATAGGTTGAAATAGTTATTCTATTTGATTTTTGATGAATAAAATCCGTTTATTTCATATTGTTCAATGCGCCGGTGGAGTTGATTGTTATCTACGTATGCTTTTGGCGTATATGGACAGAAATCGATTTGAGCATATATTAGTCTGTTCGTTTGATTATTCTAAGGATGACTATGAAAAGTTGGTTGATGAGTTTGTGCAAATAGATATGTGCAATTCTCTATCGCCGATGAGTGATGCCAAAGCGATAAGTTCTGTGCGTAGTTTAATCAACTACCATCATCCTGATATAATATATTGTCATAGTAGTAAAGCAGGTGGTATTGGACGTATTGCCAATATAGGTACGGGAATTCCTCTTGTCTACAATCCGCATGGATGGGCTTTTAATATGAAAAGGTCGAGTTTGAAAAGTCACATCTATTTATGGCTTGAACGAATGCTTGCACCACTTACTACTCGATATATCGTTATTTCCAACTATGAAAAGCTATCGGCAATCCAAAAGCATATCGCAAATGTTTCTAAGATAAAAGTTATTTTTAATGGAATTTCCATTGAGAATATTGAACAACTGTTGAAACATTCTCTTGTTACGCGTACTTTATTGGATATCCCCGATGATGCTTATGTGATAGGAATGGTCGGACGCATTTCTGCACAAAAGGCTCCTGATATTTTTGTGAGAGTTGCTGCTATACTGAAAGATATGATTCCGAATGCCTATTTTCTGATTGTCGGAGATGGGGAACAACGTGGAGAGATTGAACGTTTGGCCGAAGAACTCGGATTGACAGGAAGAATAGTAATAACGGGGTGGGTGGATAATCCGATTGCGTATGCTAATTTATTTGACCAGGCTGTACTATTGTCTCGTTGGGAAGGATTCGGTTTGGTACTTGCCGAATATATGAAATTGGGTAAAGCAATAGTGGCAACGGAGGTGGATGCTATACCTGATTTAATAACAGATCAAGTAAATGGTTTGTTGGTGGAAATGGATAATGTAGAGCAGGCGGCAAAAGCTATCAAAGAACTTTTTTATAATGAAAAATTGAAGCAAAAAATCATTTCTAATAGTTTGATGAGAGTAAATGCTTTTTTTAATATAGAAAGAGTTGCGACTGAACATACATCATTGTTTATTAAAATGCTGAATATGAAAAACTTTGAATAAACATTGATTTTTTAATAATACGATAATAAAATTTTAGGTGTAAATAAATGTTGAGATGAATGAGCACGTGAGTGTTCCATTATGTGAGATGAAAAAAATGTAGGTCCCTAACTTCTTGCTATAAGATGCATGATTTCCTACATCTGTAGATTAGAAACAGCACAACGGTGCATTTCTATCTACCCCTGGCGTCGGAGGGTGAATGCGACGTGAATTTCCCACGATATCAACGGTCTGTGAAGATCGTTGATATTTTTTTATAACGTTAGTTGTAAGCCCCATGATTTGCGTTTCTGGATACTGATATTTTTCTATATCGGTTAGCAGGAAATTAATGCCCTGTACAGGATGTTTCACCGATAGCAAAAATGGGAAAACATCGGAAGATTTGTATCGAAACTTCCCAATGTTTGATTTCAATTATTAAGATGTTTTTTTCAAATCTCCCGATGTTTTTCCGGCTTTCCAAAAGGACAAAAGGACAAAAAGACAACCGTATTTGTTATTTATTCATCTTAATACAAGGGTTATGGAGTATCTTGTTGATTTATACTTTGTTAAGTGGTTTTAAATGACGTGTAATCTTACGAGCATTGAAATTGTATATTGCGCTAACATAAATCGCTTTGTTTGTTGTGAAATGGTTGGACCACTCTTGAGTGAAATTACGAATATTGTCAGGATTTATCCTCGAGTTAGGCGAACGTATGACACTGAATATATGTAGGAAGCATTGTCTTCAATGATATATTTATTTAGTATATTGGTAATATTGTTTTACGTATTATTGGAGGAATACAGGAGTCCTGTTCCGGAATTTCTCTCTCAATTAATAGACTTCGTTGTCGACATCGGAATTTTTTGTAGTACTATAGTGTCCTTTTGTCTTTATGTCCTTTTAAAAGGAGGACACGTTGGCGGGGAAGAAGAGAGAATGTGTTTATTAACTTGCTTGTATTCAGGTGATAAAACGCTTGTTGATTCTTCGGGATGAAAAACTGTGTGCTCGAAAAATGCAAAAAACTCACGTAATAAGTTTTTTGCGGATAGTGTTGGCGACAGTTTTCGCAGGCAAGTTTGAAAACGTTGGAATGGCGTTGTCCGGCGGTGAGAGGATTAAGGAAAATATGGGACAAAATGGATTAAGTGATTTCTGCTTTATCGGATGCTTGCGAAAAGATGTTGGATGCGTGGAAAATAAAGTATTTGAATATATGGAGGAATAAAATGGATTGAAATAGATTTTTTTGTAGCTTTGTGGAAAATATGATTGATATGGAAGAATTGCAGAAATTATATCCGATTGGCGTCCAAAATTTTGAGAAAATCCGGAAAGACGGTTATTTCTATATTGATAAGACTGCCTTGATTTATCAGATGGTGAAGACTGGCAGCTATTATTTTTTGAGCCGTCCGCGTCGTTTCGGGAAAAGTCTGCTCATTTCTACACTTGAAGCCTATTTCTTGGGGAAGAAAGAACTTTTTGAGGGGTTGGCCATTGAAAAATTGGAGAAAGACTGGAATGTGTATCCTATTTTTCATATTGACTTGAATACGGAAAGGTATGACACGCCGGAGAGTTTGAACAGTATTCTGAATTTCACTCTGGAGAAGTGGGAGCAACAGTATGGCACGGCTCCTTCGGAAACGACTTTTGCATTGCGCTTTCGTGGCATTATTGAGCGTGCTTGCAAGCAAACGGGGCAACGCGTTGTTATTCTGATTGATGAATATGACAAACCGATGTTGCAAGCGATAGGTAACGAGGAACTTCAGAAAGAATTCCGTAATACGATGAAGGCTTTCTATAGTGTACTTAAGACAATGGATGGCTGTATTAAGTTTGCGTTTCTGACGGGAGTAACGAAATTCGGTAAAGTGAGTGTGTTTAGCGATTTGAATAATCTCGAAGACATCTCGATGCGGAGCCAATATATGGATATTTGTGGGATTTCAGAGCAGGAACTTCATATGAACTTGGAAAAGGAGCTGCATGAATTGGCGGATGCGGAGAATATGGCTTATGATGTGCTTTGCAATAAACTGCGTGAGTACTACGACGGTTATCATTTTACGCACAATTCTATCGGGATATACAATCCTTTCAGCCTGCTTAATACATTTAAATATAAAGAGTTTGGAAGTTATTGGTTTGAGACTGGAACTCCTACTTATCTGGTGGAATTGCTGAAAAAACATCGCTATGACTTGGGACGTATGGCGCAGGAGGAAACCAGTGCTGCCGTGTTGAATAGTATTGATGCGGCATCGGAAAATCCTCTTCCGGTCATTTATCAAAGTGGTTATCTTACCATCAAAGGATATGATGAAGAGTTCGGAATTTATAGTTTAGGTTTTCCGAATCGTGAAGTAGAGGAAGGTTTTTTTAAATTTCTGCTTCCTTTTTATGCAAATACTAATGTAGTAGAGACGGAGTTTGAAATACGGAAATTTGTTCGTGAGATAGAGTCGGGAGATTACGATTCTTTCTTCCGTCGTCTCCAGAGTTTCTTTGCCGATACTCCTTATGAACTTATTCGTGATTTGGAATTACATTATCAGAATGTGCTTTTCATTGTATTTAAATTGGTCGGATTTTATGTAAAGGCGGAATATCATACAAGTGAAGGACGTATCGATTTGGTTTTACAGACAGATAAGTTTATTTATGTGATGGAGTTTAAATTGGATGGGACAGCGGAAGAAGCCTTGCGACAGATTGATGAGAAACATTATACATTTCCTTTTGAGGCAGGAAGTAAGCATCAATTGTTTAAAATCGGAGTGAATTTTAATGCGCAAATGCGTAATATTGAGAAATGGGTGGTGGCGTGATTCTCTAATTATCACGCCTTTTTTTCTCTTCGTTTTACAGCTTTCCTGTGAAGCAGAAATACCCCTTTCCCCAGGCAATTTCCGGCAAAGTTGTTTCTGGTGCAAACAAACCGAATACGGAAGAACCCGAACCACTCATAGAAGCATAGAGCGCTCCTTGTCTGTAAAGTTCTTCCTTTACTTCTCCGATGATGGGATATTGGGGAAAAACGCTCGCCTCGAAATCGTTGATTAAAATATCCTTCCATGTTGAAACCGGACGACGGATGGCCTCCTTGACCGGATGTTCGGGACGATGGGGACGGATGCTGGCGAATGCTTCGCGGGTGGAAACGAAAACGTCAGGTTTTACAATCATTATTTGGTAACCTTTCAGTGAAAGTTCGATTGGCGAGAAGATATTTCCGATTCCCTCGGCATAAACCGGCCTGTTTTTGATAAAGAAAGCGCAGTCTGCCCCCAAAGTAGCGGTATACGTTTCCAATAGTTCATCAGATAAATTCAGGTGAAACTGTTCGTTGAGAAGTTTTAGCATAAACGCCGCGTCGGACGAACCGCCACCGAGTCCCGCTCCCGAAGGGATGTGCTTGTATAAATGAATCTCGATGGGAGGGAGGTGGAATTCTTTGTCCAGCAACGAATAAGCCTTTGCTACCAAGTTGTCTTCCGGATTGCCGGCTATCTCCATTCCATATTGGTGGAGGGCTATTTTTTTCTCCGGTTCGCAGGAAGTCCGGATTTCCAAAGCATCTTCGAGGGCTACCGGGTAAAACACAGTTTCGAGGTTGTGATAACCGTCCGGGCGTTTCTCTGTGATGGAAAGCCCTAAGTTTATTTTAATGTTCGGGAAGGTAATCATAAGGATATTTGTTATTTTAGATTTTCAATGGTTTGACTTAACTGATTGAAGAATAATTCTTTAGCGAATTATTTGAGAAGTAATGGTAACGAGTTAGCAACCGTGCAAATTTCAATGATTTGCGGTGTTATGCTATCAAATAACTCTTTCTAAAGTATAAATATACGATTTTTCTAATTTACTCATCCCCATACAATATATATTTATTGTATGGGGATGTTATAAGCACAACGATGTCTTCCTGCTACACCTTGATCGACAGGTAAATTATTGTACTGAGGATCATAACGATGTTGTTTTTCACAAGCCATAATTCTTATTCTTTAAATTATTACTCTATTAGTTCTAATATCCAATTTATCCAAGATATAACAGTAGATGCCCTTCGTTTGTATGTTTGTTCAGAATCAATATTATACAATTTTGCATTTTTCATTATTTCAACTACTTCGCCCTTTGTTGGAACATTGCCTTTATCAAAATACAGTTTTAAAGTGTTTTGAAATGCCGTATGAGCTAATATAAGTTTTACAAATTCCAATTGCCGTTCAATAATGGGCAGATTAAATATACGAGAGCCATCACGAGTTAGAATACACCCTATTTGTTGATTCTCACGAACAACTTCTACTAATCCTAAATACTTTGCCGCATTTGAATAATAATCAGTTTGTCTGTGATCAAAGTCATAATTTTGCGTAATATCATCTTTGCAAATAAATCCTTTTTGTTTTAATAGTTCGCAAAGATTAATTACTCGCTCAAAGCTATCTGCTTGAGGAAAAGGTAACTTAGGCTCTTTTACAACTTGAATACTATCCAAAATGTTCTGTATATTCTCAACATTAATTCCTCCTTCTTGAACTGCATATTTTTTATGTTGTATTAATCGGATGGAATTATATAATTTAGGCGTAACAAATTCATATTCTCTCAAATGGAAAATACCATTTGAATACGTCAAGAATATTGGACGAACACGTTTTCCAATTTTATTACTCCATAATCTATATGGATAATATAGTTGTCGAATCAGAAAATCATCTGAAATATAATTTTTGGCTTCAATCAAATTTAAAGAACTATCTCCTTCATACCCTCCGTCTATTTCAATTTGTGAATTATCAACATTAATTTTTAAAATGTTTTGTCCTGAATTAATCGTAAAATCAAAGACAGAAGAACTCATCCGACCGGAAACGGTAGGTAACAGATTTTCCTCTCCAGTAAAATCATGCAATATCTTAGATACAAAAGCACAATTTATGGCTATTGATTCACTCGTAATATCTTTATAATCTATACTTTCCAAGAAAGTTGGAAAATCAATAGGAGTTATCTCTATATCATCTTTATTGAAATCACAAAAAGTTTTAAATTTTCCGATTTCATACGTACCTCTAGATGTCGGTAATATTGATAAGTTATGATCTATAAACAATTTTGGAAGTTGAGAACTATGGTCAAACTTTGTCATTAAACGAGCTTCTCTAAACTGATTAATTTCTGTTGAAGAAATTGATATACGTTCATTATTAGCAAGTTTGTCCAAGATGCAATACTTCTCAAAAATTTTCTCCCATGCTATGTCATTTTTGGATTTATTCATAATTGCTAATTAAAAATTCATCAACTTGCCCTCTTTTAGAAGAATTTGAATTTATAGCACGACTTGCCTGTACTACATGAATATTGTATTCTGCATAAATTTCTTTTATGAAATTAGATGCAGAATTTGATAGGAGAAATTTTATGCCATTGTTATTTAATCTATTACAAACGTCTCTTAGCCTAAGTTGATCTCTCTCGCTCCATCCGCCCTGCACATATCCTGTAAAATTAGAACTTTCTGAAATAGGATGATACGGAGGATCTAAATACACAAATGAGTTTGTTGGTATATCTCTCAAAATTGCCTCATAATCACCATTTGATATTTGAATCCGAACAGAATTTAAATATTTACTTACCGCCTTAATCACAGGCTCATTGACAATATTTGGATTTTTATATTTCCCAAATGGAGAATTAAATTCCCCAGCATTATTAACCCGATATAATCCATTATAGCAAGTTTTATTGAGATATATAATCCGTGATGCTCGCTCGATAGTGGTAAGATTTTTAAAAAGAGGTTGCCTATCCATAGAGCGAATTTCATAAAAATACTCTGATGTATTTTTATGTTTCTTTAAATCCTCAATAAGTTCATTTGGGTTGTCCCTTATAACCGTATAAACATTAATCAACTCTTCGTTATAATCATTTATAACTGCTTGTTTTGGCTGAAGTTCAAAAAATAAAGCTCCGCCTCCGATGAATGGCTCATAGTAGGGACGATTCGCTACCCCTTTGGGTAACATCTTTTTAATATCTGGAATAAGTTGTCTTTTTCCTCCAACCCATTTCAAAAAAGGAACTACAAGTTTATTCTTAGCCATTTTATATAAAGTCTATTATATCAGTTACAAAGGTACTACTTTTTACTGGTTTATCCTATAAGAATCCACAATAATTTGGTTGTCTTGATTTCAATTGCTGAGGTACAGTTAATTATTCGTTTTAAAATTCCTCTGCTTTTCCTTTGTGGTTGTATTGGTCGGCGTATGTTCTGCCTTAACTTCTCGAACTGTTCCTTGAACCACTCAGCAATAGGCTTTCGGTCAATGGCGAGAACCAATCTCGTCCCGTCGGTGGTGGGGTCTTTCAGCACTTGAAATCCTGTCTTCTCGGTCTGTATTTCTTTTTTCGCCCGTCTTAGTTCCTCCTGCGCTGTTTCTTTTTCGAGTGCAAAGTTACTAAAATCTTCATTTCTCTTTATCCATTCTTCACGATTATATTTTATCTTTGCCGTCCCGAATGGAAGAATGCAGCGTTGAGAGGGCAGATTCCATCGTAAGTAGTAAATCGTAAAATAATTAAATATTTTCATGGCGGAACAGAGAAAAAATACCCGCAATACAAAGTCTAAAGTACAACCTGTTAATGATTACGGTCGTATCCAGCCGCAGGCTCCTGAGCTGGAAGAAGCTGTGTTGGGTGCTTTGATGATTGAGAAAGATGCTTATTCGTTGGTGAGCGAGATTCTTCGTCCCGAATCTTTTTACGAACATCGGCATCAGTTGATTTATGCAGCCATTACCGACCTTGCCGTGAATCAGAAGCCGGTGGATATTCTCACGGTAAAAGAACAGCTCAGCAAACGGGGAGAACTGGACGAAGTGGGAGGACCGTTTTATATTACGCAACTGAGTGGTAAGGTCGCCTCTTCGGCACACATTGAATACCATGCGCGCATCATCGCGCAGAAGTCACTGGCACGTGAACTGATTACATTTACCAGTAACATCCAAAGCAAGGCCTTTGACGAGACATTGGATGTGGACGACTTGATGCAGGAGGCCGAAGGCAAACTTTTCGAGATTTCGCAGCAGAACATGAAGAAGGATTATACGCAAATCAATCCGGTGATTGACGAAGCCTATAAACTGATTCAGAAAGCGGCGGCACGAACCGACGGTCTGAGCGGTCTTGAAAGCGGTTTTACCAAGTTGGATAAGATGACTTCCGGTTGGCAGAACTCCGACCTTATCATCATCGCCGCCCGTCCTGCGATGGGTAAGACAGCTTTTGTGCTTTCTATGGCAAAGAACATTGCTGTTGATTTCCGGAATCCGGTGGCGTTGTTCTCTCTTGAAATGAGTAACGTCCAGTTGGTGAACCGTTTGATTACGAACGTCTGCGAGATTCCGAGTGAGAAAATCAAGAGCGGACAATTGGCCAATTACGAATGGCAGCAGTTGGACTATAAGTTGAAGGATTTGATTGATGCACCGCTTTATGTGGATGATACTCCTTCCTTGTCGGTGTTCGAGCTTCGGACGAAGGCGCGCCGGCTGGTGCGCGAACATGGTGTAAAGGTTATTATCATCGACTACCTCCAGTTGATGAATGCGAGCGGTATGGCGTTCGGTAGCCGCCAGGAAGAGGTAAGTACCATTTCGCGTTCGTTGAAGGGACTGGCGAAGGAGTTGAATATTCCAATCATTGCACTGTCGCAGTTGAACCGTGGTGTGGAAAACCGTGAAGGTATCGATGGCAAGCGTCCGCAGTTGAGCGACCTCCGCGAATCGGGAGCCATTGAGCAGGACGCCGATATGGTGTGCTTTATCCACCGTCCGGAGTATTACAAAATTTATCAGGACGACCGTGGAAATGACTTGCGCGGTATGGCAGAGATTGTGATAGCCAAGCACCGTAATGGTGCGGTAGGTGAGGTGTTGCTTCGGTTTAAGGGTGAGTTTACCCGATTCTCGAATCCGGAGGATGATATGGTTATTCCGATGCCGGGTGAGCCTGCCGGAACGATGCTGGTGTCTAAAATGAATGCGGGAAGCCCTGCTTCCGTACCGCCGCCACCGGCACCTGATTTCGCTCCGCAGACAAACAATCCGTTTGCCCCGCCGATAGGAGGAGATGGGCCGTTACCGTTTTAGGGCGAGGGGATAATTGCTTCTCTTCGGACATTGAATATTCAATTTTCTTTTAATCCTTTTCGGTCAACCGAAAAAACTTATTAACTTTGCGAATCTTTTGAGAAACAATAAAAAATTAATCATATGAATATCTCTTATAACTGGCTGAAAGAGTATGTCAACTTCGATTTGACGCCCGATGAAACGGCTGCCGCGTTGACTTCTATCGGCTTGGAAACAGGTGGTGTGGAAGAAGTGCAAACCATTAAAGGCGGTTTGGAAGGACTTGTGATAGGCGAAGTGCTGACTTGCGTGGAACATCCGAATTCCGACCATTTGCACATTACTACTGTCAATTTGGGAGAAGGTGAGCCGGTACAGATTGTCTGCGGTGCTCCGAACGTGGCTGCCGGACAGAAAGTGGTGGTGGCTACCTTAGGAACAAAACTTTATGACGGCGACGAGTGCTTTACCATCAAGAAATCGAAAATTCGTGGCGTAGAATCTACCGGTATGATTTGTGCCGAAGATGAAATAGGTATCGGTACGGACCACGCGGGTATCATCGTGTTGCCCGAAGAGGCTGTTCCGGGTACGCTTGCCAAAGATTATTATAATATCAAAAGCGACTATGTGCTTGAAGTGGACATTACGCCCAATCGTGCGGATGCCTGCTCTCACTACGGTGTGGCCCGCGACTTGTATGCTTATCTCATTCAGAATGGCAGAAAGGCGGTTTTGCAACGTCCGTCGGTAGATGATTTCAAGGTCGAAAACCATGAGTTGAATATCGAAGTGAAGGTGGAAAACACGGAAGCCTGCCCACATTATGCCGGAGTGACCGTGAAGGGAGTGACCGTGAAGGAAAGTCCGGAATGGTTGCAGAATAAATTGCGCCTGATTGGTGTACGTCCTATCAATAATGTAGTGGATGTTACCAATTATATTGTCCATGCTTTCGGCCAGCCTTTGCACTGCTTCGATGCAGCCAAGATTAAAGGCGGCGAAGTGATTGTGAAGACAATGCCCGAAGGAACACCGTTTGTCACGTTGGACGAAGTGGAGCGGAAACTGAGCGACCGCGATTTGATGATTTGCAACCGCGAAGAGGCGATGTGCATTGCCGGTGTATTCGGCGGACTGGATTCGGGCTCTACCGAAGCTACGACGGATGTATTCATCGAAAGTGCCTATTTCCATCCGACATGGGTGCGCAAGACTGCGCGCCGTCATGGCTTGAATACGGATGCGTCTTTCCGTTTTGAACGTGGTATCGACCCGAACGGTGTGATTTATTGCCTGAAATTGGCAGCGTTGATGGTGAAAGAACTTGCCGGAGGTACGATTTCTTCTGATATCAAAGATATATATGCTGCTCCTGCACAGGACTTCATCGTTGACTTGGCTTACGAGAAGGTAAATTCTCTGATAGGAAAAGTGATTCCGGTGGAAACAATCAAGAGCATTGTAACCAGCCTGGAGATGAAAATCACGAATGAAACGGTGGAAGGACTGACATTGGCTGTGCCGCCTTATCGGGTGGATGTGCAGCGCGATTGCGACGTGATTGAGGATATTCTTCGCATCTACGGATACAATAATGTGGAAATTCCGTCTACCCTCAAGTCCAGTCTGACTACGAAGGGAGAACATGATAAATCGAATAAATTGCAGAATCTGGTTGCTGAGCAGTTGGTGGGTTGCGGATTCAATGAAATATTGAATAACTCATTGACTCGTGCTGCTTATTATGAGGGTCTGGAAACCTATCCGGCAAACCGCCTGGTAATGTTGCTGAACCCCTTGAGCACAGACTTGAACGCTATGCGTCAGACTTTGTTGTTCGGCGGGTTGGAAAGTATTGCTCATAACGCAAACCGTAAGAACGCCGACTTGAAGTTCTTTGAATTCGGCAACTGCTATTATTTCGACGGAGACAAGAAGAATGAAGAAAAGGTATTGGCTCCTTATTCGGAAGACTATCATTTGGGCTTGTGGCTGACCGGAAAGAAAGTTTCCAACTCATGGGCGCACGCTGACGAGAACAGTTCCGTATATGAGTTGAAGGCGTATGTGGAAAACATACTGAAACGCTTGGGACTCGATTTGCATAACTTGGTAGTGGGCAACCTGACTGATGATATTTTTGTCGCCGCGCTTTCTGTGAATACCAAAGGTGGCAAGCGTCTTGCCTCTTTTGGCGTAGTGACCAAGAAGTTGCTGAAAGCCTTCGATATTGACAATGAAGTCTATTTTGCCGACCTCAACTGGAAGGAGCTGATGAAGGCTATTCGTTCGGTGAAGGTCAGCTACAAGGAAATCTCCAAGTTCCCGGCTGTGAAACGTGACCTTGCCTTGTTGCTTGACAAGAATGTGCAGTTTGCCGAAATAGAGAAGATTGCTTACGAAACGGAGAAGAAGCTGCTGAAAGAAGTGGAACTTTTTGACGTGTACGAAGGCAAGAATCTGGAAGCCGGTAAGAAGTCTTATGCAGTGAGTTTCTTGTTGCAGGACGAAAACCAGACTTTGAACGACAAGATGATTGACAAAATCATGTCCAAACTGGTGAAGAATCTGGAAGACAAATTAGGCGCTAAGTTAAGATAATCGGATAAACTTAAAATTGTTATTATAAAAAATATAAACCAATGGGAAGAGCATTTGAATATAGAAAGGCCGCTAAACTGAAAAGATGGGGCCATATGGCTAAGACATTTACGAGACTGGGTAAACAAATTGCCATCGCTGTGAAGGCAGGCGGCCCGGAACCGGAAAATAACCCGACGCTGCGTTCGGTTATCGCTACCTGTAAGCGTGAGAATATGCCGAAGGACAACATTGAACGTGCTATCAAGAATGCGATGGGTAAAGACCAAAGCGACTACAAGAGCATGACTTACGAAGGATACGGTCCTCACGGAATTGCAGTTTTTGTAGACACGCTGACCGATAATACGACTCGTACGGTAGCGGATGTGCGTTCGGTATTCAACAAGTTCGGCGGCAACTTGGGTACGATGGGTTCACTCGCATTCCTTTTCGACCACAAATGTATGTTCACTTTCAAGAAGAAGGACGGTTTGGATATGGAAGAACTCATTCTTGACCTTATCGATTATGATGTAGAGGATGAATATGACGAGGATGAAGAGGAAGGCACAATCACTATCTACGGCGATCCGAAGAGCTATGCAGCTATTCAAAAGCACTTGGAAGAGTGTGGCTTTGAAGATGTCGGTGGAGACTTTACCTACATCCCCAACGATATGAAGGATGTGACTCCCGAACAGCGCGAGACATTGGATAAGATGATTGAACGTCTGGAAGAGTTTGACGATGTGCAGACTGTCTATACAAACATGAAACCTGAAGGCGAGGAATAAGCGTCATGGAGTATGTTTATAAGACGAAAGGTACTTGCAGTACGAACATCGAACTGAAGGTAGAGGATGGCATCGTGAAGGAAGTAGCCTTTTGGGGCGGTTGCAACGGTAATCTGCAAGGGATTTCACGCTTGGTAAAAGGCATGAAAGCGGAAGAGGTGATTGCCAAACTTGAAGGTGTGCGCTGTGGCGGCAGACCGACATCTTGTCCCGATCAGCTATGTCATGCATTGCATGAGATGGGATATTAATTGAGACATAGTTTATTTTTATCGGAAGGGTGGTAAAACTGCCCTTCTCTTTTTCAGGCACGGATTACATGGACAACATGGTTTCTATCGAATGAAAGACTATGTGGAATTCATGTGAACCGTGTCTTTTTTATACCTATTTGTCGGTATTTTGAACCAAAACCGGATGTCAGTCGTTACTAATAGGTATATTTGTATTGGATAAACTATTATGCAAGAAATGAAGAATATTCTACAAGACTTAAAGCGTAGCGATCATAAACGCCATTTGGGTGGACTGGATGTTTTTAAATATATCGGTCCGGGGCTTTTGGTGACCGTAGGTTTTATTGACCCGGGAAACTGGGCCTCTAATTTTGCTGCCGGTTCCGAGTTCGGTTACTCGCTACTTTGGGTGGTTACGCTCTCCACAATCATGCTGATTGTACTTCAGCACAATGTTGCCCATTTAGGGATTGTTACCGGGCTTTGCCTGTCGGAAGCTGCTACGAAATATACCCCTAAATGGGTGTCCCGACCCATATTGGGTACGGCAGTGTTGGCTTCCATCTCCACTTCGCTGGCGGAAATCCTGGGAGGAGCCATCGCATTAGAGATGCTGTTGGACATTCCCATCATATGGGGTGCTGTATTGACAACCCTTTTTGTTTTCGTTATGCTTTTTACCAATTCATATAAAAAGATAGAGCGTGCCATCATCGCATTTGTCTCCGTCATCGGGTTGTCTTTTATTTATGAGTTGTTTTTAGTTGACATCGACTGGCAGGTGGCTGCGGTAGGATGGGTCACCCCATCGTTTCCGGAAGGGAGTATGCTGATTATTATGAGTGTGTTGGGGGCTGTGGTGATGCCCCACAATCTGTTTCTCCATTCGGAGGTGATACAGAGTCACGAGTATAACAAGAAAGATGCTGCGTCGATAAGGAAAGTATTGAAGTATGAACTGTTCGACACGCTGTTTTCGATGATTGTCGGCTGGGCGATAAACAGTGCGATGATTTTGCTGGCTGCCGCCACTTTCTTCAAGAGTGGTATTCTGGTAGAAGAACTGCAACAGGCAAAATCGCTGCTCGACCCCTTGCTGGGGAGCCATGCTGCCATCGTATTTGCATTAGCGTTGCTGATGGCGGGTATTTCATCCACTATCACGAGCGGAATGGCGGCAGGCTCTATCTTTGCGGGTATCTTTGGCGAGTCTTATCACATTAAGGACAGCCATTCGCAGCTTGGAGTACTTTTGTCGTTGGGAATCGCCTTGTTGCTGATTTTCTTTATCGGCGACCCGTTCAAGGGGTTGATTATCTCGCAGATGGTATTGAGCATCCAGTTACCCTTCACGGTCTTTTTGCAGGTGGGGCTTACTTCTTCCCGGAAGGTGATGGGCGAGTATGTGAACAGCCGTTGGAGTACGTTTGTGCTGTATACGATTGCGATTATAGTGTCGGTGCTGAATATCATGCTGCTGTTTTCATGAAAATTGCTACTTTTGCGGAAAAATGAAAAACGTAACAAGTATGGAAGAGAGAATACAGAAAGCAGTGGAACTTTTTAAAAGCGGATATAACTGTTCGCAGTCGGTGGTTGCCGCCTTTGCGGATATGTATGGTTTTACTCAAGAACAGGCGTTGCGCATGAGTGCCTCGTTTGGTGGCGGGATAGGCAGGATGCGTGAAACTTGCGGTGCTGCCTGCGGGATGTTTCTCGTTGCCGGGTTGGAAACCGGAGCAACGGAAGCGGCAGACCGCGCCGGGAAGGCTGCCAACTATGCCGTGGTACAGGAATTGGCGGCTGAGTTTAAAAAACGGAACGGGTCGCTGATTTGCGGCGAGTTGTTGGGATTGAAACCTAAAGAGCCGGTTTCCACCATACCGGAAGAGCGTACGGCTCAGTATTATAGCAAACGTCCGTGTACAAAAATGGTGGAAGAGGCGGCAAGAATATGGGCCGAATACCTCGAAAAGCATTCTAAATGAAGCAAAAATGCTTTTTTTATTACAAAACCGGTGAAAAATCGAATAATAAAGTGTTATACAACATAAAAATAACTATCTTTGCTGCTGAAATAAAATCTGAAAGTTTTTATGACCGGATGATTTGAATCATGTTTAATTAAAATTTCAAAGCAAATGTTGAAAGAAAAAGCAGGTGTAATCGCAGGTAAAATCTGGAATGCACTGAATGAAACAGAGGGAATGACTGCCAAACAACTGAAAAAAGCAACCAAGTTGATTGACAAAGACCTGTTCCTCGGATTTGGCTGGTTATTGAGAGAAGATAAAATCTCTGTGGAAGAAGTGGAAGGTGAACTCTTCATCAAATTGATCTAAGCGGGCAACTCACTTAAGCAATAAGAAAAATGCGTCGGCACATTGTCAGAATGTTACCAACGCATTTTTTTTTATTCCGTCATTTACGTATATTTGCACACCGAAAAAGATAAAATAACAAGAATTCAGCATGAAGAATATACGCAATTTTTGCATTATCGCTCATATTGACCACGGCAAGTCGACTTTGGCCGACCGTCTGTTGGAATTTACCAACACCATCCAGGTGACCGAAGGACAGATGCTCGATAATATGGACTTGGAAAAAGAAAGAGGAATTACCATCAAGAGCCATGCTATCCAGATGGAGTATGCATATAAGGGCGAGAAGTACGTTCTCAACCTGATTGATACTCCGGGGCACGTGGACTTTTCGTACGAGGTGTCGCGCTCGATTGCTGCTTGCGAAGGTGCGCTTCTGATTGTCGACGCATCGCAAGGGGTGCAGGCACAGACTATCTCCAACTTGTATATGGCTATTGAGCACGACCTTGAGATTATTCCGGTCATCAATAAATGTGATATGGCAAGTGCCAACCCCGAAGAGGTGGAAGACGAGATTGTGGAACTGCTGGGATGCAAACGCGAAGAAGTGATTCGCGCATCAGGCAAGACCGGTATGGGGGTGGAAGAGATACTGGCGGCTGTCATTGAGCGTATTCCTCATCCCGAAGGAGACGAAACAGCACCCTTGCAGGCGTTGATTTTCGATTCCGTATTCAACTCTTTCCGTGGTATCATTGCTTACTTCAAGATTGAGAACGGTATCATCCGCAAGGGAGATAAAGTGAAGTTCTTCAATACGGGGAAAGAGTATGATGCAGATGAAGTGGGTGTGCTGAAAATGGATATGGTGCCCCGTAACGAACTTCGTACGGGAGATGTAGGATATATTATTTCGGGTATCAAGACCTCCAAAGAGGTGAAAGTGGGAGATACCATCACGCATATTGCCCGCCCGTGCGATAACGCTATCGCCGGTTTTGAGGAAGTGAAACCGATGGTGTTTGCCGGAGTTTACCCGATTGAGGCGGAAGACTTTGAAGATCTCCGGGCTTCTTTGGAGAAGCTGCAACTGAATGATGCTTCGCTTACTTTCCAGCCGGAATCGTCGTTGGCGTTGGGCTTCGGATTCCGTTGCGGTTTTCTCGGATTGCTTCATATGGAGATTGTGCAGGAACGGTTGGATCGCGAATTTGACATGAACGTGATTACCACTGTGCCCAATGTGTCGTACAATATATATGATAAGCAAGGGAACATGAAGGAGGTGCACAACCCCGGCGGTATGCCCGACCCTACATTAATAGATCATATCGAAGAACCGTATATCAAGGCGTCCATCATCACTACCACCGATTACATAGGGCCTATCATGACGTTGTGCTTGGGCAAGCGTGGTGAACTGCTGAAACAGGAGTACATCTCCGGCAATCGGGTGGAGATATATTACAATATGCCTTTGGGAGAAATCGTTATCGACTTTTATGATAAATTGAAGAGTATCTCCAAAGGATATGCTTCGTTCGACTATCAGCCCAATGGCTTCCGTACTTCCAAACTGGTGAAACTCGATATTCTGCTGAATGGGGAGCCGGTAGATGCGCTCTCTACTTTGACGCATATTGATAATGCATACGATATGGGCAGACGGATGTGTGAGAAGTTGAAGGAACTTATTCCTCGCCAACAGTTTGAAATTGCCATTCAGGCAGCTATCGGTGCCAAGATTATCGCTCGCGAAACCATTAAGGCAGTCCGTAAGGACGTTACTGCGAAGTGTTACGGTGGTGACGTCAGCCGTAAGCGTAAACTGCTCGAAAAGCAGAAAAGAGGTAAAAAACGAATGAAACAGATTGGTAACGTGGAAGTTCCGCAGAAGGCCTTCCTTGCCGTGTTGAAACTGGATTAAGCATATAACCGCAAGCAGTTTTTCAGAGAATGTTCTGAACAAATTGACTTGCGGTTAGTTTTTTATATCGGGGAAAACAAACAATTATAAATATGAGAAAAGTTCTGTCTTTTTCGGGCTTCCTTCTGTTGGGGCTCATTGTTTCACAATTTCTGCCGGTGATGTCGGGAGAGGGTTATGGAACTGTCAAGTCCATATCGAATGTGCTGCTTTATGTATGTCTGGGTTTTATCATGATTAATGTGGGGCGGGAGTTTGTGCTCGATAAAGTGCGGTGGAAAAGCTACGCCCAGGATTATTTCATTGCGATGGTGACAGCAGCTTTGCCGTGGTTTATGATTGCTCTTTATTATGTATTTGTGCTGTTGCCGCCTGACTATTGGAATAGTTGGGAAGCATGGAAAGAGAATCTGCTGCTGAGCCGTTTTGCCGCTCCTACATCGGCCGGTATCCTGTTTACGATGCTGGCGGCTATCGGATTGAAATCCAGTTGGATTTACAAGAAGATTCAGGTGTTGGCGATTTTTGACGACTTGGATACGATTATTCTGATGATTCCCCTTCAAATAATGATGATTGGTATGCGCTGGCAGTTGGTTATTGTGGTGGTGATTGTGTTTATGCTGTTGGCTGTCGGGTGGCAGAGGTTGAATAAATATGATTGGCGCCAGGACTGGAAGGCTATTCTTTTTTATTCGTTGATAGTATTCTTGGCTACTCAGCTTCTTTATCTGGGAAGTAAAGAACTGTATGGCGAGGAAGGAAGCATTCATATCGAAGTGCTGCTGCCTGCCTTTGTGCTTGGAATGATAATGAAACATAGAGAACACGACACTCCTGTGGAACGGAAGGTGTCTGCCGGAATCTCTTTTCTATTCATGTTTCTCGTAGGTATGAGTATGCCTCATTTTGTCGGAGTGAGCTTTGCGGAAGCTCATGAGGGAGTACACTCTGTGACAGGGTCGCAGGAAATGATGTCGTGGGGTATGATTATGTTTCATGTGGTCGTTGTTTCCTTGCTGTCGAATATAGGGAAACTTTGTCCGATGCTTTTCTATCACAACAGGAAACTGAGCGAACGGCTGGCACTTTCCATCGGTATGTTTACTCGTGGTGAGGTAGGAGCGGGGATTATTTTCATTGCATTGGGGTATAACTTAGGCGGGCCTGCACTGGTGATTTCTGTTCTTACTTTGGTGCTGAATCTGATTTTGACCGGTATTTTTGTGCTTTGGGTGAAAAATCTTGCTTTAAGAAGCTACAGTAATTAGGAAAATCCGTATATTGCGCGTCTGATATTCAAAATACGTTTCGTTATGACTATTATTCGGACTATGCGTAACTTCTCGTCGATGAATATTGCGGCGAGTGTCCTTTTGTTCTTGGCTGCTATTTCGGCAGCCATCATTGCCAACTCTTCTGTGGCTCCGGTCTATCAGGCCTTCCTGTCGCATGAGTTGCATTTGCAGATTGGCGGTTTTAACTTGCTCTCGCATGGCGGAGAGAATCTGAGGATGATTGAATTTATCAATGATGGTCTGATGACGGTTTTCTTTTTGCTGGTGGGGCTCGAAATTAAACGGGAATTGCTGGTCGGCGAACTTTCTTCTTTCCGCAAGGCAGTGTTGCCTTTTATCGCTGCTTGCGGCGGTATGCTGGCTCCCGTGGTTATATATGCGTTGTTTTGTCCGCCGGGCAATCTTGGCGGGCAGGGGCTTGCCATCCCGATGGCAACGGATATCGCTTTCTCATTGGGTGTGTTGAGCTTGTTGGGCAACCGCGTTCCGTTGAGTTTGAAAATCTTTCTGACGGCTTTTGCGGTAGTCGATGATATCGGCGGTATCTTGGTGATTGCCATTTTCTATAGTTCTCATGTGGCGTATAGTTATCTTTTGATAGCCGCCTTGCTTTATGTCCTGCTCTATTTCATCGGGAGACGGGGCTCGACAAATAAGGTCTTCTTTTTGGTAATCGGGGTCGTTATCTGGTATTTATTCTTGCAGTCGGGTATTCATAGTACAATCTCCGGAGTTATCTTGGCTTTTGTTATTCCGGCAAAGCCCCGCCTGAATGTGGGAAAATACATCGAACGAATCCGCCAGACCATAGCCGAATTTCCGACAATGGATTCGGGCAGCATTGTGCTGACCAATGAGCAGATTGCCAAACTGAAAGAGGTGGAGTCGGCTTCCGACCGTGTGATTAGTCCGTTGCAATCATTGGAGGACAATTTGCACGGGGCGGTCAACTACTTGATTCTTCCGCTTTTTGCTTTTGTCAATGCCGGTGTGGTGTTTAGTGGTGGAGGAGAATTGGTGGGCAACGTGAGTATTGCGGTAGCAATCGGTTTGCTGTTGGGCAAATTCATCGGTATTTATTCGTTTACTTGGCTCGCTATCAGATTCAAAGTGACTCCCAGACCGCAGGGGATGACTTGGGCGAATCTTGCCGGAGTTGCATTGTTGGGCGGAATCGGTTTTACTGTATCGCTTTTCATTGCCAATCTCTCCTTCGGAACAGATTATCCGGTTCTGCTGAATCAGGCTAAGTTCGGGGTATTGTCGGGTTCCATACTCTCCGGATTATTGGGGTATGTTGTGCTTCGGGCAGTGCTTGCAAGGGAGCATAGGACTTGATTTCACCGCATATATGGCTGACTTGCAGGAGATATAGAGCCTACGTCCAGCATCTATATGTCCTGCACGTAGCGCATATAGATGCTGTAATTGGTTGATTATTAAGTTATAATTGCTTTGAACTTTATTCATCTGCAAACTCATCATCTATTCCGTCAATCGGTAGGATTTTCTGACTCTCTTCATGTGGTAACTGCTCTACTTGCCGCAGTTTCCGTTCAATGGCGCGTGTCCGCTTGCCCATGACCTCTTCCAATTGGTCGCCGGCACTTTGCAGGTTCTTCTGTACTTTCTCAAGCAATCCGCCGAACTTGCCGAATTCAGTTTTGACTGCTCCTAATACCGTCCAAACTTCTCCGGTACGTTTTTGAATGGCAAGCGTACGGAAGCCCATTTGGAGACTGTTCAGGATAGCGCCCAACGTTGTTGGGCCGGTTACTACAATCTTATACTCTTTTTGAAGCGTTTCTACAAGGCTTGTCCTTCGTATCACTTCCGCATAAATGCTTTCAAAAGGTAAAAACATGATGGCAAAATCGGTGGTAAAAGGAGGGTCTACATATTTGTCACGGATATCCTTTGCCATTTTCTTAATGGTACTTTCCAACTGCTTGCCGGAGGATTCTATCAAAGCGGCATCTCCTGCTTCAAAGGCATCGTAATACTGCTCGTATATGTCTTTCGGGAATTTGGCGTCAATAGGGAGATAGACCGTACTGTTGGTGTCATCTTTTCCCGGAAGTTTGATGGCGAATTCGACAAACTCGGTTCCGCTCTTTTTCGTTTTGACATTCGCGTCATACTGTTCGGGGCTCATCATTTGTTCCAATAATGCGCCAAGTTGTACTTCGCCGAATGTTCCCCGCATTTTTACGTTGCTCAATACTTTTTTCAGTCCGCCTACATCTTGTGCCAACGATTTCATCTCTCCAAGTCCTTTTTGCACATTTTCAAGCTGCGAACGGACAATCTCGAACGACTGTCCGATGCGTTCGTTCAGTGTTTTCTGCAACTTTTCTTCCACCATCAGTCGCATATCATCCAACCGTTTCTCTGTTGACTTGAGCAGGGTCTCCTGTTGGCGTGCCATTGTATCGAATTTCTGTCGTTGCAACTCTCCGTTGGTCATCATATTCTTGTGCAGGGCGTCTTGAAGTTGTTGCATATGCTGATGGAGCGTTTGTGTCATTTCCATACGCAGTTCCCGGATGCTGCGGTTGAGTTCTTCCCGGTTTTCCTGCATTTGCTGGCGCAAAGCCATTTGTAATTGTTCCGCTTGTTTTTGATTGTTGCCTTTTGTCAGTGATAATGCTAACAGGATTATCACTGAAACGGCAATCAAGATAAGTAGAGTCAGTTCCATCAGTATGTCAGAATTTCATTTCCGGTTTCGGTAATCAGAATCATGTTTTCCCATTGGGCTGAAGGTAATCCGTCGTCGGTGCAGACTGTCCATCCGTCGGCTTCGTCCACAAATACTTCGTAGGTGCCCATATTAATCATCGGTTCGATGGTGAAGGTCATTCCCGGTACAATCATCATGCCTCTGCCGCGACGTCCGAAGTGTTCTACGTCCGGTTCTTCATGGAATTTCACTCCCACACCATGTCCACAAAGGTCGCGGACAACATTGAAACCGTTTTTCTCTGCGTGTTCCTGAATGGCGGCGCCCACATCGCCCAACTGTTTCCAGGGTTGTGCGGCAGCAATACCGATTTCCATACATTCTTTCGTTACTTGAACGAGTTTGCGCATTTCGGGACTTACATCGCCAATCATAAACATACGGGATGCATCGGAGAAGTATCCGTTGTAAATCGTCGATACGTCCACATTGATAATATCGCCGCTTCTCAAAATCTCATTCTTATTGGGTATCCCATGACATACTACATCATTGATACTCGTACAAACGCTCTTGGGAAATCCTTCGTAATTGAGCGGCGCGGGGATGGCTCCGTGAGCCGTTGTGAAGTCATAGACCATTACGTCAATCTCTTCGGTGGACATTCCTTCGCGGATATTTCCGGCAATATAATCCAACAGTGCTGTGTTGATTTTGGCACTTTCACGAATTCCTTCCAATTGTTCGGGGGTACGGAGTACTTTACGTGGTGGCAGTTTGTATCCTTGTTTTCTGTATTTCTGTATTTTTTCTTCTATTGCTTCCGGATAATTGGAAGGGGTAAACCGGAATCCCTTGATAAATTTCTTCATTATTATAGGATATTTAAAAATCGTATGACAAAGGTAGAGAATAAATGGAATTTACCATTCATAACTCGTTGGTTGAATTAAGAATCTAAATATTTACAAATGAAAAAGTTGCACA
>NZ_CAJULN010000018.1 GCF_910586915.1 uncultured Bacteroides sp.
TAATGCCCTATTGTATTCTTCTCAATATCCTCCTTGCCCGATACAAGTACACTGCACCAAGAAATCTCCGGGCGTATTCCTTTTGTTATTCATTCAGTTTTTATAACTTTGCAATAATTTCAATGGCTTAATGCGTTAAGTATTGAAAGGACTTATAATTAATTAAAGAGCGTTTGAGATATTATCCTTAATCTGAAATCTGGACAATTTCAATTCCCGGGGATAATAGACAAGAGCGCTCACGCTGATGATATATATATACTTCAAAGCAGAAGTTTTATATACCATAAAGCGTGGGCTTTTGTTTATATTACCAGGGAATGGGCAGTCCAGAGCCTCAGATTAGGTAATATGTAAAAAGTTCCCCACGCTTTTTTTGTATTATATCCGAAAGGGGGACGCGGAGTATAGAACTTATTACTATGACAGTCAGATTTAAACATTTTGTTGTTACTTTATTTAATTTGCCCCTTTGGAAAAATGACAAGAACAACTGTCCGACGGTTACCGACAAATGGCTGGAAGAACGATTTAGATTGTTCGAAAGCTATTGTTTCCCTTCTCTTCAAGCACAAACTACTTCCGATTTTGTGTGGCTGGTACTATTTGACGAAAATACTCCCGAACCTTATAAAAAAAGAATAGAGTCTTATAAAACGTTGATGCCGCAATTTCATTCCCGTTTTTGTTCGAGTGAAGAAGCGGCCGATTTCCACCATTCGGATGATAATAGGAATTGTAGATTTATCCGGGAAGAGATTGCCTCTCTTTTGGAGAATGATGAGGAGTTTGTATTAACCACCAATGTCGATAATGATGATGCCATACATCGGGAGATGCTTCAGACTTTGCAAACTCAATTTCTTGCTTCTCCTAAAGAGACTTTGTATAGTTTGAATATAGGACTTCAATATTTCCCTCGCCTTCATGTAGCCATGCATATGCGTTACCCTCATAATCATTTTCTGACACTTACCGAACGTACTGATAAGGATTTTCGTACCGTAATGTTTTACGGTCATACTAAAGCTCGGAAACTTTTGCCTACGGTTGATATTTTGGGGAAGCCCTATTGGCTGGAGGTTGTGCATAGTTGTAATGTGAATAACGACTTGCGTATAACAAGCCGCATTCGGTATCGTTGTTTGTGGAAATCCTATTCTTTGCAGGAATACGGGCTTCCGCTTCACTTCTCTTTCAGCTCGAACTTGGTGAATAATTTATTTTATTTGCCATTATACTTTTGTAAAGTGGGAATATGGCGGTTGAAACGGAAAGTGAGAATTTGTTTTGGTCGGTGATAGAATTGTAATAATATTAAGTTTTGAGAGATGTTATAGGCTGATTTGGAGAAAATAATGCTATATTTGTCGCCGACATTATTTTATTAAACGTTTAAAGCAAATTTGAAAGGTATGAAAACTAAATTATTTTTGGCTGCTGTAGCTGTAACATTTTCCTTTGCAATGATTTCTTGTACTGGTAATAAAACTGCTAACACTGCTGCACAAAGCGAAACTGCAACTGTGGAAACCGTAGAAGCTGCTACTGCCGTTGAAGCAGATGCTTGCTGCCAGGCCAGTGACTCTTGCACTGCCACTTGTGAAAAGAAGGCAGAATGCATCGAAAAGAAGGGCGAATGTTGCGAAAAGAAAGCAGACTGCGAGAAGAAGGAGAACTGCTGTGAGGAAAAGGCAGGCTGCACTGAAAAGAAAGAATGCTGCAATAAGAAGTAATTTATCTTATTTGAATCATAAAACGAGGGAACAGGGTGTATCGGACACTTTGTTCCCTCATTTTTTTGATGGATATGCGTTGTGTGAATAATATATTTGATGTTATAATTGTGTTTATCTTATGAAATGAAGTTATATTGAATAAAAAAGTAACGTATTGTTTGGATATAACGAAATAATCTCTACCTTTGCATCGTTGAACTGTAAAAAGAGACAAGAAATGAATCAGATGTTTATACATATTCTATTGTGTGGTATTATTATTCTACTATCAAGAGTTAGTGGAAGTGGGTGCTGTGTGTAAATGTGTATAATGAAGATATACGAAAGCCTTTCTCACTTCCATGTGTGAAAGGCTTTTTTTTAATGCTAATGGATATATAAAATAGAATAAGATATGGACAATAGGTTATTTATTTTCGATACCACGCTAAGGGATGGAGAGCAAGTTCCGGGATGTCAGTTGAATACGGTGGAAAAGATTCAGGTGGCAAAAGCTCTGGAAGCGTTGGGAGTAGATGTGATTGAAGCCGGCTTTCCTATTTCAAGTCCGGGAGATTTCAACTCGGTGATTGAAATCTCTAAGGCAGTGACGTGGCCTACCATTTGTGCGCTGACGCGTGCTGTTCAGAAAGACATTGATGTAGCTGTCGATGCGTTGAAGTTTGCAAAGCACAAACGTATTCATACGGGTATCGGCACTTCCGACTCGCACATCAAATATAAATTCAATTCGAACCGTGAAGAAATTATCGAGCGTGCGGTAGCTGCCGTGAAATATGCCCGTCGTTTTGTGGATGATGTAGAGTTTTATGCGGAAGACGCCGGCCGCACGGACAATGAATATTTGGCTCGTGTAGTGGAAGCCGTTATCAAGGCAGGTGCTACGGTGGTGAATATACCGGATACGACGGGCTACTGCCTGCCTTCGGAATATGGTGCCAAGATAAAATACCTGGTTGACCACGTAGACGGTATTGACAAAGCGATTCTTTCCACCCACTGCCACAATGACTTGGGGATGGCTACTGCCAATACGATAGCAGGCGTCTTGAATGGTGCGCGTCAGGTAGAGGTCACCATCAACGGTATCGGCGAACGTGCCGGAAACACGGCGCTCGAAGAGATTGCCATGATTATCAAGAGCCATCACGAAATCGACATTCAGACAAATATCAATACGCAGAAGATTTATCCGACGAGCCGCATGGTATCCAGCCTGATGAATATGCCGGTACAGCCGAACAAGGCGATTGTCGGTCGCAATGCATTTGCACATTCTTCGGGTATCCATCAGGATGGTGTATTGAAGAACGTGCAGACGTATGAGATTATCGACCCGCATGAAGTGGGTATTGACGACAACTCCATCGTATTGACTGCCCGTAGCGGACGTGCCGCTTTGAAGAATCGCCTGACTGTTCTCGGAGTTGAATTGGCGCAAGAGAAACTGGACAAGGTTTACGAGGAATTCTTGAAATTGGCTGATAAGAAGAAAGACATCAATGATGATGATATTTTGGTATTGGCAGGTGCAGACCGTAGCCAGAACCACCGTATCAAATTGGACTACTTGCAGGTGACAAGTGGCGTGGGCGTCCGTTCGGTAGCCAGTTTGGGGTTGAACATTGCCGGTGAGAAGTTTGAAGGTTGCGCCAGTGGCAATGGTCCGGTAGATGCCGCCATCAAAGCCTTGAGGAAGATTGTAGACCGGCATATGACGCTGAAAGAATTTACCATTCAGGCCATCAGCAAGGGAAGTGATGATGTAGGTAAGGTGCATATGCAGGTGGAATACGATAATCAGATTTATTATGGATTCGGTGCGAATACGGACATCATCGCCGCTTCAATAGAAGCCTATATTGACTGTATCAACAAATTCAAATCGTAAAGAAAGAGACTCACCGTGTTTTGCCAGCATGGCAGCAGGACAGTAAATAGTAATCAGAAAAAGTAAGATATAAGATAGATGAATACATTATTTGATAAGATATGGGACGCTCATGTAGTGACTACCGTAGAAGAGGGACCTACACAGCTTTACATCGACCGTTTGTATTGTCATGAAGTAACAAGCCCGCAAGCCTTTGCCGGACTGCGTAAGCGTGGAATCGGCGTGTTGCGTCCGGAAAAGGTGTTCTGTATGCCCGACCACAATACGCCAACTCACGACCAGGACAAGCCGATTGAAGACCCGGTTTCAAGAACCCAGGTAGACACTTTGACGCAGAATGCGAAAGACTTTGGACTCACTCACTACGGTATGATGCATCCCAAGAATGGAATTATCCATGTGGTGGGACCGGAACGTGGTCTGACCCTGCCGGGGATGACAATCGTCTGCGGCGACTCTCATACGTCTACCCACGGTGCGATGGGAGCGATTGCTTTCGGTATCGGAACGAGCGAAGTGGAAATGGTGCTGGCTTCACAATGCATCCTTCAGTCAAGACCGAAAACCATGCGTATCACTGTAGACGGTGAATTGGGGAAAGGAGTGACTGCGAAGGACGTGGCACTCTACATGATGTCTCAAATGACAACCAGCGGCGCTACCGGATACTTTGTAGAATATGCAGGCTCGGCCATCCGCCATCTGACTATGGAAGGGCGCCTTACTCTCTGCAATCTCTCCATCGAGATGGGCGCACGCGGCGGCATGGTTGCTCCCGACGAAGTGACTTTTGAGTATATCAAAGAGCGTGAGAATGCTCCGAAGGGAGCCGATTGGGAGAAAGCGGTTGTCTATTGGAAAACGTTGAAGAGCGACGACAAGGCCGTGTTCGACAAGGAAGTCCGTTTCGATGCAGCCGCTATCGAGCCGATGATTACCTACGGGACGAATCCGGGCATGGGTATGGGCATTACCGGTCATATTCCTACCACCGAGGGTATGGGAGAAGCTGCTCAGTCCTCTTTCAGAAAATCGCTGGATTATATGGGATTCGAGCCTGGCGAATCGTTGATAGGCAAGAAGATTGACTATGTATTCTTAGGTGCTTGCACCAACGGTCGTATCGAAGATTTCCGCGCATTTGCCTCTGTGGTGAAAGGTCGTAAGAAAGCTGACAATGTAATTGCCTGGCTGGTTCCGGGGTCGTGGATGGTAGATGCTCAGATTCGCAAAGAAGGCATCGACCGGATATTGGCCGAAGCCGGTTTTGCCATCCGTCAGCCGGGATGCTCTGCCTGCCTGGCAATGAACGATGACAAGATTCCGGCGGGGAAATATTCGGTGTCTACCAGCAACCGCAACTTTGAAGGCCGTCAGGGACCGGGTGCGCGTACCTTGCTTGCCAGTCCGTTGGTGGCTGCTGCGGCTGCTGTGACGGGTGTGATTACCGACCCGAGGGAACTGATGTAACTCCAATTGCAAATAGTAAAACCGTTAAAAAAGTAAATACCAAGATGGCTAAGACAAAATTTGATATACTGACAAGTACTTGCGTACCACTACCTTTGGAAAATATAGATACCGATCAGATTATTCCGGCCCGTTTTTTGAAAGCGACCACCCGTGAGGAGAAATTCTTCGGCGATAACCTCTTTCGTGATTGGCGTTATAAGGCCGACGGCACACTGAACGAGGATTTCGTACTGAACAATCCACTTTACGGAGGACAAGTATTGGTGGCGGGGAAAAACTTCGGTTCCGGTTCGAGCCGCGAACACGCCGCTTGGGCGATTGCCGGATATGGTTTCCGTGTGGTAGTGTCCAGTTTCTTTGCCGATATCCATAAGAATAATGAGTTGAACAACTTTGTGCTTCCGGTGGTAGTAAGCGAAGGATTCTTGCAAGAACTGTTCGATTCGATTGAAGCAGACCCGAAGATGGAAGTGGAAGTGAACCTTCTCGCGCAGACCATCACTAACAAAGCGACCGGCAAGAGCGAACCTTTCGAAATCAATGCTTACAAGAAACACTGTCTGATGAACGGATTGGACGATATTGATTTTCTGCTGAGCAATAAAGACAAGATAGAAGCATGGGAAAAGAAGGCGTGCAAATAGAAATCATGGACACCACGCTCCGCGATGGCGAGCAGACCAGCGGAGTTTCGTTTGTGCCTCATGAGAAACTGATGATTGCCCGTTTGCTATTGGAAGATTTGAAGGTAGACCGGGTGGAGGTAGCTTCGGCACGGGTATCCGATGGCGAGTTTGAGGCCGTGAAGATGATTTGCGACTGGGCTGCCCGGCGCAATTTGCTTCACAAGGTGGAGGTGTTGGGATTTGTAGACGGTCCTACCTCGGTAGACTGGGTGCAGCGTACCGGTTGCCGCGTCATCAATCTGCTTTGCAAAGGTTCGCTGAAACACTGTACGCAGCAATTGAAAAAGACCCCCGAAGAGCATTTGGCAGACGTTATTGCCGCAGTGCGCTACGCCGACGAACAGGATATCGCCGTCAATGTCTACTTGGAAGACTGGAGCAACGGTATAAAGGATTCTCCCGAATATGTGTTCCGCCTGGTGGATGGATTGAAAGAGACGAACATCAGACGGTTCATGCTGCCCGACACATTGGGAATCTTGAACCCGTTGCAAGTGATAGAGTATATGCGGAAGATGAAGAAACGTTACCCGAATACTCATTTCGATTTTCATGCGCACAATGACTATGATTTGGCGGTGAGCAATGTGCTGGCGGCCGTATTGAGCGGTGTCAAAGGACTGCACACCACCATCAACGGGCTGGGCGAGCGTGCTGGCAACGCCCCCCTTGCAAGCGTGCAGGCCATTCTGAAAGACCACTTCAATGCGGCAACCAATATCGACGAAAGCCGTCTGAACGATGTAAGCCGTGTGGTAGAGTCCTATTCGGGGATTGTGATACCCGCCAATAAGCCGATTGTGGGAGAGAATGTCTTTACGCAAGTGGCAGGCGTCCATGCCGACGGCGACAATAAGAACAACTTGTATTGCAACGACCTGCTTCCCGAGCGGTTCGGAAGGAAGCGCGAATATGCGTTGGGCAAGACAAGCGGCAAGGCGAATATCCGCAAGAACCTCGACGACCTCGGGCTGCAACTGGACGAAGAGTCCATGCGCAAAGTGACGGAACGCATCATCGAGTTGGGCGACAAGAAAGAAGTGGTGACGCAGGAGGACTTGCCATACATTGTTTCCGATGTGTTGAAACACGGTTCGATAGGCGAGAAGGTCAAGTTGAAGAGCTATTTCGTCAATCTTGCTCATGGCCTGAAGCCGATGGCAACGTTGAAGATAGAAATCAACGGAAAAGAGTATGAGGAGAGTTCGAGTGGCGACGGCCAGTATGATGCGTTCGTCCGTGCCTTGCGCAAGATATACAAGTCTACTTTAGGGCGCAGCTTCCCCATGCTCACCAATTACGCGGTGACAATTCCGCCCGGTGGCCGCACGGATGCGTTTGTGCAGACCGTAATCACGTGGAGCTACGACCAGCAGGTGTTCCGCACCCGCGGGCTGGATGCCGACCAGACGGAAGCCGCCATCAAGGCTACTATGAAGATGCTCAATCTCATAGAAGATGAATATGAAAAGAATAACGATTAAATATCAAATAACATGGATTTTAAAATAGCTGTATTAGCAGGCGACGGTATTGGACCGGAAATCTCGGTGCAAGGTGTAGAGGTGATGAGTGCCGTTTGCGAAAAGTTCGGCCATAAGGTGAGTTATGATTACGCCATCTGCGGTGCCGACGCGATAGATAAAGTGGGCGACCCGTTTCCGGAAGCAACGTACCGGACGTGCAAAGAGGCCGACGCAGTATTGTTCTCTGCCGTAGGCGACCCGAAGTTCGACAACAATCCCACCGCTAAGGTGCGTCCCGAGCAAGGGTTGCTTGCCATGCGCAAGAAGTTAGGACTTTTTGCCAATATCCGTCCCGTACAGACATTCAAATGCTTGATTCACAAATCGCCGTTGCGTGCCGAACTGGTCGAGAATGCCGACTTTATCTGTATCCGCGAACTGACCGGCGGTATGTATTTCGGCGAGAAGTATCAGGACAACGACAAGGCCTACGATACCAACTACTACACCCGTCCCGAAATCGAACGTATCTTGAAGGTGGCCTTCGAATATGCGATGAAACGCAGAAAACACCTTACGGTGGTAGACAAGGCGAACGTGCTTGCCTCTTCCCGCCTGTGGCGTCAGATTGCACAGGAGATGGCGCCTGCTTATCCGGAGGTGACTACCGACTATATGTTTGTAGACAATGCTGCCATGAAGATGATTCAGGAGCCTGCCTTCTTCGATGTGATGGTGACGGAAAATACATTCGGCGATATCCTGACGGACGAAGGGTCGGTCATCAGCGGTTCGATGGGATTGCTTCCTTCCGCTTCTACCGGCGAGAGTACTCCGGTGTTTGAGCCCATTCACGGCTCATGGCCGCAGGCGAAGGGATTGAACATTGCCAATCCGTTGGCGCAGATTCTTTCCGTAGCGATGCTGTTTGAGTATTTCGACCTGAAAGAAGAGGAAGCGTTGATTCGCAAGGCGGTGGATGCATCGCTGGACGAGAACGTGCGTACGCCGGAGATACAGGTTTCCGGTGGTGCTCGGTACGGCACAAAGGAGGTAGGACAGTGGATTGTCGATTACATCCGGAAGGCTTGACTTCACCTGCCGCTTCCTCCCCTGTCGGATGAAGCCTATGTCTGATAATGACAATAGGCCTGCTATTTTCCCTCTCATTATGAGGGAGTTGCAGCGCATATATATCCTACTTTCACCGCATATATCTCCTGTCTCCAGCATCTATATGTCCAACTTCCAGCATCTATATCTCCTGTAGCCAGCAGATATAGATGCTGTAACAAGCTGAATATTAGGCTATATTTTTAGGGTTTGGCAGTTGGGGGAAGATAGTGGAAATCGTATGTGCGAAGACTACCAACTTTTGATGGTGGAATATATAAGAATTCCAAGCAACGTCAGCAATCCAGTGTAAATAGTGACCGATGTCTGTTCGACATCCTTTCTGCTTATCTCTGTGGAAGGTGATAAATATCCTGTCGTTCTGCGGGCAATGGTGCTGAACATCCATCCTCCGAATCCTCCGATGATACCGCCCACAAGCAAGTCGCCGGGATAATGTACCCCCAAATAGATGCGGGTATAACAGTTGAGCACCGCCCATGCGAGGATGAAAAGGCTGAGCCACCGTTTGTGGAACGTGCATATCACATACAGGGCAAGTCCGAAGGAATTGGCGGCGTGGCAGGACGGAAATCCGTAGCTTCCTCCCCGGTATCCGTTTACGATGTGTACCATGTCGGCAATCGGGTTTTCAAGATTGGCAGGGCGCATCCGCGCAACAACCGGCCGGATAAGGCTGCTGCATACTTGGTCGGCAAAAGTGATGGTGAGGGCGATGGCCACTACATAGCACAGAACGGCTTTCCAATGAAAATTCTTCAGTAAGATATACAGGATGGTAGCATACATAGGTACCCATATCACCTTTCCCGTAAAAGAAGTCATAAAGTAATCCCAGAAAGGAGAGTGGATACCGTTGAAAAACAGGAAGATGTTTGTATCCGTTTCCGACAGGAACCGGAGGAGTTCACTATTTGCCATCATGCTTTACCGTTAATTTTTTGACGGCGCAAATATACAATAAAGAATAGCAAATTATCCTATATTACCTTATAAATCTTCTATAATACCCTCTTTCTACCGCTTGGCAAGGTCATCGTACAGTTTTTGCAGGAAGGCTTTTCCTTTCTCCAAGTTGGCTTCTTTGGCCGTGCCTTCATCAAGTTGCACGGCGTTGGCGTCCAGGTTATACACCAGTTGGTTTTCGGGAGTCACCATGCCGAAGAAGCTCGGGCGGGTGAAGTATCCGAAATGGGGAGAGGCCGGATTCATGATGTCTTTGCTGAAAGTAAATTCGTCGTGCGGCAATCCCAATTGCGAAAGCAAAGTGGCAGCAATGTCGATTTGTGAAGCGTATGTGTCTATGATACAGGAGTCCTTGATTGCTCCTCCAATCAGGATGAACGGAATCGTCTGCCCGTCCAGCGGGTTCTCTATCGGATGCGGATAGGCTCCCTGATGGTCGGCTACAAGTACAAACAGTGTGTTTTTCCACAATGGTGTCTCTTTATACTGCGCTACAAAGTCGCCCACGCAACTGTCGGCATATGCAAAGGCATTGAGCACTTTGTCGTCCAATTTGCGGAACGGAACTTCAAACGGCTCGTGGCTGCTCGAAGTCTGGACGATTTTCAGAAAAGGTTCCTTTTGCCGTTCCTCTTTCAAGTCTTTCATCAAGCGTTGAAACAATACGTGGTCTTGTGCTCCCCATTTGCCGGTACGCTCGGACAACGGGAAGTCTTTGTCGCAAATAATCTTTTCGATACCCGAAGATATCAGATAAGAACGCATATTGGTGAAGTCGGCATCTCCGCCATAGTAATAATTCAGGCTGTATCCGGCCTTTTTCAAGCTGCGCGGGATGGAGGGGAGCTTGTCCGTCTTTTCGGGATACTTCATGATACTCGTGCTGGGCTGTCCGGGGTAAGCACTGATGATGGAAGCCAGTCCGCGGTCGGTACGGAAACTGTTGGCGTAGAAATTACTGAATAAAATACCTTCTTTGGCAAATTTGTCCATATTGACTGCTACGCCGGGCTGTCCGCCGAAGGTTTCCATCAGGTGTGTGGAAAAACTTTCGAGAATGATAAAGACGATGTTCGGGCGTTGGGTATTCAGCAGTTGCGGAATGCTGTCGGCTGCTGTGGCGGGGGTGTCAATCATTGTTGCAAACAGCTTGTCGGCCGCTTCGGGAGCCATGAAACGGTATTGCTTGTCGAAGTTGGTCTGATGAGTGGCAGAATACATGAAACTGAATGCAGGGTTGATGGCAGCATGGTTCATCCGCTGGTCTTGGCTGAAATATACTTTGCTCACATTCATGGTCGATACGGTGAAGCCGCCACGGATAGGGAGGAAGAGGGCGGCGGTCAGCAATAGAAGCGCGAGGGATACGTTTTGCCGGCGGTAGGGGATTTTGAGCGGCTTTTTTGTTCGGATAAGGGCGAAATGGAAAATGCAGTATAGGATTGCTGCATATATCAGTATAGCCAAAAGCCCGAGTAGTACGAACCAACCGCTGACGCTTGCCATCGCATCTTTGGGAGAAGAGAAGAAATAGAAAATGGGAGTGGCGTCGAGGCGGAAGTCCCAATAGCCGTACAATCCCAAATCGACGATAAAGATGCAGGCCATCACAAAGGCGATGAGTCCGAAGTATCCCTGCCGGATGCGGCGGAGCAAGGCCGAGTTTGTCCAGGCGGAGGCGGCGAGCAACAGTCCGGGGATAGCCGTCAGATATCCTGCAAGCGACAAATCCAACGGCAGGCCGTGCCACATGACGCGCAGGTAGTCGACAAAAGATGCATGGGTATATAGGTCATGGTAGCAGACCATGAAGACCGGTTTCTGAAGAACGAATAAAAGAACAAATAGAAAGTAGGTTGTGAGAAATTGGATGATTCTCTTTTTCATATTCTGTAAACTTAAAAAGATTGAACGGATACAAAGTTACTACACTTTTCTTTATCTTTCTCATGAAGTGGTATAAAACATTCTTATTTCTTCATTCTTCGGATATACGAAAAAAGGACAGAGAACCCTTAAGAATCCCCTGTCCTTCGCTCTATGCTATGTTGAAATATTATTTCTCAGCGTGTCCGCCTGCTTTGAGCGGCCAGTTGATGTTTTGATAGATATTGCTGTTCTCCAAGTTGCGGTCGGCAGAAGCCGTGAGTATGTCACTGATTCCTATCGGATACAGATAATAGGCTTCGTGCCAGTTGTAACCCTCGCGCAATTCATTCGAACTTTCCAGGTTGCGGCTGTAGGGGCGCAGGTATTTGCTTTGGTCTTTTCCGGACACGACTGCATCCGGTGTGCCGTCTGCCTTGATATCCGGGTCGTATAGCTGATAAAGACTTTCCCAGAAATTGACTCCTTCGGGAATCCACTTGGTAGTAATCATGCGGTCGAACGAACGCCAGCGTATCAGGTCGGCAAAACGTTGTCCTTCGCTGAATAGCTCGTTCATACGTTCGCGGCGGATGTTATACAAGGTAACATCCACGGGTGTGGTTCCTGAGTACACCCCGAAATCCTTTTCTTTTGACAGGTCGGTAGCTGCGATGGTGGCATCAATGTCACTGCTTACACCGGCACGTTCGCGCAGTTGTTTCCAATACTTTTTGGCGTCGGCATCCAATGTTCCGTTCTTTTCGTAACACGCTTCCATATAATTCAGCAATGCTTCGGCTGTACGGAAAATGGGAGATGCATTGGTGCAGCGCAATTCGTCGTTTGGAGTCTGGGCGTAGTCGTATGTGTAATACTTACGCGGTTGGTATCCTGTGATGCAACGTATTTCCTGATTGGAGTTGTCTATACCCGGCTTTGCGAATGTTTGCCCATATTGGGGAGCAGTGGGGTCGGAATCGAGCAATGTGCTTTCGCTCCATACAAAGAGCTGGAGACGTTCGTCGCGGTCCTGCTTCACTTTATCAATGCTCACGTCACCCTGATAATTGCTGTCTTCAGCGTAGATGGGCAATCCGTTCTTCATCAGGAAAGATTCGGCAAAAGTACGGGTATATCCGTCGGCACAACCGGTCTTTACACGATAAGCTGCATCGTGGCTGATGCTTAAACTACGGTTGTACTGTTTCCATAACAACACTTCGGGCACATCGTTCAGTGAAGGGCGGCTGTACATTTCGAAATACTCGTTCCAACCTGTAATAGTGCCCGGCTGAGGCTCCATTATATGGTTATTGGCGGTCAGTTGTGCATTCTCCGCCACTTGTCTGGCTGCACTCATGGCTTCTGTCAGGAAGAAGTTCACTTCGTTGTCGATGTTGAAACTCTTTCCACTGTTGTAGGACATATTCGCTCCGGGCCAGTTGCTATCTCCCGGTACGCGTCCGCTTCCTTTGTGGTATTTCTCGAAGGTAGCTTCGAACAAGGCAACTCTTGACTTGAATAACAGGGCGGCTTCTTTGCTGACACGCTGGCCGTTGAACCGTTCGCGGCTTGCCAGGTGGGCAATGGCCTTATCCAAATCGCCCAAGATGAAACGTGCCACTTCATTGCGCGGGCTGCGTTTGCTGTTTTCTACAATAACCGCATCATTGTCTTCCAATACTTCGGTAACGATAGGCAAATCGCCATAGTAGGCCAGCATTCGGAAATAACATAATGCACGGAAGAAGTAACCTTCTCCGATGTAGTTCTTTATCAGTTCCGCATCGCCGGTAATCGTTCCGTTTTCGTGACCGGTGATGGCTTTGTTCAAAAAGTAATTGTAGATGCGTACTCCATTGTAGTATCCTTGAAGCGCTTTGTCTTTGGATACTTCCCAGTGGTTGTCGGCAAAAAGAGTGGTATTGCCGCCCAATCCTGCTACCATGATGTCGGTATTGCCGTCCGAACGTGCCATACCGTCATTATAACCTTGAACATGATACATTTGTCCGCTATATGGGGCAACCAGATAATCATTGTAATAATTGTTGAGGTAAGTAGCCAATTGGTCGGCCGACGTGTAGAATGATTCCGGTGTGATTTGGCTTACAGGATTCAGGTCAAGCAGGTCGTTGCATGAGGTAGTACTCATGGCAGTGGCGCCCAACAAAAGACATAATCCGATATGTTTTGTATTTATTTTCATAATATTTCTCTTTTAATAATTTAAAAACTAAGATTTACACCCACAGATATGGTACGTTGCAACGGATAAGTCTTACCGCTACCCCAACCTTCGTCGCCATATCCTCCGAATGCTTCGGGGTCAAATATATCGGTCAGACTGGTGATAGTGAACAAATTGTCGCATGACAGATAGACACGGAGGTTGCTGATTCCTGCCGGCGTCAGCAGAGATTTCGGGAAAGTATATCCCAACTGGATGTTCTTGCAACGGAGATAAGCGGCACTTTGCAAATAACGTGTCTGTGTCTGTTGATTTTTGCGGATATCGCCAAAATAGGGTTTCGGATAGTAGGCGTCGGTGTTTTCTTTTGTCCAATAATCCAAGTGGTCTTCAAAACAAGCACTTTGCCACATATTTCCTTGTGCTCCCCAGAAGTAAGCGTCACCGCTGCCGAAAGCCCAGTCGCGTTTCAATACTCCCTGGAAGAAAACAGAAAAGTCGAATCCCTTGTATGCAGCATCTAAGTTCAAACCGACGCGGTAGCGGGGAGTTGCATTACCGATACGTTTCAAGTCGCCGTGGTCTTTCAAAGTGCTTGCACCCGGAGTAACAATTCCGTCATTATTCACGTCTTTGTACATCACGTCACCTTCGTTCCAGTTGCTTCCCCAGTTGGGTTTGTTGTTTGCCAGCCAACTGTCCATTTCTTCTTTTGAAGAGGCGAGGCCTATACTTTCATAACCCCAAATCTCATTCAGATATTTGCCGTTGTAATAGCCGTAGATGCTTTGATTTTCAAACAGACCGTCGTATGGATAGTTTAGGATTTTGGAACGGTTGTCCGAAATATTGAAACGGGCTCCATATTTGAAATCGTTAATTTGGTCGCGCCAGCCGATTTCCAGTTCCCAACCCGAAGTACGCATATCGCAGTTGTTGGTTTTGGGTGCATTGGTTCCCAATACTGAACCCAAAATAGGAGCCGGACCAATCATATCTTTGGTTGTACGGCTATACCAGTCGAAAGTTCCGGTCAAACGGTTATTGAAAACTCCGAAATCGAAACCGATGTCCCATGTTTCTACCGTTTCCCAAGTCATGCTGGCGTTAACGATGCTGGGCAGTGAAGATATGTTCTGTTTTTCACCGTTTATCAGCCAATTGCTGGCGGCTGAGTTGATAGCCTGCTGTTGGTAGAACGGATACCAATCCCAAAAACTGTAATAATTGGAGCTGGTGTTACCTAATTGTCCCCAAGAAGCACGGAGTTTCAGGGTATTGACCGTTTCGCTTGCTTTTCCAAAAAACTCCTCGCGGGCAATATTCCATCCCAAAGATACGGACGGGAACCAAGCCCAACGCTTGTCGGCCAAGAAGCGTGAAGAACCGTCGTAGCGGATGTTGAACTCTGCCAGGTACTTGCCGTCATAGTCGTAATTGAAACGTCCGAAATAACCGGCAGTAGCTCTGTTCCAATAGCCGTCGCTGTTCTTTTTGTTGCTTTGTGTCTGGCTTAGGAACGGTTTGTCTTCGGTAGTAAGGTTCGTGCCGCTTGCCCACATATTGTCCTGATTGTAACGTTCGTAGTTCAATCCTAACAATACTTTTCCGTTGTGCTTTCCAAAACTGCGGGTATAATCGGTATAGACGTTTACCGCATAATAGTTTTGGTGGTAGCGGTTGTCGTAAACATAAGTCTCTGTTCCATAGCCCGAATCACGCAGCATTGGTTCATTGGCTACATTGTAGTTATAGATAGGAATTTTATTTTGAGTGGTTTTGTTGTTGGTAAGACGCAAAGCACCTTCGGCATAAATGTTCCATCCCTTCAAGGGGGTGAAGGTGAACTTTAACTGCTGGGTGAATTCGTCATTGTTTTCCTTATATATACCACCGTCTTCCAATTCGTAAATTTCCATTTCTGCCATCCAGTTGCCGTTCGGGTCCACTATCGGGCAAGAAGGCCAGCGGCGTGCAATGTTATGGAAGAACAAACCGGTCAGGTATTGGGGCTTTTCGTAATCCTTGCGTGTCCATTTGGTAGAGTATTCCAAACGTGCCCAAGAGGCCAGTTCGGCACCGATTTTGCTATTCAGTGTATAGCGGTCCAGTTCGTCGTGTCCATGAGAAATCAAGCCGTTCTGCAACAGGAAACTTCCACTGACCGACCAGTTGAACTTCTCGCTGCCGCCACTCAAACTTACATTGTGTTGGGTAGAAGGCACATTCTTCTTATAGAATTCCTCAAACCAGTCTGTGTTGGCAAAAGCCGAACCATAATTGTTCCATTTGCCGTCTGATTCATTGGCTGTAGTTCCCCAATATTCCGGTTGGTTAGGGTCTTTGAATTCACCGTTCATATACTTCTTGATGTTTTCCATTGTTTCATCAGAGAATATGTTTGAACCGCCGGCATTGGTATTCGCCGCATTGAAGTAAGTGGCAAATTGCAGTGAATTGGCCATTTGCGGCACTTGTGTTGCGGTGCTGAAACGTACATCACCGGAATAAGTGACTTTCACTTTACCGCTTTTTCCGCTCTTGGTTGTCACTAAGACTACACCGAATGCAGCACGTGAACCGTAGATAGAAGCCGAAGCGGCATCTTTCAGTACCGACACACTTTCCACATCATTCGGGTTCAGAGAGTTTAAATCTCCCTCTATACCGTCAATCAAAATCAAGGGACTGTCCACAGAACCGTCGCCGATAGAACCCGTACCACGGATATTGATGTTCATGCGGGAGTTGAGGTCACCGCCGCTTGAACTGGTGGAGAGATTCAAGCCGGGAACCGCACCTTGCAAGGCCTGGCTGACGTTGGCAACGGGGCGCGACTCAATTACATCTGAACCGACCATGCTTACCGCACCTGTCACATTTACTTTTTTCTGTGTTCCATAGCCCACTACCACTACTTCATCCAGTACTTTGGTATCATCGCTTAAGGTAATATTCAACGGAGCCCCTGTCCATTTTACCTCTTTTGTCTGATAGCCTACAAATGAAATGATGATTGTGCTTCCTTTAGGAACATTGGAAAGAGAGAAATCTCCGTCAATTCCGGTGATGGTTCCGGTTGTGGAACCTTTTACTACCACAGATGCGCCGATGATTGTTTCGCCAGTAGCATCTTTTACAACTCCGGTACAAGTACCATTTTGCTGAGTCACGCTCACGCTTGTCATTCTTTCTCCTTCGATGGCGTAAATTGTTCCGTTACAGATAGTTGACAAGAACAATAAAACACCTACGGATTTTAGATACTTAATCATATAATGATTTTTTAAAGTTTTTTGAAAAGCAAAAACTCCCAAAGTATCAAGTACCATTAGAACTTATGCTTTTCAATGAAATTTAGATTAACGGCGCAAATGTATAAAAAATGTTGTAAACAACAAGCGAAATGCTTATTTTTATTATAAAATCAACGAAGTATCTAAAATTATCCGTTATAAAATGACGAATATTTAGAAAATACTTTATGAATATTCCTTTCAAAACATACTCCAAATTTGCAGTAACGGTTGTTATCCCGCAATTTCAGATGCTTATATTGATATGCAACAGCAATATATTAAGTTCTAATGGGACTTCTTCAATCCTTTTCATAGTCTCTAATTATCAACAGAATACGTATTATGCATCGAAAAATTGTAGAAAATGGGTAGATGCTTCATTATTATGGACAGAATGTGTTGTTCATTCTTATCTCAATCATGTGAGTTTATTGACCGGATTTTATGTTTTTGGAAGAACTGAAGAATATATCCGATTGGTGTATTTTTCGGAAAAGAATCAAAAAAAGATATAGAAAACATCAGCCCAATGAAATATTTCGATAATTTTGTTGTCGGTAAATGCGACAGTAAGAGTTTGTAAATGTTGTAATTGCATAGTACGAGCCTGTGGCTGTTTGCCGGAAACGAACCAAGTGTATTTTATTGAACTGACGCTGATAAGATGGTAAAGATAGCAAAGAAACTGACTGATTTAGTAGGAAATACTCCGTTGATGGAACTTTCGGGTTACAGCAAGAAGTATGCTCTTGAACAAAACATTATTGCCAAACTGGAATCTTTTAATCCGACAGGAAGTGTGAAGGACAGGGCGGCTCTCTCCATGATTGAAGATGCCGAAGCGCGCGGAATATTGAAGCCGGGCGCCACCGTTATTGAACCGACAAGTGGAAATACAGGGGTGGGATTGGCAATGGTTGCTACGATTAAAGGGTATCATCTGATATTGACCATGCCCGAAACCATGAGTTTGGAACGGCGGAATCTCTTGAAAGCGCTCGGAGCCGAAATTGTACTGACCGACGGTGCAGGCGGGATGGCCGCTTCCATTGCTAAAGCCGAAGAACTGCGCGACGGTATTCCCGGTTCGTTGATTCTGCAACAGTTTGAGAATCCTGCCAATGCTGCTGCGCACGAGCGTACGACGGGTGAGGAGATATGGCGGGATACGGAGGGAGAAGTCGATGTGTTTGTTGCCGGAGTGGGCACGAGCGGAACGGTTTGTGGGGTTGCCCGTGCATTGAAGAAGCACAATCCGAAGATTTATATCGTAGCTGTGGAGCCGGCGGCTTCTCCCGTATTGGAGGGAGGGAAGGCGGCATCGCATCGCATTCAGGGAATCGGGGCAAACTTTATTCCGAAACTGTATGATGCCTCTTTGGTGAATGAAGTGATTGCTGTTCCCGATGAGGAAGCAATTCGTGCGGCGCGTGAGTTGGCGGCAACGGAAGGTTTGTTGGCAGGAATCTCTTCGGGTGCGGCGGTATATGCGGCACGCCGGTTGGCACAGCGTCCGGAATTTAAGGATAAAAAAATAGTAGCGTTGCTGCCCGATACGGGAGAACGTTATTTGTCTACCGGGTTATTTACGGTTTAGTCTTATAATCAGCCTGTTACAGCGCATATATATCCTGCGTCCAGCGCATATAGATGCTGGACACAGGACATATGGATGCTGCGCGTAGGACATATATGCGGTGGATGCAGGATATATATGCACTGTAACTACCTCATATAGAGAGGGAAAATAGCGGATGAACATTTTAAATCATATACCTATATTATTATGGTAAGAATTATTATAGCATTACTCTTTTCTTTTCCGGCAGTTATCTGTGCGCAGAGCTATCGGCAGTTATCTGAAAAAGCAATCGAATGCATCGAGAAGGACAGTCTTCTTCAAGCTGAAGAACTTTTGATTAAGGCTTTGGAGATGGAGCCGAAGAATGCAAGGAATGCGTTGCTTTTTTCGAATCTGGGCTTGGTACAACGTCGGTTGGGAGCGTTCGACAAGGCACTCGAATCTTATTCTTTTGCACTTAATTTTGCTCCGTTGGCAGTCCCCATTCTGCTCGACCGTGCCGCTATTTGCATGGAAATGGGAAAGACGGACAAGGCTTACACAGATTATTGTCTGGTACTCGATGAGGATAAAAACAATAAGGAAGCATTGCTGATGCGTGCTTATATTTACGCGAAGCGTAGGGATTATCCCGCCGCCCGGATAGATTACAACCGTTTGCTGGAGATTGATTCCCAAAGTTATAGCGGTCGGCTCGGACTGGCTACTTTGGAGCAGAAAGAAGGAAAGTTTCGCGAAGCTCTTGAGATTCTGAACAAGATGATTGTGGAAAGGCCTGATGACGCGACGCTTTATATCGCCCGTGCCGATGTGGAACGGGAGATGAAGCACGACGATTTGGCATTGGTCGATTTGGACGAGGCTGTCCGCCTGGATGCATCCTCGGTAGATGCGTATCTGTTGCGCGGAAATATCTATTTGGCTCAAAAGAAAAAAGTATTGGCAAAAGCGGATTTTGAAAAAGCGATATCTTTGGGCGTACCGCCTGCCGATTTGCGCGAACTGCTATGGCAGTGCAAATAACGCCACGACTTTTCATACTTGCCGATGATTCCTTCGAAGACAAGCAGCTATTCCACAAATTGCCGAATCAGGTTGACAAAATCCTTCCCGTATTTCCTTTTTTTGTGTTCGCCGATACCACTGATTTCGCCGAACTCTTCGATGGTTGTCGGGCGGGAGATGCTGAGTAAATGCAGCACTTTGTCCGACAACACGATGTAGGCGGGCAGTGCTTCCTGGTCGGCAAGTTGTTTGCGCAATCCGCGCAGTGCTTCGAAGAGGTCGCTGCTTTCGCCGCTTGCCGTGCCGAAGGGGAGTTCTTTGGCGATAACCGTTTTTTTCTTTTTCCCTTTTTGCGAAGTTTTTTCCTCGTGGCGGATGACTACCAATGTTGCTTGCGTCCTTCCGAAGAGAACATCGCTTCCGCTGGATGTTATTTTGAGATGGTTGTTCTCATTATAAGCAATTTCAAAATAACCGAGTTGAAGCATTTGCAACAGGTAGTCCTGCCAGTCGCGGGGAGAAATATCACGTCCGGCGCCAAAAGTTTTAAGTTTCTGGTAGTCTTTCCCTGTCACTTCGGCCGAATAATTTCCCCGAAGTATGTCAATCAATACGCTTGTTCCTATCTGTTGTTCTGCACGTGCGATGGCACTTAACGCTTTTTGTACAATGATTGTGCCGTCAAACCGTTGCGGGGGATTTTTGCAGACATCACAATTGCCGCAGTCTTCCGTGGTTGTTTCCCCGAAATAACTCAGCAGGATTCTTCGCCGGCAGATGTCGGCTTCCGCATACTGCTGCATACGTTGTAGCTTTTCAATATTGATGCTCTGCTGGTTGCTTTCCGTGGCAAACTTGGTCAGCAGTATCAAATCTCCCAACGAATAAAACAATACGGTGTCGCTCGGCAGACCGTCGCGTCCGGCACGCCCTATTTCCTGATAAAAACTTTCGATGCTTTTGGGCAGATTGTAGTGGATTACCCAACGGACATTCGATTTGTCTATGCCCATGCCGAAAGCAATCGTGGCACATACTACCTGAATCCGGTCGTTGATAAAATCGTCTTGTGTTTCGTCTCTTTGCTGCGTAGACAATCCGGCGTGATAGACCCCGCAACGGATTCCTTGTTTCTGCAACATCTGTGCTACCGTTTCCGTTTTGTTGCGGCTCATGCAGTAGATAATTCCGCTTGTTCCTTTATGTCGGTGGATAAATTCTACAATCGCCTTGTTCTTCTCTTTGGTTTGGAATCCCCGTTTTACTGTCAGGCTGATGTTGGGGCGGTCGAAAGAGGAGATGAAAGTGCGGGGTTCGACAAGGTGGAGTTGCCGGATAATGTCTTCTCGGGTTATTTTATCGGCAGTGGCGGTCAGGGCAACAATCGGTATGTGTGGAAATTGCCGGTGGAGTACTCCCATTTGAGTGTACTCCGGGCGGAAATCATGTCCCCATTGCGAAATACAATGGGCTTCATCAATAGCGAACAGAGAAATATGCATATCTCGCAACAGGTAGTCTTTTTCCGCCAACAGTTTCTCCGGTGAAATGTAAAGCAACTTCAAACGCCCTTCGATGCAGGCACGGCGCAGATTGGCGTTTTCTGTCTCGTCATTGCTGCTGTTCAGTGCTCCGGCGGCAATTCCGTTTGCCAATAATGCTTCCACCTGGTCTTTCATTAATGAAATCAACGGAGATACCACGACAGCCGTACCTTCGCTGAGTAGAGCGGGGAGTTGGTAACAGATGGATTTCCCTCCGCCAGTGGGCATTAGCACCAATGCATCTTTCTTATGCAGGACGTGGCGGATGATATCTTCTTGCAAAGGACGGAAACTATCGTATCCGAAATATTTTTTTAGAGTTTCTCTCATGAACGCTTTTTTTAACTTGCTGCAAAGGTACGTTTTTCTTTGACAATCTCCATCATGTACGGATTTCAGTTTCCGAGATGAAATATAAAAAGGTTAAAGTTTCTTATTATTCAACCTCATTCCTTCTTTTTCAAGGTTTTTGATTGTTTTACTGATAAAAAAATGCACAAAAAGATTGTGTGTTTAAAAAAAAAGTAAGACTTTTGTAACATACTATGTTGCAAAGATGTGATAATTAACAAGTGAACAAACCCTAACCAGTTAATTCAATGAGTGATTTAGAGAACAAAAAAGCGGAAGAAACTCCGAAAAAACGTCCCTACAATTTGAGGGAAAAGAAAGAAAAGAAAGCTGCATACAGATCGTTGATCAGACCGGAATTGGCAGACGAGTTGTATGACAAGATTCTGAATATCATCGTTGTTCAGAAGAAGTATAAGGACCCTGACTATTCGGCGAAAGACTTGGCGAAAGAACTTAAAACAAATACCCGTTACCTTTCTGCCGTAGTCAACTCGCGTTTCGGTATGAATTACTCTTGCCTGTTGAATGAATACAGAGTGAAGGATGCTTTGCATTTATTGACGGATAAGCGTTATGCCGACAAAAATGTGGAAGAAATTAGCGCTATGGTTGGCTTTGCAAATCGTCAATCTTTTTACGCAGCATTTTACAAGAACGTAGGTGAAACTCCTAACGGATATCGTAAAAGACAATTGGAAAACAAAAAGTAATCGAATTTCAGAATAAATCAAAAGGAATTACCTCTAAATGGAACTTTGGAGATAATTCCTTTTATTGTTTTTAATTAATCGACACTGACATTATGAATAAACATTTTATTTCAATGGCCTTAGCTGCCACGATTTTAACGTCGTGCGGCGGAACCAAAACAACAACTGCCGAGGCAGAAAAATTTAATTATACAGTGGAACAATTTGCAGACTTACAGATTTTGCGTTATAGAGTCCCCGGATTTGAGGAACTGACGCTCAAACAGAAAGAACTGATTTATTATCTGACAGAGGCCGCGCTGGAAGGAAGAGATATCCTCTTCGACCAGAATGGAAAATACAATTTGAGAATCCGGCGGATGCTTGAAGCAGTATATACGAACTATCAGGGAGATAAGACGATCCCGGATTTCAAGAACATGGAAGTGTACTTGAAGCGGGTGTGGTTCTCCAATGGTATTCATCATCATTATGGTTCGGAGAAATTTGTGCCCGGCTTTTCACAGGATTTCTTAAAGCAGGCTGTGCTTGGACTTGATGCGGAGTTACTTCCGTTGGCCGAAGGACAGACTGCCGGACAGCTTTGCGACGAGCTTTTCCCGGTAATCTTTGACCCGACTGTCATGCCGAAACGAGTGAATCAGGCAGACGGTGAGGATCTTGTACTGACTTCCGCATCCAATTATTACGACGGAGTGACGCAGCAGGAAGCCGAAAGTTTCTATAATGCAATGAAAGACCCGAAAGATGAAACTCCGGTTTCGTATGGTTTGAACAGCCGTTTGGTCAAAGAAAACGGCAAGTTGCAGGAAAAGGCCTGGAAAGTAGGCGGACTCTATACGCAAGCTATCGAGAAAATCGTTTATTGGTTGAAGAAAGCAGAAGGCGTAGCGGAGAATGATGCGCAGAAAGCGGTTATCGCGAAACTGATTCAATTCTATGAAACCGGTAGTTTGAAGGATTTTGATGAATACGCCATCCTTTGGGTAAAAGACCTCGATTCGCGAATCGACTTTGTGAATGGATTTACGGAAAGTTATGGCGACCCGTTGGGTATGAAGGCAAGCTGGGAGTCATTGGTGAACTTCAAAGATATAGAGTCTACACATCGCACGGAGATTATTAGCAGCAATGCACAGTGGTTTGAAGACCATTCTCCGGTAGACAAAGCCTTCAAGAAAGACGAAGTGAAGGGGGTATCGGCTAAAGTAATTACTGCTGCCATTCTTGCAGGCGACCTTTATCCTGCCACTGCTATCGGTATTAATCTGCCGAATGCAAACTGGATTCGTGCCAATCACGGTTCCAAATCGGTGACTATCGGTAATATTACAGATGCTTATAACAAAGCCGCTCACGGAAACGGATTCAACGAAGAATTTGTTTACAGCGATGCGGAAAGACAATTGATAGATGCTTACAGCGACCTCACGGACGACTTGCACACTGACTTGCACGAATGTTTGGGACACGGTTCCGGCAAGTTACTTCCCGGCGTAGACCCCGATGCATTGAAGGCTTACGGTTCTACGATTGAAGAAGCACGTGCCGACTTGTTCGGTTTGTATTACGTGGCCGACCCGAAGTTGGTGGAACTGAAACTTCTCTCTTCTCCCGAAGCATACAAGGCGCAGTTCTACACTTATCTGATGAATGGTCTGATGACGCAGTTGGTACGTATCGAACCGGGAAACACTGTGGAAGAAGCCCATATGCGTAACCGCCAGTTGATTGCTCGTTGGGTATATGAAAAAGGGGCGGCCGATAAAGTGGTGGAATTAGTGAAGAAAGACGGAAAGACCTATGTTGTCATCAATGACTATCAGAAAGTCCGTGAACTGTTCGGCGAGTTGTTAGCAGAAATTCAGCGTATCAAATCGACTGGCGATTTTGAAGCCGCCCGTTCGTTGGTAGAGAACTATGCGGTAAAAGTGGACCCGACTTTGCACGCTGAAATATTGGAGCGTTACAAAAAATTGAACTTGGCTCCATACAAAGGCTTTGTGAATCCGAAATATGAACCGGTAACAGACGAAAAGGGAAACATTACCGATGTCACGGTATCTTATGACGAAGGTTATGTGGAACAAATGTTGCGTTACAGCAAGGATTATTCTCCGCTTCCTTCCGTAAACTAATCTGAAAATGGATATTAAAGAACAAATCAGAAATATCAAAACACAGCTCCGTCTCTCAATGAACGGGGCTGTGTCTCAAAGTATGCGTGAGAAAGGGCTGGTGTACAAACTCAATTTCGGAGTGGAACTACCCCGCATCAAAATGATTGCCGAAAACTGCGAAAAGAATCACGACTTGGCGCAAGCCTTATGGAAAGAAGATATTCGCGAATGCAAGATTCTGGCAGGTATGCTTCAACCGATTGCGACTTTCTATCCCGAAATTGCGGACATTTGGGTGGAAGACATCCGGAACATCGAAATCGCGGAGTTGACTTGTATGAACCTTTTCCAATATCTGCCGTATGCTCCCGCCAAGTCTTTTCATTGGATTGCCGACGAGCGTGAATATGTGCAGACTTGTGGCTTTCTCACTGCTGCCCGGCTTCTGACGAAGAGGGGAGATATGACCGAACGTGCTTCCTGCGAACTGCTTGACCAAGCTATGTGTAACGTTCATTCCGAGAGTTATCATGTACGAAATGCAGCTTTGTTGGTGATTCGCAAATATATGCAGCATAGTGAAGAGCACGCTTTCCAAGTGTGTCGCATGGTGGAAGGAATGGCCGATTCTGCCGTAGAAGCCGAACAGATGCTTTATAATATGGTGAAGGCGGAGACTGAATGACCGCTCTAATAAATATCAAAGAAATCCTTTTGCGTTCCGCAAAAAAGGCTTAACTTTGTTCGCGCTAATTTTGGCTGATGATGGAAACTCAAAACGTGAAAGATACAGTAAGGCAGATATTCACGGAATATCTCACAGCGAACGGGCATCGTAAGACTCCTGAACGCTATGCCATACTCGATACAATCTACTCTATCGACGGCCATTTTGACATAGATATGCTCTATTCGCGGATGATGGACCAAGAGAATTTCCGGGTGAGCCGGGCCACTCTTTACAATACTATTATCCTTCTTATCAATGCACGCTTAGTTATCAAGCACCAGTTCGGAACCTCCTCCCAATACGAAAAATCATACAACCGCGAGACACATCATCATCAGATATGTACGCAGTGCGGTAAAGTGACCGAGTTCCAGAACGAGGACTTGCAGTCTGCCATTGGAAATACGAAATTAAGTCGGTTTCAACTTTCGCATTATTCCTTATATATATATGGAATATGCAGCAAGTGCGACAGAGCCAACAAAAGGAAGAAAGTTAATAACAACAATAAAAGAGAAAAATGAAAGTAGATGTTCTTTTAGGATTACAATGGGGCGACGAAGGAAAAGGAAAAGTAGTCGACGTTTTAACACCTAAGTACGATGTGGTTGCCCGTTTCCAGGGCGGCCCGAATGCCGGTCATACACTTGAGTTCGAAGGACAGAAGTATGTGCTTCGTTCCATTCCTTCCGGTATTTTTCAGGGAAACAAGGTAAACATCATCGGTAATGGTGTGGTACTTGACCCGGCACTGTTCAAAGCAGAAGCTGAGGCACTTGAAGCATCAGGTCATCCGTTGAAAGAACGTTTGCACATTTCCAAGAAAGCCCATCTTATTCTTCCGACACATCGCATTCTCGATGCAGCCTACGAAGCGGCGAAGGGGGATGCTAAGGTAGGAACTACCGGCAAAGGTATCGGCCCTACTTATACGGATAAGGTTAGCCGTACGGGTGTGCGTGTGGGTGATATCCTGCAAAACTTTGAACAGAAATATGCTGCTGCGAAGGCGCGCCACGAACAAATCCTGAAAAGTATGAATTATGAGTACGATTTGACGGAGATGGAAAAGGCTTGGCTGGAAGGTATCGAATATCTGAAACAATTCCATTTCGTAGACAGCGAGCATGAAGTGAACAACCTGTTGAAAGACGGCAAGAGCGTTCTTTGCGAAGGTGCTCAGGGTACTATGCTTGACATTGACTTCGGTTCGTATCCGTTCGTAACCTCTTCCAATACGGTTTGTGCAGGTGCTTGCACCGGTTTGGGAGTAGCCCCCAATCGTATCGGTGATGTATATGGTATCTTCAAGGCCTATTGTACACGTGTGGGTGCAGGTCCGTTCCCTACGGAATTGTTTGATGAGACAGGCGATAAGATGTGTACATTGGGACACGAGTTCGGGTCGGTGACAGGACGTAAACGTCGTTGCGGATGGATTGACCTGGTAGCGTTGAAGTATTCCGTGATGATAAACGGGGTTACCAAACTGATTATGATGAAGAGCGATGTGCTCGATACATTCGATACCATCAAAGCCTGTGTGGCTTATAAAGTGAATGGTGAGGAAATCGATTACTTCCCCTACGATATCACCGACGGCGTGGAAGTTGTGTATGCCGAACTTCCGGGTTGGAAAACAGATATGACAAAGATGCAGAGCGAAGATGAATTCCCCGAAGAGTTCAACGCTTATCTGACTTTCCTGGAAGAACAGCTTGGTGTAGAAATCAAGATTGTATCTGTAGGACCGGATAGAGCACAGACTATCGAACGTTATACTGAAGAGTAATATTTGAGATTAGGCACGGATTACGCGGGTTTACTTTTGAAAAGCCCCTGTGATTCGTGCCTGATATCTTGCATTTCAGAGATGGAATGGAAGATATATTTTCTTAACCTTTTTCAAACCAATAAATAGCTGAACGTTATGAAAACACGTTTTATCACCTTTCTTCTGTTGCTTTCACTGAGTTTCGGAGTCATTGCACAGTCTCCTTATCATCCTACCGAAGAGAATTTGAAAGCACGTCAGGAATTTCAAGACAACAAATTTGGTATTTTCCTTCATTGGGGATTGTACGCCATGCTTGCTACCGGCGAGTGGACGATGACAAACAACAATCTGAACTATAAAGAATATGAAAAACTGGCAGGAGGTTTCTATCCTTCCAAGTTTGATGCAGACAAATGGGTATCGGCCATCAAGGCTTCGGGAGCGAAATATATCTGTTTCACTACCCGTCATCACGAAGGTTTTTCCATGTTCGATACCAAATACTCGGACTATAATGTAGTCAAAGCTACCCCTTTCAAGCGTGATATTGTGAAAGAATTGGCAGAGGCGTGTGCCAAACACGGCATCAAGCTCCACTTCTATTATTCGCATATCGATTGGGGACGCGAAGATGCTCCCTGGGGACGTACGGGACGAGGAACAGGACGCCCCAATCCCGCTGGCGACTGGAAAAGCTACTACCAATTCATGAACAACCAGTTGACAGAACTTCTCACCAATTACGGTCCGGTAGGTGCTATCTGGTTTGACGGCTGGTGGGATCAGGACCAGAATCCCGACTTCGACTGGGAATTGCCCGAACAATACGCACTTATCCACAAACTGCAACCCGGCTGCCTGGTGGGCAACAACCATCACCAAGTACCTTTTGCGGGAGAAGACATTCAGATTTTCGAACGCGACCTGCCCGGTGAAAATTCGGCAGGACTTTCGGGACAGGATATAAGCCAACTGCCGTTGGAGACGTGCGAAACGATGAATGGAATGTGGGGATACAAGATTACCGACCAAAACTATAAGTCGACGAAAACACTGATTCATTATCTGGTGAAGGCAGCCGGTAAGAATGCCAATCTGCTGATGAACATCGGCCCTCAGCCCGACGGCGAACTTCCTGCGGTGGCGGTAGCACGCTTGGCGGAAGTGGGAGAGTGGATGAAACAGTACGGTGAAACCATCTATGGAACGCGTGGCGGTGCAGTCGCTCCGCACGATTGGGGAGTGACAACACAGAAAGGAAACAAACTTTATGTGCATATCCTCGATTTGAAAGACAAAGCATTGTTCTTGCCTTTGACAGATAAGAAAGTAAAGAAAGCGGTGCTGTTCAAAGACCAGTCTCCGGTTCGTTTCATAAAGACGAAAACAGGCGTTGTGCTGGAGTTTGCCGATGTGCCGAAAGACATTGACTATGTAGTAGAACTTACTATTGACTAATTTTTAGCTAATTCTTCCTAAAAGCGAGGGGAAACTATCCGGACATTGGTAGTTTCCCCTTACTTTTGGCAAACTATTTGTTTATATAGATACAAGTAATAATTAAAACGAAAAAATATATGATGTCTTATTGGGTATTATTTATTGGAATTGCCGTGGTAAGTTGGCTGGTACAGATGAATTTGCAGAACAAGTTCAAGAAGTATTCCAAGATTCCTACCGGAAACGGCATGACAGGACGTGACGTAGCTTTGAAGATGTTGCATGACAATGGAATTTATGATGTACAGGTGACACATACTCCCGGGCAATTGACCGACCACTACAATCCCACTAACAAAACAGTGAATCTGAGTGAAGGAGTCTATGAAAGCAACAGCATCATGGCGGCCGCCGTTGCAGCCCACGAATGCGGACACGCTGTGCAGCACGCTCGTATGTATGCACCGTTGAAAATGCGTAGCGCACTGGTTCCCGTTGTGAACTTTGCGTCATCAATCATGTCGTGGGTATTGTTGGGAGGTATTTTGCTGGTAGAAAGTTTCCCCGAATTGCTATTGGCGGGTATTATCCTGTTTGCCACCACCACGTTGTTCAGCTTTATCACGCTGCCTGTCGAAATAGATGCAAGCAAGCGTGCGCTTGTTTGGCTGAGTGCGTCGGGCATTACCAATTCCTACAACCATTCGCAAGCTGAAGATGCGTTGCGTTCGGCTGCCTACACCTATGTGGTAGCTGCGTTGAGCTCATTGGCTACACTGGTTTACTACATCATGATTTACATGAACAGAAGAGACTGAGAATAGCAGTACGAAAAGCTGCAAAAGATATAACATTTTTTCTGTTTTCTCCCGATGAGGGTGAGACTGCCGTACGCGGACTGAATCAGTTTCATTCTTGTCGGGATTCTTGTTTTCCTTCCAAAAGAGATATTATTTTTGTTTTTTTCTTCAATAAAATACCGTAACTTTGCAGCCTTATTTTGAATATAATTGATTGAAATATGGCAGCAAAACCAAGTATTCCTAAAGGAACTCGTGACTTTTCGCCGGTAGAGATGGCGAAGCGTAATTATATATTCAATACCATTCGCGACGTCTATCATTTATATGGTTTCCAGCAGATAGAGACCCCGTCGATGGAGATGCTTTCTACGCTGATGGGAAAGTACGGCGACGAGGGAGACAAGCTACTCTTCAAGATTCAGAACTCAGGAGATTACTTTTCGGGTATCACCGACGAAGAGTTGTTGAGCCGCAATGCAGCGAAGTTGGCAAGCAAATTTTGCGAGAAAGGATTGCGTTATGACCTTACAGTGCCCTTTGCCCGCTATGTGGTGATGCACCGCGATGAAATAACCTTCCCGTTCAAACGCTATCAGATTCAGCCGGTGTGGCGTGCCGACCGTCCTCAGAAGGGACGCTACCGCGAATTTTATCAGTGCGATGCCGATGTGGTAGGCAGCGATTCATTGCTGAACGAAGTGGAACTGATGCAGATTGTCGACACCATATTCAGCCGTTTCAATATCCGCGTATGTATTAAAATCAACAACCGTAAGATTCTTTCCGGTATTGCGGAGATTATCGGCGAGGCCGACAAGATTGTCGACATCACGGTAGCGATAGACAAACTGGATAAAATAGGGCTCGACAATGTAAATGCCGAATTGAAGTCGAAAGGTATCAGTGACGAGGCTATTGCTAAGTTGCAGCCGATTATCCTTCTTAGCGGCACGAATGCCGAGAAGCTACTGACTTTGAAAGAGGTGCTTTCGGCCAGTGAAGTAGGGCTGAAGGGAGTGGAAGAAAGCGAATTCATCCTGACTACGTTAGAAACAATGGGACTGAAGAATGAAATTGAGCTCGACCTGACTTTGGCTCGCGGGCTGAACTATTATACAGGCGCTATTTTTGAAGTGAAGGCGCTGGACGTACAAATCGGCAGTATCACAGGCGGCGGCCGTTACGACAACCTGACCGGTGTATTTGGTATGTCAGGCGTTTCGGGTGTCGGTATCTCTTTCGGGGCCGACCGTATCTTCGACGTATTGAACCAGCTCGACCTTTATCCGAAAGAGGCTGTCAACGGAACCGAACTCCTGTTTATTAACTTCGGCGCGAAGGAAGCCGCTTTCTCTATGAGTGTTCTCACTAAAGTACGCGCGGCCGGTATCCGTGCGGAGATTTTCCCGGATGCTGCCAAGATGAAGAAACAGATGAGTTATGCCAATGCGAAGAACATTCCGTTTGTGGCTATTGTCGGCGAAAACGAGATGAACGAAGGAAAGGTGATGTTGAAGAATATGGAGACGGGAGAACAGAACCTTGTTTCGGCAGAGGAGTTGATTGCTGCTGTGAAGAAGTAAAAGAGACTGTCGGCTCTTAAAAGCTGCCCCTAAAAGTTGGACTGAAAACTTTTAGGGGCAGTTTTTTTTAGGGCACTCTCTTCTCAAACTATATGTTATTATTCGCAAGATCAAGGTTTGAAACCAAAGTTTCTATTGCTTGAAACCATAGTTTCCATACGGATGGAACTATCGTTTCTTCTTGTTGAAACTGTAGTTTCATATGGGTTGAAACTTTAGTTTCATTCAGAGGAAACGAAATTGAAACTCTATAGAACTGGTGCGAATCAGCAGATGAGCCATACCCATACAAGTTAGGCACGAATCACACAGATTCACGGTTTTATAAAAAGCACCGTGAATTTGCGTGATTCGTGCCTAATGGTATGGGTAAGAGATATAGCTTACAGGTGACGTTCCGGATACAGCTCGTTCCACCATTCCGGACGGTCTTGCAGCCAGCGTGCAAACCAGGCCATGATGGAGTTGTGCCATTTGATGCGTTTGTCGTAGTCGGAGATGAAATGGTTCTCACCGTCTACCGTGATGAACTCAACAGTCTTGCCCAATAACTTCAAAGCATTGAAAATCTGGATACTCTCTCCGATGGGCACATTCGTGTCTACCGTACCGTGCAGCAACAATAGCGGCGTATTAATCTTGTCGGCGTTGAACAGAGAACCCTGCTTGGTGAACAGTTCCGGGTTCTTCCAGGGATAGCTGTCGGCAGCCGCAACCGAGTTGTACGAATATCCCCAGTAACCCTCGCCCCAGTAGCTTGTCACGTCGCTGATACCGGCGTGAGATACTGCAGCGGCGAAAATGTCAGTCCGGGTTTGCAGGTATTGAGTCATGAAACCGCCGTAAGAAGCACCGATACATCCTATTTTCTTAGCATCGACAAACGAGTGTTCTTTGCAGAACTGCTTCGTTCCTTCGATAATATCGTCCGCCGTACGCTTTCCCCATGCATTGACGTGGCGCGCAGAAAACTCCTGGCCGAAGCCGATAGTGCCACTCGGCTGAATGACATATACCACATAGTCGCGTGATGCGAACAGTTGGGCGCAATAAGGATTGCTGATACCCCGGGTGGTAGGCGTAGTGCCGCCGTAGTAGTAAACGATTAGTGGGTACTTCTTGTCGGGGTCGAAGTCGGGGGGAAGACACATCTTTCCGGTGATGACTGTACCGTCCGAAGCTGTAAAGTTCCACGGTTCTGTTTTTCCCAACTCTATTTTGTCCAATATCGGTTTCATCGGGTCGGCAAGCAGACGCGAAGTCTTTTTCTTGGTGTCGTAGAGGTAGGCCGCTCCGGAGTTGTGGTCCGTTTGTCCGATGTAGGCGGCGAGGCCTGGGTTGTATTCCGACAAGCTGAAATGGCTCACTACATCGACTTCAAGGTCCAGCTTTTCAAAGCTGCCGCTTTTCGGAGAGTAGCGGTAGATGTGCTTGCAATCGCCGTCGTCCGTATTGAAATAGATGCATCCGTCGCCACGGTTCCATTGCAAGGGGCTGACGGTGGGGTTGAACTCTTTCGTTATCGGTTGTATGTTGCGCGTAGCCAAATCCATGATGAAGGCTTGCGTATCGAAATCGTTGGCAATGGGGTGAGTGCCGCAGTTCTTGCCGATACCGCCGAATGCTTCGGGGCTTGCGGTGAGCAACAGTTGCTTTCCGTCGGGCGAATAGCTGGCGCCGCCCAAGAACCTTTCGTTGTGGAAAAGAGTATCTACCTTCAGTGTCTCCAAGTCTACCAGATAGAGAGAAGAGAGGGAGAAAGGACGCTGGGTGATGTTCTCTTTGGAGGTGCTGTACACCATATATTTTCCGTCGGGCGAGATATCTTGCAGGTAGGTGCTGTGGTTGCCGTAAGTCAGCCGTTCGGATGCTCCGCTGGCGATGTCGTACTTGGCAAGGAAACTGCGTCCGCGTGTATTGGGAATGCGGTCTGCCGGACTTACAATGCGGCGGAGGGGACCATGTTCTGCCACGCCTTCTTCACGCGGATAATAAATCAGGAAGTCCTCGTTGGGCGACCAGGTGAAGCCTTGTTCGGGGATTCCTTGCAGAACCACCTCTTCGCGGAGCGTGGCGGGGTCGAGTGCGATGACATCGTTTCCGTTCAGCGCAGGAACGGTGTAATACAACTTGTCGCTTTTCGGCATCCATTGCATACCTTCTCTTGCGTTGCTCAAAAGCACTTTACCGGTTTTCAGGTCGCTCAGTACGCAATACGTGCGCGAACGTTGGGCAGAGTGATTGTTCCAGTAACGCGTCAGTAGATACTTTCCACTGGGAGAGATGGCAACGGAGATGGTCCGGTTGCCGTACACCGTATTGTCGAGCGAGAAGCGTTGCTTGGCATCGGGAGTCAGTGTGCAGGCAATCTCTTTGAACGGAGCGTTCTTGATAAGTTCGCACTTCAGGGTAGGAGCTGCTTTGTCTTCCGTGGCAGAGAGCAGTTTGAAGGTGATTTCGTAGTCGCGTTCCGGTTCCATGCTGATGGCTATCTCGCGTGAGGAAGCGGACGTGATGCTGTCTTCGGCTACCTCTTTGGTCTGCCGGGATACTCCGTCGATGAAGAGTTCCCAACGGACGGGCGAGGTCACTTTCAGCTTTCCTTTCAGGAAACGTTCGGCACGTATGTTGGTTTTGAACACGTAGATTTTGTGGTTGGTTTCTGCTTTTTGCAGACTCAGAAAACCTGCCGTGTCGGCGGTCAGCGCTTGCATGGGCGCTTCCGGAAGGTTCAGCATCACCGGAGTTTTGAGCAGCATCTTGGTGGAGTGCTTTTCTCCTTTGGGGTTGATACTGTCGTTCATGATGGGCGTACGCACGTCGATAGCATTTCTCACTTGAAACTGCGTCAGTCGCTCTTGTGCCTGTGCTTGAAAAGCAAGCCCGGTCGCCAGTAAAATGGGGATGACCATTCTTTTCTTTTTCATGTGTTTTAAATGGATAAAGAGTTAATAAAATGTTTCGACAAATGTAAGGAATATGTTATTTGCATACAACTAAATAACTTGCTTTTTTAATATTCGATTCGCTCGAGTATCCCGGTGAGATAGGCAATGGCCACTCCGTAGTTGGTCATGGGGACGTGTTGTTTCCGTGCGCGTTCAATGCGGCTGAGCACATACTTGCGGTTGAACATACACGCTCCGCAATGAATGACCAGGGAATAGGGAGTCAAATCCTGCGGGAAATCCGTTCCGCTCACCATGTCAATCTGTAGCTTCCCGCCGATTCGCTTTCGCAGCAGGCGCGGCAGTTTCACGCGTCCGATATCTTCGGAGAGGGGTGCATGGGTGCACGCTTCCGCTATCAGCACACGCGACGACTCCGTGAGGCTTTCGATGGCGGCGGCATTTTCTACATAATACTGGATGTCTCCCTTGTACCCTGCAAAGAGGACGGAGAAAGAGGTAAGTTTGCTCTCTTCCGGTTTCTGCTCGCAGACGGTTTTGAATACTTGCGAATCGGTGATGATTAACTTCGGCGGACGGGCAAGGGCTTGCAGGGTTTCCGTCAGTTTGTCGGTCGTGCAAGTCATCACAAGACACTTCTTGTCCAACAGTTCGCGGATAGTCTGTACTTGCGGCAGGATAAGTCTGCCTTTCGGTGCCTGGATATCCTGTGGCACGACCAATAGCACGAGGTCGCCTTCACCGGCAAGTTGCCCGGTGATGCTCTGTGCGCCGAAGTCCGAAGGGAGGTTTTCGAGAATGGCTTGCCGTATTTCTTCCATACCCGTTCCCGCTTGGGCACTGACAAGCAATGGACGCCGGTTGTATTGCCGTTCGATGCGGTTGGCAAGGCGTTCGGTATCCGGGCGGATGTCAATCTTATTCAGTATAGGGATGATGGGGATGGCTTTCTCTTTCAGCAGTCTCCACAACTCGTTCTCGCAGGCGGAGGAATCCCCCTCGCAGAGCAGTAGGGCGATGTCGGTCTTTTCAATCGCTTTCTGCGTCCGGGCGATACGCATCTCGCCCAATTCTCCTTCGTCGTCGAATCCTGGAGTATCCGTGAAAAGGCAAGCCCCGAGGCCGTGGATTTCCATTGCTTTTGACACAAGGTCGGTTGTTGTGCCGGGCGTATCCGAGACGATGGCGGTATCCTGCCCGGTCAGTACGTTGATAAGAGAAGACTTGCCGCTGTTTCGTTTGCCGAAGAGGGCAATGTGAAGCCGGTTGGCGTTGGGAGTATCTGTCAAGCTCATGGTTGTCGGCTGTTAGTCGTTAAAATCTGAAGTCTCTTTTACCTTCGGCAATGGCTTTCAGGTTTCGCACGGCTATTTCTCTGATTTGGGGGTTGGGGATTCGTTGCGTTTCATCAAGAATAAGCCTTAGTCCCTTTCGGCGTGTATCTTCCGAAGCGTAATCTTCCAAGTACTCTTTCAGCGTCATCAGTGCGTTCGGTGCGCAGCAATTGGCTATCTGGCCGGATTTCACGAGCGACATAAAGCGGTCACCCGTCCGCCCTTCGCGATAACAAGCCGTGCAGAAACTGGGGATGTATCCGAGTTCGAGCAGCCAGTTGACTACTTCGTCGAGTGTCCGCGTGTCGCTTACATCAAACTGGGCGGAGTTGTTTTCGGGCAATTCGCTTTCGGCATATCCGCCCACACTGGTGCGCGAACCGCCACTGATTTGCGAAATCCCTAATTCGAGCACCTTTTTGCGGGACTCCTGCGACTCGCGTGTGGAGATAATCATTCCCGTATAGGGAACCGCAATGCGGATGACGGCTACAATCTTGCTGAATATCTCGTCCGAAATGGCGTTCGGGAAGTCGCCCGCGTCAATGTCGTCGGCCGAGCAGATGCGCGGCACGCTGATGGTATGCGGTCCTACGCCGAACCGGGCTTCCAGATGTTCGGCGTGCATCAGCAAGCCTGTAAAATCGTACCGGTACGTGTTCAATCCGAACAGCACGCCTATTCCTACATCGTCGATTCCTCCTTCCATCGCACGGTCCATCGCTTCGGTGTGATAAGCGTAATCGCTTTTCGGCCCGGTGGGGTGGAGGGCTTCGTAGTTTTCCTTGTGGTAAGTTTCCTGAAACAAGATATAGGTTCCGATACCCGCCTCTTTCAGACGGCGGTAGTTCTCTACGGTAGTGGCGGCGATGTTGACGTTCACCCGCCTTATCGCACCGTTCTTATGCTTGATGCTGTAAATAGTACGGATAGATTCGAGAATATACTCTATCGGGTTCAGCGACGGATGCTCTCCGGCTTCAAGGGCGAGACGTTTGTGTCCCATGTCCTGCAGGGCAATCACTTCCCGCCGTATCTCTTCCTGTGTCAGCTTCTTGCGTGTAATCGTCTTGTTCTTGGCATGATACGGACAGTATATGCAGCTGTTCACGCAATAGTTCGACAGGTAAAGCGGGGCGAACATAACGATGCGGTTGCCGTAAAATTTCTGTTTGATTTCTTTGGCAAGACGGAAGATATGCTCTGTCAGGTCGGGTTGGTTGCATTCCAGCAGGACGGCTGCTTCACGGTGGGTCAGTCCTTTGCACAAGGCAGCTTTCTCAATAAGTTGTTCAATCAGTGCGCGGTTGTCCTTGTTGCGTTGCGCGTATTCCAGTGTATCGAGAATCTCTCCGTGATGGATAAACTCTTCCGCTTTGGGCGAATCTGCTTGGTATATCATATCTGTTCTTTGTTTTTGTTCCGTGGTGCATTGCATTTGAAGTCTCCTCTTTCTGTGGAAATCTCGTAGCCGATTGCCTTCAACTGCTTTTGCAGCAAGGCTAATCCTTCGGCAGATTCCGCTCCGAGCGAGGCTTTGTCATTGTATAATTCATATTTCTTCCGTTCTTCGCGGGGCGACAGGTTGGGCATTACCACGTTTGCCCCTGCCAATATTCCCCGTTCCCTGCCGTCGGGAGCGAGCGTGGCAAGTGCCGTTGTTGCCGGAATCAATGCGGACGGGTGCATCAGGCGGAAGATAGACAGCAGGAGAAGTGTCTGTTCCACCGTTCCGCCGGGGTATCCGGCAAAGGGAGTGTCGTGGTGGGGTAGGAAAGGACCGAGGCCAATCATTTCCGGGCGGAGCTGTTCGATGAAACGGATGTCCTCGATGATGTGTTCCACAGTTTGTCCGGGGCTGCCGACCATGATTCCTGTTCCCGTCTGATAACCGATGTCTTTTAAATCCCGCAAGCATTGCAGACGTTGTTTGCTGGACATTTCTGCCGGATGCAGTTGTTTGTAGTGCAGTTCGTTGCGGGTTTCGTGGCGAAGCAGATAGCGGTTGGCGCCTGCCTGGAAGAAACGTTCGTATGCTTCGCGCGGTTTTTCGCCGAGCGACAGTGTGATGGCACAATCCGGATAACTCTGCCTGATGGCAGCGACCGTTTTTTCTATCCGGTCGTCTGTCAGGGCAGGGTCTTCTCCGCCTTGCAGCACGAAAGTGCGGAATCCCCGTTCGTAACCTTGCTTGCAGCACTCTAAGATATTCTCTTCGGTGAGCCGGTAACGTTCGATGTGCGGGTTGCCCTTTCGGATGCCGCAGTAAAGACAGTTATTCCGGCAATAGTTGCTGATTTCAATCAGCCCGCGGATATAAATCCTGTTGCCGAAATGGAGCAGGCTGACTTCCCGCGCCTGTTCGTTGATGTACCGCAGCGTTTCCGCATCGCATCCGGTCAACAGTTGCCGGAACTCTTCCTGCCGGAGTGTTCTTTCCTGTCGGAGTTTATTTATCCATTGTTTCATAGCTCTCTTTGCGTTTGAGAAGCTCTTGCGCCAACTGGCGGCGTCCTGAAACAATGTCGTTGTGCGTACTTGGTCCGGTGATGCATCCGCCTTCGCAAGCCATCACTTCGATAAATTGTCCGGCGGCTTTTCCTGTCTTGGCGCAAGCGCGCAGCAGGGCAATGTTTTTCTTATTGATATCCGACACCTGTATCGCATGAATCTTTTCTGCTTCCTCTTTCAGATAAGCCTTTACTGCTCCCATCACGCCGCCTGCCTGGGCAAAGCCGTGTGCTTCGCGCACGGAAGTATGTAGAATGGAGAACTCCTGCACTTGCTCCAATTGGATATCCAACCCGTCGAGGATGGAGCCTACTTCTTCAAATGTCAGAATATAATCCACAGCTTCATCGCGGCGCACCTCTTTACGCTTGCCCACGCAAGGGCCTACGAATACAATCTTTGCATCGGGATGCTTCTCTTTGGCAATCCGTGCCGTATAATACATCGGCGAGCCGGTGGTAGATACATAAGGTTTCATTCCCGGGATGTGTTTCTCTACCAGTTCTATGTAGGAAGGGCAGCAGGAAGTAGTCATGAAAGATTGTCCCTCTTCCAGTTTCTCCAACAGTTCGTGAGCTTCGTGGCTGGTGGTAGCCATCGCGCCTTCGGCCACTTCAATCACATCGGCAAATCCTATTTCTTTAAAAGCACCGTACACTTGTCCGATGGAAGTGTTGAACTGTCCGAGGATGGACGGGGCGATGATGGCAACCATCTTTTCGCCTTTCCGGATGTGTTGCAGCACATCGAACGTTTGTGAAATCTCGAAGATAGCGCCGAACGGGCAAGCATTCATGCATTTACCGCAATAGATACATTTGCTTTCGTCGATATGTTCGATACCGTGTTCGTCTTTGCTGATAGCTTTTACCGGACAAGCCTCCTCGCAGGGCACGGGGATATATACGATAGCATGGTAAGGGCAGCTTTTGTGGCAGATGCCGCAACTGATACACGTGTCGTGGTCAATCATTGCCTGCCCGTTTTTCTTGAAGCGTATCGCTCCTTTGGGGCAGTTCATGTAGCAACTGCGTGCCACGCATCCCCGGCAGAGGTTTGTTATCTCGTAGTTGATTTGCACACAAGACGAACACGCTTCGTCTATGACGCACATAATATTTTCTTTGTTCGGCTCGGAACGGTTGAGTGCCATACGTGCATAATCGGAAAGCGGAGTCACTTCGTCATGCTCATCGGTCATATCCAGTCCCATCAGTGGAAAAGTCTTGTATCGCCACACTGCCCGTTCCTTGTGTACGCAGCATCGCCCTATCGGCTTCGATTTTCGTGGGCTTAGCTCAATCGGCAGCCGGTCTATCTGTTCTACTAACTGGTCGTTTTTCCAAAGTCTGACAAGGTCAGCCAGCAATTTGTGCCGGACAATCATAATATTATTTGTAAATGCCATATTGTAATAAAGGGGTTGTTAGTTAGCTGGTGCAAAGATACGAACAGATTTTCAATAAAAAGCCGCCGGAGAATCAAATTTATTCACATAAATCCGATTCTCCAGCGGTGTTTGTTGCCGTTTCCTGCGAAGCGCTGTAATGTTGGTAGCTATTACTCTTTTCTTGTAAGTCAATGTGGTTTCGGTGCAACCGTCTACCGGACTCCAAAGGATGGTCACTCCATTCAAGTCCGCCGCCATTGAGTTGATGCTTTGTGCAGACAGTCCCGCCTGATAATTGGAACCATACACTTCGCCGGCAATGTTTCTTGCCAATGACTCTTTGCCGGTGTCGCTTCTCGTTATCATGTTGAAGATGTATTTTCCTTCCGGCAGGTTTATGATGGTAGACAATGGTTCTTTCACGTTCCGGTTCTCCGGCACGGGTACTACCACGTCTTCTTCACAACCGTTCCACGTAATCACGCAAGAACTGATGCGTGGGTCGGCGTTCAGGAACCTATTTATCATTCCATAAGACGAACCATTAAGTTCCGGCAGAACTTAATAAAGCATCTTCAAGTTCGCGTAATCTTTCTCTCCAACAGCTTTCATCGTAAAAACAGGTCGCACCAAGCAGTAGACCCAGCAGTGTCATGCGCAGGAAATTGCAGTGTCTTGCGTAGGAAACAGTCGTGTCCTGCGTAGGAAACGGCCGTATCCTGCATAGGAAACGAGCGTATCAAGCAATGGTCAAGCCACGCTCAACGGGAATTGTGCAGAACTGCTGGTTGTCAGTTTTACCGCAACTTCCTTCATCTATATAATTATATTATGTTCGCGCGTACATATTATATAAAGACAAATAGGAACACCATATGCATTTCGCCGACAGCCGGCAAAGACGGTTCAGTCATTTTGTCAGTACGTCTGTCAGTCTCTCTCTGCCAAAGACGCTTTGGCACACTTTTCGCTGAATATTCAGTGTCCCGCTTAAAAAAGGCGGGAGTATACGAACAAATGTATAATTAAAATATAAAAGTAACTATGAATATTCAACCGTTAGCAGACAGAGTGCTTATCCTCCCTGCACCTGCAGAAGAAAAAACAATTGGTGGTATCATCATCCCCGATACAGCAAAAGAAAAACCTTTGAAAGGTGAAGTAGTGGCAGTAGGTCACGGTACGAAAGACGAAGAAATGGTATTGAAAGTAGGCGATACAGTTCTCTATGGCAAATACGCCGGAACAGAACTCGACGTGGAAGGAACTAAATACCTCATCATGCGTCAGAGCGACGTTCTCGCTGTTTTGGGTTAATCGGACAATAGTAAAATTTTAAATAGTAAATAAAGAAATGGCAAAAGAAATATTATTCAATATCGACGCCCGCGACCAGTTGAAGAAAGGTGTCGACGCTTTGGCAAATGCAGTAAAAGTAACGCTCGGCCCGAAAGGACGCAACGTCATCATCGAAAAGAAATTCGGCGCTCCGCACATTACAAAAGACGGTGTGACGGTAGCCAAAGAAATCGAGTTGGCAGATGCTTATCAGAATACCGGTGCACAGTTGGTGAAAGAAGTAGCCTCCAAGACAGGTGACGATGCCGGCGACGGTACAACCACTGCAACCGTACTCGCACAGGCTATCGTAGCCGAAGGCTTGAAGAACGTTACCGCAGGCGCCAGCCCGATGGACATCAAACGCGGTATCGACAAAGCGGTAGCCAAAGTAGTGGAATCCATCCAATCGCAAGCTGAGACAGTAGGCGACAACTATGACAAGATTGAACAGGTTGCCACCATCTCTGCCAACAACGACCCTGTAATCGGTAAACTCATTGCCGACGCCATGCGCAAAGTATCCAAAGACGGTGTCATCACCATCGAAGAGGCAAAAGGAACCGACACAACCATCGGCGTGGTAGAAGGTATGCAGTTCGACCGTGGATATCTGTCGGCTTACTTCGTGACAAACACCGAAAAGATGGAATGCGAGATGGAGAAACCCTACATCCTCATCTACGACAAGAAGATTTCCAATCTGAAAGATTTCCTGCCTATCCTCGAACCGGCTGTACAGACAGGACGTCCTCTCCTGGTAATCGCAGAAGATGTAGATAGCGAAGCACTCACTACGTTGGTAGTCAACCGTCTGCGCTCTCAGTTGAAGATTTGTGCCGTGAAGGCTCCGGGCTTCGGCGACCGTCGCAAAGAAATGCTCGAAGACATCGCTACCCTGACAGGCGGTGTTGTAATCAGCGAAGAGAAAGGACTGAAACTGGAACAAGCTACCATCGAAATGCTGGGTACTGCCGACAAAGTGACAGTTTCCAAAGACAATACAACCATCGTAAACGGCGCAGGCAACAAGGATAGCATCAAAGAACGCTGCGAGCAAATCAAGGCTCAGATTGTTGCAACCAAGTCCGACTACGACCGCGAGAAATTGCAGGAACGTCTGGCTAAACTCTCGGGTGGCGTAGCTGTTCTTTACGTAGGCGCTGCTTCCGAAGTGGAAATGAAAGAGAAGAAAGACCGCGTAGACGATGCATTGCGTGCAACTCGTGCTGCTATCGAAGAGGGTATTATCCCGGGCGGCGGCGTGGCTTACATCCGCGCTATCGACGCCATCGAAGCAATGAAGGGCGATAACGCAGACGAGACAACCGGTGTGGATATCATCAAACGTGCCATCGAAGAGCCCCTTCGCCAGATTGTAGCCAACGCAGGCAAAGAGGGTGCGGTAGTTGTTCAGAAAGTACGCGAAGGCAAAGGTGACTTCGGTTACAATGCACGTCTCGACGTTTACGAGAATCTGCACGCCGCCGGTGTGGTAGACCCTGCCAAAGTGGCTCGCGTAGCTTTGGAAAACGCAGCTTCCATCGCCGGTATGTTCCTCACAACCGAATGTGTAATCGTAGAAAAGAAAGAAGACAAACCCGAAATGCCGATGGGCGCTCCCGGAATGGGAGGTATGGGCGGAATGATGTAATTCCGGTTCTTCTTTGAATGAATAGATGAAAGTCGCTTCCGGCACTCCCGGAAGCGACTTTTTTGGTATTAACTCCTCCGAAACTTAAAAGATTCTATTTTGTTTGTTATCTTTGCATATCACCTGTATTGTGAAAATGGAACATCAATCTATATGGATAAAATAGTAGAACTCTCAGTCGAAAATTTCAAGGCTGTAAAGAAAGCAGATATCGCTTTGAACGGAATAACCGTAGTGTCCGGTATCAATGGCTGCGGAAAAAGCAGCCTGTCCCAACTGTTGTACTATTCCTTTTATTATGCGAATCATTATGAGGAAATAGTAGACAGTCATTTGAGCCACTACTTGTATAGGTACAAAGAGACTTTGAAACAAATGGAACGTGCAATCAAAGGTATAATACCGGAGGCCGGCGAAGTGTACGATATATATCGCGCTTCGGTCAATGATATGGATGTTTGCCTCCGATATATACGGACATTATTTTCACGCTTCCTGGTTTATAAGGATGTAGTAGAGGACATCATGAAAAATGAGGATGCTGAAAGGACTTTGCAACGGTTTGTCCGAATCATAAAGGATACAATTGGATGATAAAACGCAAGATGATTTAGAGAAGTTGCTGGATAAGTTTTATATACTGATAGAGTTGTTATTCAACGATGCGGCAGACGAGTTGGAACAAAGGGATTACGAATTGCTTCATGACCATTTGTCGTTTTCCATGAAGCGGACACTGCCCGAATAATGGACCATTCGTGAATACGGACTGCCTTTTGCCGGAAAGGAGACAAGCAACGTCCCTTTGCTTCATTATATAAAAAGAGTGGCCTATGTCGATACTCCCATGATTGTAGGAAATCAGTTGACAAGCGGCAGGGATAAGGATTATTGGGAGAAACTGACGGATTTGCTGAGTGACGACTCCCCGCATATCGAAGTCAATACCTCTTTATGCAAAAACCTTTCACAAATAATGAAGGGTGAATCTATGATAGAAGAAGATGCGATTCGCCAATTGAAACTCTCTTATCGAAGAGCCGATGGCAGAATCTTTGAATTGAAAGATTGCGCAACAGGAATCAAGTCGTTTTCTGTCCTGCAACTTCTGCTGAAGAACGGCTTCCTCCAAAAAGATACATTGCTTATCATAGATGAACCCGAAGCTCATCTGCATCCCCAGTGGATTGTTGAATATGCGCGGATGATTGTACTGTTGCATAAAGAAATCGGAGTTAAGTTTTTTATAGCAAGCCACAGCACGGATATGGTAAGTGCCATTCGATATATTGCAGCTAAAGAAGGAGTGCAGGCGGATTTAAACTTTTATTTGGCTGAGGATTCGGAAGAAACTCCTTATGAATATACGTATCGTGACTTAGGAATCGACATAGACCCTATTTTCAAATCATTCAATAAATCGGGTGATTGATATCGACCGGTGGGAAATAGCACAAGCGAAGAAGCAACGCCGTTCTCTGAATCGTACGATGTATTTTGTGGCTCTGTTTAGTAATCTATGATAAGTATGTTATTATGTGAAATTATCTTTTTTGAAAATATGGAAATCCCGGACTTGTAAAAGTTCGGGATTTTTGTATTTTAACCGGACACTAATGAAAAGAGAAGTGTTGATAACTTTAAAAAGAAAATGCAATGTTGAAAGTTTTAGCATTTATGATGCAAGTAACCAATGGGTTACGTATGGAAGGGAGTTTCGGAACCGCTAATGTGTATCGAAGTAGTATGAATGCCCTGATGGCTTATCAAGGGAAAGAAGACCTCTCTTTTAATGAGGTAAGTCCGGAGTGGCTGAAAGGATTTGAAGTTTATCTTCGTAGTCGTGGATGCAGTTGGAATACCGTGTCTACCTATCTGCGTACGTTTCGTGCCGTGTACAATCGGGCGGTGCATCTTCGTTATGCGAAGAATGTACCCTATCTTTTCCGTTCGGTATATACCGGGACGCGCGCCGACCATAAGCGTGCGTTAGGCGAAGAAGACATGAAAAAGATGTTTACCGTTTTGCCTTCGGACTCCGGGATTCCTTCGGCAGTGATTCATGCGCAGGAATTATTTATTCTGATGTTTGTGCTCCGTGGAATGCCTTTTGTCGACCTCGCTTATTTGCGCAAAAGTGATTTGCGCGATAATGTGATTACCTACCGCCGGCGCAAAACCGGGCGTTCCCTCACAGTCACTCTAACGGCAGAAGCGATTGTGCTGATAAAGAAATATATGAATAAGAACCCTTCTTCGCCCTACCTGTTTCCTTTCTTACGCAGCCACGAGGGAACACGGGAAGCATATCGCGAATATCAGTTGGCATTGCGCAACTATAATCGGCAATTGGTGTTGTTGGGTGAAATATTAGGATTGGGAGAAAGGGTGAGTTCGTATGCCGCCCGCCATACATGGGCTACCACAGCTTATTATTGCGAGATTCATCCCGGTGTGATTTCCGAAGCGATGGGACATTCGTCTATTTCCGTGACGGAAACCTACCTGAAACCCTTTAAGAATAAGAAGATAGACGAAGCCAACAGAAAAGTACTTGATTTCGTAAACTATACGATAGTAGGTATAATAAATTGATATTTAAACTGTTACTTTATAGGTAACGGAACAAATTTCGCTGCAAATATGAGGATATTTATTAAAACAACCAAACGAATCGAAACTTTTTTGAGGAAAACTACTTAAAAACAAGAGAGTGACAATCGGAATATGTGGAATTTTATCATAGGGGTTGGCTGACTCCTATTTTTAAGAAAAAAATTTCCCGCCCCTCTGCCGGCTTCAAAAGGCAGGGGTAAAAATAGTATAGTCTTTTTAATGCATTTTTAGTATAGAATCCCCTTTTGGAGTAGGTACAAAGGTGTTTCCGTTACCTATAAAGTAACGGACAGCTATTATTGAAACTTAGTGTTTAATAATATATTATTAATGTAATTTTTAAGTAGTTATGAGAAAAAAATTTGTAAAAGTGATGTTCTTCGGAGCGCTGGCACTTTCTACAGTTACCTATGTGGGCTGTAAGGATTACGATGACGACATCGACAGCCTGAGAGAACACGTAGAAACAAACCAAGCGACACTGGACGCAAAAATCAAAGAACTCAAAGATGAGTTGGCTGCTGCTAAACAGGATATTGTTGCAGCTCAAAATGCAGCGAAAGAAGCAAAGACTGCTGCTGAAAAGGCAGAAGCTGCTGCAAAAGAAGCTGCTGCAACAGCTAAGGCAGAAGCTATCGAAGCTGCTACCAAAATGGCAGAGGACTTGAGAGCAACTATCAGCCAATATGATGGAAGAATAGAAGAGCTCTATGATAGCATGAATGAGTTTGGTGGCGTTAAGGATGATGTTAAAACTCTTCAAGAAAAACTTCTTGCTATTGAAGGCGTTCTCAGTGCTGTTGATGGCGGATTTGACAAGTTGGTTAATGAAGATAAACTCAATTCTGCAATAGCTGCTGCAAAAGAAGCTCTCGAAATTCAGATTAATACCTTGAAAAATTTCAAGGAAGCGATCGACGCTTTGAATCTGGAAACTGAATTCCCGGAAATGAAGGCTAAATTGGTTGACTTGGAAGCAGAATTAGGAGAACTGTCTGCTACAGTATCAGAACTTCAGACAGCCATCGATACTAACACGGCAGATATCGCTACATTGAAAGCTGATGTTGCAGGACTGGCTACTGAATTGACAACTATATCTAACAGTATCAGTGAAGTACAATCCGGATTGAATACACTGGTAAGTTTGTTGTCTCAACGTCTGACTGCTTTGACATTTGCTCCGTCACAGTTTATCAACGGTATTGAAGTTATCAACTTTACTACTTTGCAATATACACCGTGGACTAAGTTGCTTGCCGACCAAGCTGAAGGAACGAAGAAAACTTCTATCAATGATGGAAAGACTACTGCTTATTATTACGCTAACCCGAGCAATGTTAAAAAGGAAAACATCCTGGGATTGACGGTTATCACTAATGATGCAACCAATGAAATCAGCACAAGAGCTGGTGAAAGAATAGCTGCGACTGTTGCTGAAATTAAAGATGGTAAAGTGGCTGTTAACTTGAAGAAGTTGAGCGAAGGTTCATTCAATCAGGAATCAGTTGACGGTAAAGAGAAGTTTGCAATGATGGCTATTCAAGCTAAAATTGCGTTGACTGCTGAAGAACAAAAGGCTGGTGTTTCACCAGTAGTAACTTCCGACTGGGCACGTTTGGCAGAAACTTCTGCTATTCCTTACATACATTATGTAGAAGCGGAAACTGAAGTTGATGCAGATAAAGCTCATTTCTGGAAGTATAGCACCATCCACGATCAGGAAAGAGTATGTACTACACAAGGACAATATATCCTTAAGAAAATAGAATATACTAAAACTGACTTTGACTTGAACTCATTGGTTGAAGTTTGCGACAAGGAAGGAAATAAATATAATATCAGCGACTACGGATTGAAGTTTGAATTCGAATTGGTTAATTATTTCTTGCAAGATACCAACGAAGAATCTACAAACCAGAAAGAGTTTGCTAAGATTGAAAACGGTATTATCACTTCTCAATCTCGCAACGGAGTAGCATTTAACAGAGATGCTATCGGTCGTGAACCGCTGGTACAGGTTGTATTGAAAAATACTGCCAATAATGAAGTAGTAGATGTTCGTTATTTCAAGATTGCTTGGACAAGCCAAAGCGGTAACATTGACTTGGGCGAATTGGATGCAGACTTTGATGCTGAAAAATTTGCTTGCGATGCTACATACACTGGTACTGTAGGTATGAAAGAAATGAACGATCAGATTTACACTATCGTTAACGGCGGTATTAGCAAAGAAGAATTCCATGCATTGTACAAATTGGACAGCAGAGTATATGCTACTTTGGATGATGCTAAGAACGGTGCTTCTGCTTCTACTGTATTGGGAACAATCGAAGATGTTACTGCTGAAGGTTCTACTACTACACACAACTTGAAGTGGACAATCGGTAATATCGGATTGACTAAGGAAGAATATGAAGCAGGCAAAGTAGAAAGAACTGTATATGGCCGTTATTACAGAATAAGCGATGAAGCGGAAACATATACATTCAAGATTACTATGACACTGGCCGTAGATAAGATGGCCTTTGTTGGAGGTTATAATAGTTCTTACTGGAGTGGTACAGCAACTACAGAAAACATCAACAAGTCATTCCAAATTAATCCGGCTTTGACCAGTGATGCAAATTATGGTATTGCTAACTTCTTCGATTGCCAGATTATCGGTAGCATATTGCCGGGTTACAATAAGAATGCAGGTCTTACTTCTGTTATGGATTTGGTATCTAATGCAGATGAAGCAGAGTTCCGCTTTGATGAGACTCGTGCGAAGACGCTTCTTGGTACAGAGTGGAAGGTAATTAACAATGTATTGTATAAAGGTACTGTGGCTGCTGCTGAGATAAATGGTGATGTGATTCGTCTGTTTGAATCAACATTGCCTACTACAACGGAACACGGTGTTGCAACTTCTGCTGCTCAAGAATTGTTAGGCAAATCTGTTCCTGTGAAATTGGTTGCTACAAATTGTGCAGGTATCCCTGTTGAACTTGATCACTTCTTGGTTAACTTTATCAATCCGTTGGCTATGTCTTTGAACGGTACAGTTGAACCATTCAAAGACTTGTTGACAGGTGGTTCAACGGTTAGCGTTGACAAAGTTGTTACTATCAAAGAAAGCTTTGGAGAATACCGGAAAGTTTGGGAAAACGGTGCGGCCGCTGATGCTCAATTAGTTCAATGGTACAACGTAGAGCAAGTAACATGGAATTTGGCTAAGGCTACTACCAATCTGAAAAAAGAAGGAGAAAACATTATTATCTCCGATAAAGATGATGCAAGCACTTGGAGTACTTTTGCTGATAAATATGTATTGGAACCTGTACTCGATGCTAACGGTCAGATTGTCAAATTGACATTCAAGAACAATAGCGGTGCTCATATTCAGCAGGAATTCCGTATCTCTGTTCCTGTGTATGTGAAGACTAAATGGTCTCCGATATTGGCAGATCCGGAAAAGACAACTGTAACATTGACTGTTAAACCGGGTAGTATCAACTAATTGAGATTCCCTTTAAATTTCAATGACTAATATAGAAAGGTGTTCTTTCTGGCAAAGAGAGAGCACCTTTCTTTTTAAAAAAAGACTTCATACATAATGCTGAAACTTATGAAGAAACATCTTTTTGTAAATCTTGTCGCGCTGCTTGGTGTAGCAACGGCTTTTGCGCAGGAACCACGGAGCAACGATTCCGGCAAGATTGTTTTTCATCCTCATTGGTATGTGCAGGCTCAGGCGGGTGTGGCGCATACTGTCGGAGAAACCACGTTTAAGAATCTGTTGTCGCCGGCGGCGGCTGTCAACGTGGGATATAAATTTTCTCCAGTGTTCGGCGTGCGCATCGGCGGAAGCGGATGGCAGGCAAAAGGAGGGTGGGTGACCCCCAAGCAACACTATCAATATAAATACCTGCAAGGAAACGCCGATTTGACAGTCGACCTGAGTTCTTTGTGCTGCGGTTTTCGTCCCGACCGGATATTTAACGGTTTTCTTTTTGTGGGAGCCGGATTGAACCAGGCCTTTGACAATGACGAAGCAAATTCCTTGAATACGGGAAAACATGAGTTGGAATATCTTTGGCAAGGCTCTCAAAGATTGTTGGCAGGACGTTTCGGATTGGGAGGAGACCTGCGACTGAACGACCGCCTTTCCTTTCATATAGAAGCAAATGCGAATGTATTGTCGGATAAGTTTAATTCGAAGAAAGCTGGTAATTGCGACTGGCAAATCAATGCATTGGCAGGATTGAGCATCAGATTGGGTAAGAGCAGCAAAAAAACACCGCTCTCTACATACAGCGAACCGGAACCGCCGGTAACGGCAGCCGAAGTTGCCAAACCCGTGGAACCCGCTCCAGTGGTGGAACAGCCGCAACCTGCGAAAGAAGTTGTCGCCGCCCCCATGCAGCAGAACATCTTCTTTGCGCTCAATTCCGCTTTAATCAATAACGACCAGCAAGCGAAAATCGCTTCTTTGGCCGAATATTTGAAGAAACATCCTTTGGCAAAAGTCAACCTGACGGGATATGCCGATGTAGATACCGGCAATGCGAGGATTAATCTCAAACTGTCGGAAGCCAGGGCACGCAACGTTGCGGAAGCACTGAAATCGCAAGGTATTGCAACAGACAGAATCAACATTGACTTTAAGGGCGACACTATACAGCCTTTCGCTACTCCGAAAGAGAACCGTGTATGTGTCTGCATTACGGAATAGAGATGCTTACATAATAATGTTTCCCACAAGCATCTCTCTTTATAGTTCTTAAGGACACGGAAGTCCGGGCTTGCGAAAGTCCGGGCTTTTTTGTGTTTTCTCCCTCCGTTTTTGTCCTATTTGGATAAACAAATCCGGCCCGTTTTTGTTTTCTTTAAGTGAAATCTCCCAAAGGTATAACTCATTTAATAATGATAAAACAATGGATAAGCATGAAATCGGCTTGAATGCCGGCAAAGTTTGGCAGTTGCTCAGCAACAACGAAAAATGGGGTTATGGAGTTCTGAAAAGAAAATCCGGACTGAAAGACAAAGAATTAGGTGCCGCTTTAGGGTGGCTCTCCAAAGAGAATAAGATAGAATTCGACCAGTGCGACGAAGAACTGTATGTGTATCTCTGTGTCAATGTCTACATCGGTTGAAAGTAAGTGCAGATTTCTTCCAGGTAACGTGCGTCCACCGCATCGAAACTCTCCAACGTATCACTGTCGATGTCCAGTACTCCGATGATTTTTCCCTCTTGGTATATCGGTACCACTATCTCCGATTTTGATAGCGAACTACAAGCGATGTGTCCGGGAAACTGCTCCACATCGGCTACAATCAGTGTCCGGGCTTCTTTCCAGGCCGTGCCGCAGACTCCTCTGCTGTGGCGGATACGGGTGCAGGCGATAGGCCCTTGAAAGGGACCCAACACAAGTTCGTCCGCTTTTACCAGATAGAAACCCACCCAGAAGAAACCGAAAGTCTGTTTCAAGGCGGCTGCCGTATTGGCGAGATTGGCTATGAAATCCGTTTCCGTGCTTACTAAAGCATACAACTGGGGGAGTAATTCGCGATATTTGTCTTCTTTGTTTCCTGTATGGATGGATAGATTTTCTGCCATTTTCAAAGGGAGAGATAAGGGTATGTGAAAAAAAACAATCGGGTGGTGTCGCACGCACCATCCGATTGTATGAAATATCTGTTATTTTCTGTAGAAAGCCAGGCTTTCTTTGTCGAAGTTCTCGATAAAGTTTGAATGTTTTTCTACTTCCGCTTCCGCATAATTCAGATATACGTGTGCGGATTTGGCAAACAGTTCGGGAGCTTTGGCAGTGTCTTGAATCAGTAAGTGGCACATGATGATGTCGGCAGCCATCTCCATCAACCGGCGGGCTGTGAAGTCAAGCAACTCCTGGTCTTGCGTCTCTTTGACGGCGTTGGTGCTTGCTTCAAACTTGTCTGCCATCTTTTTCAGGCGCGACATCAACGGTTCCATTTCGGGCGAGCAGGGCACGGTTTCAAACTCGCGGATAGTGGCGAGGTAAGAACCGTTCGTCACGTATCGGATAGCAGCTACGGTCTGCAACTGGGTAGTTCCTTCGTAGATGCTGGTGATGCGTGCGTCGCGGTAGATGCGCTGGCAGGCATATTCCATCATAAAGCCCGAACCGCCGTGAATCTGAATACAGTCGTAAGCATTCTGGTTGGCATATTCGGAGTTCATACCTTTGGCAAGCGGAGTGAAACTGTCGGCCAACTTGGCATATTTCTTCTGTTCCTGACGTTCTTCCGGAGTAAGTTTGCGTTCGCGGGCGATGTCGTCCAATGCTTTGTAGATGTCTACGTAGCGGGCTGTTTGGTACAGCAATGCGCGGCCCGCATCCAACTTACCTTTCATGATAGCCAACATATCATATACCGCCGGGAATTCGATAATCGCTTTTCCGAATTGCTTGCGGTCTTTGGCATAAGCCAATCCTTCGTTGTAAGCCGCCTGGCTCAAACCTACCGACTGTGCGGCGATACCTAAACGGGCACCGTTCATCAGAGCCATTACGTATTTTATCAGACCGAGTTTGCGGTCGCCGCAAAGTTCGGCTTTGGCATTCTTGTACACCAACTCGCAGGTAGGCGAACCGTGGATACCAAGTTTGTTTTCGATACGACGCACGTTGACACCGCCCTGGCGCTTGTCATAGATGAACATAGATAAACCACGTCCGTCTCTTGTTCCCTCTTCCGACCGTGCCAGCACGAGGTGGATATCGGCGTCGCCGTTCGTGATAAAGCGCTTCACACCGTTGAGTAGCCAGCAACCCTCTTTTTCGCTGTAAGTAGCTTTCAGCATAACGGATTGCAAGTCGGAGCCGGCGTCGGGTTCTGTCAAGTCCATCGACATGGTTTCGCCCTGGCAGATGCGGGGGATGAAACGGCTGTGCTGGTCTTCGTTGCCGAATTCGTACAGTGTTTCGATACAGTCTTGCAGCGACCAGATATTGCCAAAGCCTGCATCGGCGGCGGCAACGATTTCGGCGCACATGGTGTAGGGAGTAATCGGGAAGTTCAGACCGCCGAATTTGCGCGGCATGGTCATACCGTTCAGTCCTGCTTTTACCATCGCATCGAGGTTGGCTTTCGTGCCCGATGCATATTCTACACGTCCGTTGGCGCAGTGCGGGCCTTCCTCGTCCACGCCTTCTGCATTGGGGGCAATGATTTCCCCGGTGATTTCTCCGGTAATCTCCAGCACTTTGTCGTAAGAGTCTATCGCATCTTCAAAGTCGAGGGGCGCATAGTCGAATTCATCTTTATCTCTGTAGTTGCGTTCTTTCAGTTCGCAGATACGTTTCATCATCGGATTGTTCAAGTGAAACTTGAGTTCCGGTATGTCTGTATAATAATTAGCCATCTTTCCTTACTTGCTATTTTGTTTATAATACTTTATCATCTTCGGCACGACTTCTTCGATGGTTCCGTTGATTACGTAATCGGCAATCGTGTTGATGGGAGCATCCGGGTCGTTGTTGATGGAGATGATGATACCACTTTCCTGCATACCGGCGATATGCTGTATTTGTCCGGAGATACCGCAGGCGATATAGAGTTTCGGACGGACGGTTACGCCTGTCTGCCCGATTTGACGGTCGTGGTCTGCGAAACCTGCGTCAACGGCTGCACGGCTGGCACCTACTTCCGCGTGGAGTTCTTTGGCAAGGTCGAACAACAGGTCGAAGTTTTCCTTCGAGCCTACGCCGTAACCGCCGGCTACCACAATCGGAGAACCTTTCAGGTTGTTCTTAGCCTTTTCTACGTGGCGTTCGATTACTTTCACCACATAGTCCGTGTCGGCTACATATTTCTTCACGTCGTGACGAATCACTTCTCCCTGGTAAGTAGGAGAGAGGATTTCTTTCTTCATCACACCTTCACGCACGGTTGCCATCTGCGGACGATGTTCGGGGTTTACAATCGTGGCCACGATGTTACCGCCGAAGGCGGGACGAATCTGATATAACAGGTTCTTGTATGTCTTTCCTTCTTTTTTGTCTTCGTGGTCGCCTATTTCCAGTGAGGTACAGTCGGCGGTCAGTCCGCTGGTCAAGGCGGAAGAGACGCGCGGTCCGAGGTCGCGTCCGATGACGGTGGCTCCCATCAGGCAGATTTGCGGCTGCTCTTCCTTGAAGAGATTCACAAGAATCGAAGTGTGGGGGAGTGACGTATAAGGATAAAGTCCTTCGCCGTCGAAGACGTGCAGTCTGTCTACGCCGTAAGGAAGAATTTGTTTTTCAATCTCTTTGAGGTCTGTGCCGGCAACTACAGCTTCGAGCTGGCAGTTCAACTGATTGGCTAACGAACGACCTTTGGTCAGAAGTTCAAGGCTGACATCTGCAACGTTTCCTTCTTCTATTTCGCAATATACAAATAAGTTATTCATATGATTAGTTTTATCCAATAGTGTGATTAGCTAACAGTTCAACAATCAGGTCTTCCACGTCGCGGTCGCTACCGGTGATGGTTTTGCTCTCTTTAGCCTGGAACACGATGTTCTGGATGGCTTTCACTTTGGTCGGCGAGCCTGACAGACCGCATTGTGCGAGGTCTCCATTGACATCCGCCACGCTCCATTCTTTCAGATTCAGATACTCACGCTTGTCGTACAGGTCGGTATAGTCAAGGTTGCCTTGCTGTTTTTCGGTGACCGTTTTGGCGTGTTTGTATTTTTGAACCAGCTTCGCGTTGCGCGGGCGGCAGGGAGCTGCCGAGCCGTTGACGGTAATCACGATGGGCAGCGGGCCTTCTACGGTTTCCACGCCACCGTCGATGTGGCGTTTCACTTTGATTTTGCCTTCTCCCACTTCCAGGATTTCTTCTGCATATGTGATTTGTGTCAATCCTAATTTTTCTGCTACCTGCGGACCTACCTGTGCCGTGTCTCCGTCGATAGCCTGGCGCCCGCCGATGATGATATCGTAATCTCCGATTTTACGGATGGCGGTGGCAAGTGCGTAGGAGGTAGCCAGTGTGTCGGCTCCGGCAAAAGCGCGGTCGGTCAGCAGATAACCGTTGTCCGCACCGCGAAAAAGTCCTTCACGAATAATGTCGGCTGCGCGTCCCGGTCCCATTGTCAGGATGGTTACGGTAGAGCCTGGATGGGCATCTTTCAGTCGAAGTGCTTGCTCAAGGGCATTCAGGTCTTCGGGGTTGAAGATGGCGGGAAGTGCCGCACGGTTGATTGTACCGTCGGCTTTCATGGCATCTTTCCCAACGTTGCGTGTGTCGGGAACTTGTTTTGCCAATACAACAATTTTCAAACTCATGCTATTAAATTTAGTATTAGTATTTCTACAAGTTAGCAGCCAGTAGTCAAGTAGTAATCTCTTGCTATTCAAACTATCCGGTTAACTATCAGCCTGCAAAATTAAGCAAACACTTGGTTCTGACAAGAAAACGGGGTAAAAAATGCACAGGTTTAAGGTTTTTGAGCAAAAGAGGAATGTTTTATGGGGGCTTAGGATGTTGGGATAGGAGTGGTTTCAATAAAATCAGTTACTTTGGGCAGTAGTTCATTTATTTCTTCTTCGGTTTAATTGTTCTTTGATAGCACGATTCCTTCTTTCCTTATATTCAGACTAAAAGGTGTTTGAAAAGTACGGTTCTTTCATGCTTTTTATAGGTTAATAATCAGATTGTTACAGCATCTATATGTACTGCGTACAGGACATATAGATGCTGGACGTAGCGCATATAGATGCTGCAAGTAGGACATATATGCGGTGAAAGCAGGAGCTATATTTCCTGCAAATTGCTCCTATGGAGAGGGAAAATAGCGGATAATCATTATAAACTTTACTGGATTCCGATTTCAGCAAATCCCATCGGTGTTCCCTCCTCTATCATCCGCGTTGCCTTCAGTTGAATATACCGGGCTTTGACCGGTGTGAAGTAGACGGATTGAAGAATCGGGTTGTTCTTTATATTGGAGAATTCATCTTTCGCTACTATCCGATTGACAGCATTGCTATCCGTGCCGACAGCAATTTCGTAGGCAGCGATTACCCCTTTATTATATTCGCTTTGGTCGGGGAGATAGTGGAATGAAGTCACGGTACGCTCTTCGCCCAAGTCAATCAATACAGTATTTCCGTTGATGAAACAAGTAGTTTGGTCGTTCTTGTCCATACATTTCTGCGCCTCTTCGGTGTCGGTTCCCGCAAGCGTGTAGGGATAGCTTTTCAGTTCTCCCGCTTTGGTGGTGTATTTGTCAGACGTTTCGCCGGCATAGTAGGCTTCGATGTTGTTGATGCAGAGACAAGCGCGTGAGTCGGTGAAGCGGACACGAATCTTGTCGGCGGTGATTGTCTCAAAACGTAAGAGACGTTTGTAGCCGATGGTGGTGGTCTCTTCGTTGAGCTTCACGGGGAACCATTCGTCCTTGTGGTTGTATTCCACAACGAACGATTTTACACGCTGTCCGAGAGGGATGTATTCTTGCAACATCATGCGGTTTATCTTCTCGGGTTGAGGCAAGCCGAATTCGATAGTGGCAGAGGTTACTTCGTCATTGGTAGCCCAATAAGTGTCGTAATCGCCGTCGGTTACGGCTTTTGCAGGAAACGTAGCGCCGCGTTCGTCCGATGCTTTCGGAGAGACGCCTGCCAACAGGTTGTGTGCCAATTGTTTTTGTACGTTTTGGTAGAAATTGACAGCGTTGGCAGAGTCGGTAGGATGAATCAGTCCGTTGCGGTCGACAGGGAAGTTGAGCAACAGTGTGGCGTTATGTCCTACGCTGCGGTAGTAGAGGTCGGTCAGTTGTTCTACTGTCTTCACGCGGCCGTCTTCTTCGGGGTGGTAGAACCATCCCGGACGGATGGAAACATCGCATTCGGCAGCTACCCACTGATTGCCGTCGGCATGACCGTATTGCAATTCCCGGTACTTCTCGTAGCCCGGGTGCACTTCTCCGGCGCGGAGGAAAGACCAGTTGGTGGCTCCCGCAAATCCCTTCTCATTGCCTACCCAACGGCAGCCGGGACCTCCGTCGGAGAAGATGACGGCTTGCGGCTGGAGGTCGTCTATCATCTTATAGGCGCGTGGATAGTTGTAGTAGTTTTTGCGGTCGATGGTACGGGTCTCTTTGCTGCCGCCATACCAACCGTCGCCGCCGTTGGCGCCGTCGAACCAGATTTCAAAGACGTCTCCGTAGTTGGTGAGCAGTTCGTGGAGTTGACTATAGAAGTAATCCACGTATTCGGGAGTACCGTAGTTGGCTTGGTGTCTGTCCCAGGGCGACAGATAAACGGCAAACTTGATGCCGTACTTTTTGCAAGCGTCCGACAGTTCGCGAACAATGTCGCCCTTGCCCTCTTTGTAAGGCGTGTTGCGGATGCAGTATTCGGTCAGATGGGTAGGCCACAGGCAGAAACCGTCGTGGTGCTTGGCGGTGAGGATGACACCTTTCAGGCCCGATTTTACAAACGTCTGCACCCACTGCTCGCAATCCAGCCGGGTGGGGTTGAAGGTGTTGGGGTCGGAGTCGCCGTATCCCCACTCGCGGTCGTTGAAGGT
>NZ_CAJULN010000019.1 GCF_910586915.1 uncultured Bacteroides sp.
CATATCGTACAAGTCGCCGCCAATCAGTCCTTTGCCGTCCAACGGTTCGCCCAACGGGTCAATAACACGCCCCAGCATCCCCTCTCCCACACGGATGGAAGCAATGCGATTGGTACGCTTCACGATAAATCCTTCCTTGATTCTGTCCGTCGGTCCCAACAATACGGCACCTACATTATCTTCTTCAAGGTTCATCACAATGGCTTTGATACCATTATCAAACTCCAGCAATTCATTTGCTTCGGCATTCCGCAACCCGTAGATACGTACCACGCCGTCGCTCACCTGGAGCACCGTCCCGATTTCGTCAAACTGCACATTGGCGTTGATACCTTCGAGCTGCTTGCGCAATATGTCGGACACTTCGCTTACTCTTATATTCTCAGACATTATACAATTCTCCTATTCTTATCAATAAATTGTTGTTTCACCCGTTTCAACTGTGTGGCGACACTCGCGTCCAGCCGGAGGTCATTGATATCGAAGATAAATCCGCCTTCGATAGACGGGTCTACCACCGTCTCCATTTCCATCCGCGTGTGCAGGATATGCGCAGCTGCCGAGCGAATCCGCTCTTCCGTCTCCTTATCCACAGGCACGGCGGTAGTCAGTTTGCCGGTTCCGATATGTTTCAGTTTCCGGTAAAGATCCATATACATCAAGCTGACAAACTGTAAATATCCCTCACGTCTGTTTCTCAGTACCAAAGTAATGAAGCGGACAAACTCCCTTGTCGGCTTACCGTCGCCGTCGGCAGCAGTGCATACCAACGCCAACTTCTCCTTTGTCGTGACAACAGGATTTTCAAGCGCTTCGCACAGACCGGGTTGAGCATAAAAACAGTAGGACAAGGTCAGAAATTCCTGATATACCCTGTCTTCCACACCTTTTTCCCGCGCATACTCAAGCATCGCTTTCGCATAACGCATCGAGAGTATTCCGACTTCCATCTTCTTCAGTTCTTTTTTGAGGTTAATACTTCATCCAGCATCCGGTCAATCATGCCCATCTGCGATTCGCGGTCCGCAAGATTCTTGCGAAGCACCTTCTCGGCAATGTCGACCGAAAGGAGAGCCACCTGGCGGCGGATGTCGCGGATAGCCTCATCCTTTTCAATCTGAATTTGTTGTTTCGCTGTATCCAGTTCTTTCCGTGCGGCTATCTCGGCCTGCTTGCGTGCCTCGTGAATAATCTTGTCACGCTCTTGCACGGCTTCCTTCAGGATGCGTCCCTGCTCCCTGTTGGCGGCAGTCACCAGCGCGTCTCCCTCTTCTTTGAGTTTGGACAACTGGGCATTGGCTTCTCTCGCCACCTCCAACGACTGGTCGATATAGGTCTTACGGCCTTCCACCATCCTGATGATGACAGGAAAACCATACTTCGCCAATATCACGAACACCACCCCGAATGAGAGCAACATCCAGAACAGCAGGCCACTGTCAGGTAATAGTAATGACATAGGCTCAGAGGAAGAATACCAACAGACAAACAACTACCGCCAGCAACGCTACCCCTTCAATCAGGGCGGCGGCGATAATCATATTCATACGAATGTTATTCGATGATTCCGGCTGGCGCGCAATGGCCTCCATAGCCGAACCGCCAATCTTTCCAATACCCACACCGGCTCCGATTACTGCAAGACCAGCGCCGATGGCTGCACCCAATTTACTTACTCCTACTGCTGCCGCAGTGGCCTGTAACAATACTGATAGAATCATAATTTTTAGTTTTAAAATGGTTTATATTCTTTGTTTTCTCTTTTTTACTTCTCTTCCGCCTTTACCTCCGCACCCTCCTGTGCCAACCCGATAAACACTGCCGAAAGCATGGTGAATACATACGCCTGTATGAAAGTAACCAACAACTCAAGCGCATTCATAAAGACATTGAATAAGACGGAAGCCACCGTGAGCGTGCCATTAAGCGCAGGTCCCATACTTGCCGAGATAAATATCAGGCAGGTGAGCACGAGCATCGCCATATGTCCCGCCAGCATATTGGCAAAAAGACGAATCATCAGAGCAAACGGCTTCGTAAAGATTCCGAAGAATTCAATAAACGGCATCATCGGCACAGGCACTTTGAGCCACCACGGCACATCGGGCCAGAAAATGTATTTCCAATAGTGCTTTGTCCCGAAGAGGTTGACCACCAAGAAGGTACATACGGCAAGCACCATTGTAACGGCAATATTCCCCGTCACGTTCGCACCACCGGGGAAAAACGGAATCACCCCCATCACGTTATTGATAAAGATAAAGAAGAACGCCGTCAGAAGATACGGGGCAAACCTACGGTAGTTCGGTCCGACACAGCTCTTGATAATGTCATCGTTCACCATCATGATGAACATTTCCATGAATCCCACAAATCCACCTGGTGCCTTCGCTCCCTGCGGACGTTTCCTGTACCAATGCGCCACACTCAGCACAATCGCCAGCAGCAAGAGACTGTTGAACAGCAAGGCGAGCGTCACTTTCGTAATCGAAATATCCCAGGGACGAACCTGCTCGCCTGCCACATCATATTCCACCAATTTGCCTGCGTACTTGCTTCCTTCGGGAGCGATGGAAAAACCCTCGTACGTGCCGCCATTCTCTTCGAGACGGGAGGAAAGGAACGTATGCCAACCTGAACTGGTACTATAAACAATGATAGGCAACGGTATAGTAATCTGCGTCTTGCCCCATGTTGTAATGTGCCATTCGTACGAATCACCAATATGTCCGAATACGATTTCCTTCACATCTACCGTCGGTGGAAGCATTTCCTCCGCCCGTTCTTGTGCAAGCACTGGTACGCCGACTGCCGTCATCAGGCAGAACAATACCAACGAAGCTATTATGTCATGCAACTGTTTCATGTTTCTTCCATACTTTCCATCAAGCGATACAAACGGAAACCGTTCCATCGCTCAGTTCGACAAAACCACCCTGAATATCCATCGTATGCTCTTCTCCTTCCGTCGTGGTGTAACCCAACATTCCCGCTTTCAATGACGAGACAATGGGCGCATGCCCCGGAAGAATGGAAAATGAACCAATCGTACCTGGCAATGTAACAATCCTCACATCTCCGTCGAAGATACTCTTCTCTGGCGATACTATACTCAAATGCAGTTCCTTCATCACTCTCTATTTTTATTTCTTTGCCTGTTCCAGCAATTTCTTACCTTTCTCTATCGCTTCTTCGATGGTGCCGACATTTAGGAAGGCCTGTTCGGACAGATAGTCCACTTCACCATCCAAAATCATCTTGAATCCCTTCACCGTATCTTCAATCGTCACCATCACACCTGGCACACCTGTAAACTGTTCGGCTACGGCAAAGGGTTGTGAAAGGAAACGCTGCACACGGCGGGCGCGGTTCACTACCGTCTTATCCTCCTCCGATAGTTCTTCCATACCGAGGATGGAGATGATATCCTGCAACTCCTTGTTACGTTGCAAAATCTGTTTCACTCGTTGCGCTACGTCGTAATGTTCCTGCCCTACAATATGTGGGTCAAGGATACGAGAAGTCGAAGCCAACGGGTCTACAGCCGGATAGATGCCGAGTTCCGTAATCTTACGGTCGAGCACGGTAGTGGCGTCCAAATGGCTGAAAGTCGTTGCGGGAGCCGGGTCTGTCAGGTCGTCGGCAGGCACATATACCGCCTGTACGGAAGTGATGGAACCTTTGCGGGTAGAGGTGATGCGTTCCTGCATCGCACCCATTTCCGTTGCCAACGTCGGTTGGTAGCCAACGGCTGAAGGCATACGTCCCAACAGGGCGGACACTTCCGAACCAGCTTGCGTGAAACGGAAAATATTATCAATAAAGAACAGGATATCGCGCTTTTCACCTTCGCTTCCGGCGTCACGGAAAGATTCGGCTACCGTCAGTCCCGACAACGCCACGGAAGCACGTGCTCCCGGAGGTTCGTTCATCTGACCGAATATTAGCGATACCTGCGATTTCTCCAGTTCGCCGTAATCTACTTTTGAAAGATCCCAGTGCCCTTTCTCCATGCTCTCCTTGAATGCTTCACCGTAGCGGATAACGCCCGATTCAATCATTTCACGCAACAGGTCGTTGCCCTCACGCGTACGCTCGCCTACTCCAGCAAACACTGAGAATCCGTTGTGCTTCTTGGCGATATTGTTGATAAGTTCCTGAATCAGTACCGTCTTTCCTACGCCTGCACCACCGAACAGACCGATTTTACCGCCTTTGGCATACGGTTCGAGCAGGTCGATAACCTTGATACCTGTAAAAAGAACCTCCTGCACGGTGGTCAAGTCTTCAAACTTAGGAGGGTCGCGATGAATGGAATATGCACCGTGGCGGTCAAGTTCCTTCATTCCGTCAATCGAATCACCGACCACGTTCATCAGCCTGCCTTTAATCTGCTCGCCGACGGGCATGGTGATGGGGCTGCCTGTAGGATACACTTCCAGGCCTCTTTGAAGTCCGTCGGTACTGTCCATAGCTACGGTACGTACCGTATTTTCACCGATGTGTTGCTGTACTTCCACTATTAGTATCTTACCATTCGGCCTTTTTATTTCCAGCGCATCGTGGATGGCCGGCAGTTTCAGTTCTGCATCCGTACCTTCAAAATATACGTCGACCACAGGGCCGATAACCTGAGATATATGTCCGATAATCTGTGACATAAGCAATCTTTTATTTATATTGTTCTTTCTCTGTTCCTATTGAAATCTTACATTGTAATAAATAAACAGACAAGCGCAGTTTTTGTTCAGCTATTTTTATCAAGAAAGTGACTTCCAAAAACAAAAGAAGTATGTTCTTCTCACCATGCTTCTTTTTCTATGTTGTCGAACGAGCTTACTTGGAAGCCTCGATGTTTACAACTTTATAATCCCAAGTCTATAAAATTGTAATACATCAACACACCCGCTCCCATCATGTAAATTCTTGATTCATCATCCGAAATTGCTATTTTTCCCACTGTTTCATTCCGCATTTTTATATTTTTCACCAACTCGCCGTCATGAGTAAAAACAAGAATATTTTGTGGAATCACCTTTTTACTATTTTCTAAACTCTTACCACTAAAGGCCGTAAACACATATTTGTCATTAACCGCAATATCATAGAAACCATCTTGATTTTTCTTTTCCCATTTCTGTCTTTGAAAATCATACAAAGGTTCCGTTAGCATACGTTCCCACTCCTTTACAACTTCTCCATTTGCATTTATATTGAAACAAACAAGATACCCTGTCAATTGAGAAGCGAAAAAAAAGTTTGTTTTTATAGGATGCAAACCATCCATACATTTGCAGATTATTCTTTTCGGGAAGACCTTCAACCGGAACTGTACCAAAAGTTTTGATTGGTTGCAGTTCTTTGTCCAACATTACAAACATATCTTTACAGCCAAATCCAATAAAACCTATCATTTCACCACTATCCATCATATGCAGATTCAACAAATTAATCGAATCTGATTGATACTTATACTCATGTAAACGATGCAACTGAACCAAGTCTTCCATTTGCAATTGATACTCAACACACTTCCGCAAATTACTATCATAGAGTTTCATTTTCCCATCTTTACATCCGGCTATTACAGCACTTGTAAAGTCGTCCGGCCCACTGCCCATACGTCCCCAAGTCTGTGTTTTTTGAGTTGTTTTATTGAAAAACAAAAGATTTTGTTCCATTCCTGGTGTGGCAAACACTATGTGTGATTTCAAATCCCTTATTTGTAGTGGAGAAAGCATTACCAAACTATCATTAAACAATACAGGGTCAATCTCCACTTCTGCCAAAAGTTTGCATGAGCTATTTCAACATGAGGTCAAAACAGATAGTAAAACAGCAATATAGATAAATCGTTTCATAGTATCTTTATTTTTAAGGTTCGCAGTAAAGATAAAAAAGATTGGATCCTCTTCTTTTCTGTCTCCTCTTCTGCTCTTATCTTATCAGGTTCATGGTTATCACGCTGTCGTTTTCCAGATAGAATACACGCTGGTTGACAATGCGGTCGGGCACGGTGAACCATAACAGCGCATTCTCAGGAATATCCGTATAGCTCTGGGTAGAATCAGCAGTGCTGTTGTATTCCAGCGGGGAGAACGAAGCCGACTCCACATCCCAGTAGTGAAGCGTGTGCGGACGTTTGAGCAGTCTTTTCCGTTTCGGAAACATAAACGCCCGTGTCCGGTCCATACGAGGAATGAACTTACGTATATGCCCGTGCGCATCCACATGGAACGGGGCAGTAAGGAAGCGGAGCTGCCCGACCGAGGGAGAATCCGCCACGATGAAGATGTTGTCGCCTCCCACCTGGCGGAACAGGCAGACCGTATCGGTGCGGCACCCCATGGCAACGGGCTCCCACCGATAATAATTGTAGACGCACAGATAGACCTGACCCGATGTATACGCAAACTCCCGGATGCGGTCGGTAGCCACGCGAACATCGACGGGACGTTCGAGGTACTCCGGGCTGACGTCCTCCAGCAAGGGACTTTTCAACCAGATGGCATAACCGTCGTCCGCACTTTCCTCTCCGCTAGGTACAGAACAGAGACCGAAATGGGAGCGGTATACCTTGCCGGGTCTTAAATATCCTCGACCGTTCAATACTGGCAGATACTCACCCGGCAACTGCTCTCTAGGAGCAAAGCAGTGGAAACGTCCGTCCTGCCACACAGCTCCCCAGTTGTGCCCCCAATCTATGCGCGTCCAAAGGGTCTTATCCATAGCCACAGGGATGCCCACAGCACGCATGACGAACAGACCCAAGTCGCACAATCCTTCGCACCGGGCACCTCCCCAGGCATACGTCTCCTCTATGGTAGGATAAAAAGGAAGAGAGTTCTTTTTATACTTCATCAAGGTTCCCAACCTCGCGTTCAGCAACGAGCACGCTTCCAGCGGAGTGGAGACTCCGGCAGAGTCGAGCAAGGGGGTGAACTTGTCCATCATCTCCTTCCTGAGACCCGAAGGGTATTCATGGCTGATGCGGTACGGCAATATGTACTGGCAGAAAACAGAGAAAGGCACCTGCTTCGCCCAAGGCTTCCGCCACGCCTCGAAGGCAAGGTCGATGTTTCGTACCAAAAAGGCGCCGTCTAGTGTCCGGATGTCCCTGTAACGATGACGTTCCGCCATACACCCCGCCCTTGCCAGCGAATCAAGGTGTGCCTTACCCGCCTCCTCCGTGGGGAAATCCGTCAGCCGTGGACGGTATCTCTCCCCACTGGGTAGCGCATAAAACTCCTCCTCATAGAAGTGGTAGGACATATTCTCTATCAGGAAACGGGCGGCAGCGAGTTTCAGGCTGTCATCCTTATAGTGCTGCAACACATATTCCAATTCCTGCCGATTGTCACCGGCAAGTGTCAAGGCGCGCTCCAACGCGACATCCCGACGACAAGACATGAAAAGCAAAAGCATCAAGCATCCGCATAACGGGAAACACCGGAATGTTTTACTTGGAGACATTTGCATGATTACTCTTTATTTATTATCTGGCATCCCCAACAATCTTCAATGTCAACGGAGAATTGTCCGTATTGCAATATACAGTGATTGTCTTATCGAAGTGTTCGGGGCGTTCGGCCTTATAAACCACCTCCAGGGTGGTTTCACCGCCCGGCTGCAAAGGCTCTTTGGAATAGGATACGGTAGTGCAACCGCAAGAGGTGGTGACGTCCTGTATCACCAAAGGCTTATCGCCCATATTCTTTAAGGTGAAAACTGCCTTTTGCTCCTCCTGCCAGTTGACACTGCCCATCGAAACAGAGTTTCGGTCTATACTCACTTTGGTCATTATATGCTTGCTTTTATCTTCTCGTCCTATCTGTTTACCTTGAATAATATTCAGGTAGAGTTCTTTCACTTTGGGATTATGGATGGGATTGCCGATGGCTACTACTTTATTATCCTTATCCAATAGAAAAGTTTGGAATTCTTGTTGTGAAGGAAAACGATTAAGAACATTCAGGCTATCCTGCAAATCAATGCAAGCTCCAAAAGATTGTTTATGCCGATATAAGTATGTTCTTATCTCAGTCGTTTGTTTTTTTGGCATGAGAAACAACATAAACACAATACTGATAGCAATATACTCCTACTAAAAACAACCATTTCTTCTTATTCCATTCCAATCTGTAATAATACTAAATTTTGATCATCACCACTATAGTTTATACGTTCCCTTATTTCTGACTGTTTATCCATATCCAAATGCTCGGTCGCATATTCCATTATCATCTGAGGATATAGAGGTATTACAACACTATTTTCTTGAACAAAGAAAGGAGTCCCATCCAAACCTATTTCATATCCAAACAAGTATGTGTCATCAATAACAACATTACTTGCCCTTTCACGATTGCCATCTGCTATCCACCAATAAGTGTGCTTATTATAGAAAAAGGATAACCAACATTGTGACTCATGCTTCAAAAAGAAATTGATTCCATAAGCATAATTTTCTTTAAACAGGTTTTGATAGAAGTCCATTATATCTCGATACTTATGTTGAAAGAAATCAATCGGGATATTCTTGTTATCCAAACATACTCTAAAAGCAGGTACAGCAACTCCAGAGTTTGGCATCGTATAAATTGTATCGTTAAATATTTGATAAAAAAACGTTTCTTCACCTTGTGAAAAATTATTTTGCGATTTCACATGCAAATAATTTGCTTTCAGTTCGTCAATGACAAGACTTCGTCCTTCTATTGTTCCCGTATTCAAATCCACTAACAATAATTGATGTGAATTATCCTTGTCCTTTTCATTACCGATATACAACAACATTTTCCCTTCGCTCAACAGACTTATTTTAGCTCCCCAAGCGTTCAGTTCTACCTTTTTCAACAAAGTTCCATCCCAAGAATAATTAAACAACGATTGGTTGTTTCTACTCAAAATCCAAATGTTTTCCATCTCATCTATTTGGATGTCGGTTATTGATAAATAATCGTCCGGAGCATCTCCCCGATGCCGCAAAGATGCCAACACATTCCCCTCCATATCAAACTTGTACACAGCAGAGTTATCCGCCACATATACATATCCCTTCTTAATCAATACTTGGATCGGCTCATCTATGATAATTGAATCATTCGTTTCCAATGGTATATATCTTATCGATGAAGATATGGACGATATATCCAAAGAGGGCTGCATTGAAGCAAAATCAATATTCAAAGATGAAACGTCTGTTTCTTTTGTACTTTGCACATTACATGAAACCAAGAAAAAAAGACATATAAATAATAAAAAACGATTCATAAAATTTCAATTATAATATAGATTAAAGAGGATTGCTAATATTTTTACAACCCTCTCATGTTTAAAATTTAACAATTAGAGCAAGCCGCAGCACCACAAGTTCTAGTACCGGGACAACAACAATAACGTGTACCTTCAGCATTACCATACAAAGTTCCTGTTTCTGAACTTTCACCACTTGCCAACGCTTCCACATTCGCCAACATCAAATCAGACATTGTATCAACTTTCTGATTCGTATATACACCATATCCCGCAACTGCTGCAACAAATGCAACAAATGCTATTTTGATAAATTTCTTCATTTTGCTATTTTATTTAGTTTATTAAATAATTCTGTTTTCTCCCGTATCTATCCTTTCAACGGAAAAGCAAACATATTGCTTGTTCAATTTAAATCGCTATCTTTACCGAAACCTCCTTTCTTGGGTGGGTTACGGAACGGGCGGTACGCAATGGACCAACAAAACGTTAGCCGCCCGCTCCTCTCCATTCCCTTTTTATATTTTCTTTTTATTCATTGCATCTGAACTCTATACATCCGCAGCAAGGAGTTTCCACGAGCCTCTGTACACAAGAAGAAAAAAACAAAATGGACAGACTAACGAGACTGAGTATAAAAATGCGCACATGTTCTACTTCTTGTTCAATAATAGGACAAACGATTGAACCACTCCCAATACACACTACACGAGCTACACTTTCATCGGCAGCCAATGCCTCTATATTTTCCAATAGTAAATCGTCCAATTTTTCCGAATGGTTCATTTGAACATAACCTAAAACAGAAAGGGCGCAAACAGCCGATAATCCTACTAATTTTAATTTAAATCGTTTCATAGTATCTTTATTTTAGTTTTGCAACAAAGATAAAAGGAAAGATTGGAAACAACGAACAAACATTAGTAAACAGGGCGTGAAAAAAAAATCACGCCCTGTTTCATTTACTTAAATCAATAATATTCAAACACTTATTTAACGCAAGTTCGATATAATCAGAACATATCCAGTTGCCCGTCATTGATGAATTTCACATCAATGGCGGGTTTCTTTTCAAAGAAACGATAGGCTGCTATAGCTGACAATGTATTTGCAATGAAGTTATTGAATGAACAATGTCTGGAAAGTCTTGTGAATCAATATTCGTTGGTTACGGCAGACACGTAAGGGTTATAAGACACACATCGGGGAAACAAGTCTCTCAAATCTTCGTGGATGCCTACGTTCACCTATCGGTTAGCGGAGAATTACCTACGATTTAATTTTCCGTTGCCTACAGACTAACGGCCGGGATGCATAAATTTATTCGTCTGACTATAGTTGAACTTGCGTCTGACTGTAGTGTTTCTTTCGTCTGACTATAGTCAGACGAAAAGACCACTATAGTCAGACGAATAAATTTTAGTAAGAAAACCAACAGACATTCGCATTACAGCCGACAGGCCATCGCAGGAAAAAGATTAGTTTTATATAAGGCTCATGCGTGTGTATGCAACGTTATAATTGAGTTCTATAAAATTAATAGTTATATTGAACTGACATTATTTACTTATAATCATTTGATACCCTTTTTTCTCTGGTACAGAACGAATTTGAACGGAATCGTCTCCTACAAATAATTTATTTAATAGACTGATTGCCTTTCGACGGCGTTCGTCCAAATTCAAATCCGTTACCCCCCAACCACAAATAACAGCAATCTCATCATTTGTCAAAAAGAGGTCAGACGTTTTGGCAAAACCCAACAATAACTTTGCAGCTTGCGGCTTACACTCCACACACTTTCCTCGATGGGTCAATGTATGGTTTACGAAATCAAATATATATTCTCCAAACCGATAAGTAGTTGCCAACACATTTGGAATCTTTTCCTTTTCATTCTTCCGAAATCTGAGATATCCCCCCAATCCTATGAATAAAAGAAGACCTGAAAGCACCAACCATAGAGTATTTGTCCAATCCACACAACACCAAAAGCCAGACATCATGTAGGCTGTCAATCTCATAGTGTACATTTCATCCAAATAGTAAGTGCCCAAATCGTAGCGCGAAGTAACAATAGCATTATCCCCCACAAAGAATTCCCGCAAACCATCGTGGCCTAATGGATGCACCGTCAGAGAAAGGGCACACATAACTCCACTATACCGAGAATCCATTTCAGATTTCCACTCCATATATATCTTCTCCAACGGGAATTTTCCATAGCAATTCAGTAAACCGGCCTTAATCCCTACAAAATCCAACGAATATAATCCTTGCGCCTCTTTCAATGAATCGACTTCTATTTCAAATACACCAGCCTCCGATACAGCTTTCCGCTTGGTATGCTTTTCACCATTATCCCCCAAAAATATCTGGCATTTCCCCAGTCCCTCAAATTCCCGACTCACCACCTGCTCCGCAACTCCGCACAACGTTCGTATAGCCACTTCTTTTGCTTCGGCACGCCCTTGACGGACACTATCATGCAATATTGCTCCCCAAAAAAGCATTACCATAATAACAGCACCTATCCATATTGCAAAAATCCTCTTACTATATTTTATCTCTTTTTTCATCTTTATGTTCCAAATGTCTTCCGCCACAAAGTTAAACATTTTTCCTACGCCCGCACCACCGAACAAACCGATTTTACCGCCTTTGGCATACGGTTCGAACAGGGCGACAACTTCGATACTGGTGAAAAGAACCTCCTATACGGTTGTCAGGTCTTCAAATTTAGAAGGGTCACGGTGGATGGAATATGCGCGCTGTGACGGTCAAGTTCCTTCATTCCGTTGGTACTTTCCATAACTACGATACATACTGCATTCTCGACAGATTGATTAAGGAAGGTTAAAGCCCTTCAAATCCATTACTTTCCACGAAGACCTACCTTTCGGCACGTATGCACTGACCGTATGGGGCGGACTGAAAGAGCAGTCGCAATTAAAGGAGCAGTCGTTGACCGGTATCCTGCATACCGGTCAGGCAGAAGCAAACGATGTCTATCTGGCACACGACACCTTAGTGTACGACGGGCAACACTTCTACCACTCATTGGCACTGCAACGTACCACCGGAAAGTTATTGATTCAAATCGTCGACCTGCCCGCCGCCGTGCGCTACGAAGCCAACAGCATCGGGCAGATATACGAACGTGTGAACCATAAGTTCAAATACGCGAATCCGGTCACCATACGTAAACAAAACACCTGGAACGCCTCTCCGGAGATTCTTCTGCACACTGTCCTGGCTCCTTCCGTCGAAGAGAACCAATCATCCGTGCATCTCGATTTATACGATAAGGCAGACCGGACCACCCCTACTCTTACTCCCAAAAATGTGAACGTCACCCTGAAACGTAACGAGCTGACTGCCTTGAGGTATGTTTACGACAACGGTAAAAAGGACTTCAACATCTACCTGCTCGTAGATGCCGCTTGGGAAATCATCTATGACCTGGATATAGAATAATCTCGTTTTTTTCACTCATTATTTAATTCTAAAACTTAGCTTAAATGAGAAATTATTTGTTTTTATCTGCTGTTGCCGCTATGATGCTGACAGCTTGTAGCAATGACGAAACTCTTCCGATGGAGAGTCCCGCAGTTACCCAACCCGGTCAGACACTCACCCTGACCCTCAACAGCAGTGGCGACGGCCTAAACACCGTCATCGGAACTACCGCCGTGGCCGCCATACGTATCACGCTCTATACCCGGCAGAACAAAAGTGTTCCCCTGCTGCAACGTAGTCAGACTCCGGTTTTCAAGGATTACATCACCAGTCCTCTTGCCGCTTCGACCAACGGGCACGTATTGGTGCAAATACCCGTACCCGCAGGCACACTGCCTGCCGCCACACTGTCCAAAAGGGCTTATGTATTGCCGGTTCCTGCCCCTACGGCAGTGAACAACGGCGACTATACGTTGAAAGTGGAAATTGCAGACGCCGCCGGAAACACATTACGCTCAACGCGCGTCACCCTCTCGGGCAGCGACGACACCAATTCTTCTACCGGCAATGGGACGGGAATCATCGACCCGCAAGGCGTGTACCGCTTTCCTCTCATTGCCAATCATTTTTATGGAATAGGCACACCGCTCGCTCCCGTCAACTTGGGGACGATGGAAACCAAAAACGACGGGATACGAGCAAAGATGATAAAGGAATGGGGAGAGTTGGATTAATATCTTCATTTGTGTCAATTACCAGACACAATGGTGCCACAATATATGGCACAACAGTTCCCAATGCTTGAAACAACAGTTTCCAATGCTTGGAACAGCAGTTATAAAGAATAAGCCGATGGATATATCTCCACCGGCTTTCTCTCTGCAATATTAGGTATACTTTTTTTTAATAGACTTCCACCCGTTCGGCAATTGCCTTCGCCTTGTCGCGCAATGTATCAAGGTCGGAACCCGTCGGAGCATAGCAAAGCACCACTCCCATGCGGCGGTTGACGCGGGTGTACGGTTTGCCGAATATACGTAGATAGGTATCTTCTTCTTTTGTCACCTCTTCCAATCCGCGGTATTGAGGACGCTCCTGGCTGGCAATGGGCGAAAGGATTACGGCACTCGCTCCTATCCGCTCCTGCTTGATGGCGGGGATAGGCAATCCAAGCACGGCACGAAGATGAAGTTCAAATTCGTTCAGGTTTTGCGTACCTGCCAAAGTAACCATACCCGTATCGTGCGGACGCGGTGAAAGTTCGGAGAAGTAGACCCCGTTCTCATGACTCAGGAAAAACTCTACACCCCACAAGCCTGCACCTGTCAGTGCACGGGTCACTTTTTCCGCCATCTCTTCGGCTTCTTTCAGATGGGCAGGGTCGATGTGAGCGGGTTGGAAGCTCTCGCGATAATCACCACCTTTCTGCACGTGTCCGATAGGCGGGCAGAACAGAGTGGGACCGTTCTTCTGGGTGACAGTAAGCAACGTAATCTCGCTGTCGAACTTGATAAACTCTTCGATGATAAGTTCGCGGATATCACCACGGCTACCGCTGCATCCGTATTCCCAGGCGTGTTCAAGCTCGTCGGCACTCTTTACGAGCGATTGGCCTTTGCCGGAGGAAGACATCAATGGTTTCACCACGCAGGGGAAGCCGATTTTCCCGGCAGCTTCCTTCAGTTCTTCGAGTGTTTTGGCGTAGAAATAGTTGGCGGTTTTCAGTCCGAGCTCCTTCGCTGCAAGGTCGCGGATGGCTTTGCGGTTCATCGTGAAGTTAACGGCACGGGCACTGGGCACTACCTGGATGCCTTCTTTCTCAAAGTCGTAGAGACGTTCGGTACGGATGGCTTCAATTTCGGGCACGATAATGTCCGGACGGTGTTTCTCGACGACACGTTCCAATGCTTCGCCGTCCAGCATATCGAACACTTCGACTTCATCCGCCACCTGCATAGCCGGAGCTCCTGCATAAGAGTCGCAGGCAATGATGTGCTGTCCTTTGCGTTGAGCCGAGATTACAAACTCTTTTCCAAGTTCTCCTGAACCGAGTAACAATATTTTCTTCATTATCTTGAGCGTTTTTAGATGTTAATGATGCAAAAGTAGTATATTTCGACGATATATGGTTTCTTTTAGGTGAAGAACTCCACGTACTGCCCGAACAACAACGGTCATAAGTCGAGAAGTTCGATGAACTTGGCAACATGATAACCGTCCATCAGCCCGTGATGGCAGGTGACGGAGATGGGCAGCAACAACCTCTCTCCTTCTCGAAAATATTTTCCGGTAGAGATTTTGGGAACACTGTCGCCCGAACGCATACAAGTAGGATGCTTCATATCCGTGAAGGCAAGCCACGGCACCGCCGAATAATGGATGGCGTTGGGATGAAAAGTTCCGCCTTTGTTCAGTCCGGTGGTAGCTTGCAGGCGTTCCATCTCGGATTTTGCGCAACGGACAAAAGTCAACTCATCCGGATGGTAGTCGAAAGCAGCAAAAGAGAACGTATGGTCGGCACGAGCCACGGTGGCTTCGGGTAGCAGACTATCATAGCACACGATTCTGTCGCCTTCAATGCGGTAGCGAAATTCCTCGACCTTAGCAGCAGCCGTTATAATGCGATGAAGAAGTAAAAGGGAGAAAGATATGCCTTTATTCTTGGCGTCCCGATGTGTGCGGGTACAGTCGACGTTGACCGTCACTCCGAAAAACGGATCATCAAAGGCACTGAAATGCTCGAAGTGCTCTTTCCGGTTCCAAGTGGCAAGGTCTATGATTTTTTCAATCTGATTCATGGAGGATATATTGTTTCACCACAGAGGACACAGAGTTCCACAGAGTTTTACATACAGAGCAACAGATGCACACAAATACAAATGAAAGAAAAAAAAACAGTGGAACCCTGTGTCCTCTGTGGTGAAAATTTAGAGTTAATTATTGGTGTTGCTCGCGCAGCAAGTCGTTCACTGTCTTCACCGGATTGAAGGTAGCAAGAGGCACTTCCACGAAAATGGTGTTCCAGTCGCTCATTGCACCGTTCCACAAGCCGGGTAGTTCAAGCGCTTTCAGTTCCTTGCCGCTCTTTGATTTGTAAGAGATAAAGCCGGTTGCCTTGTCTATGTATTTCACCAAATCGAACTTGTTGCCTTTATAATCGCGCACAGCACATACCAAGTCCACCGGATTGAAGTGTGTGCCTTTCTCGAACATTTCCTTCTTTTCGGGATCGTTCATATCGATTTGCGAACTTTCAAGGATTTGCAGGGAGATGGTTCCGTCGCTGTTGTACGCAAGAAACGGACCTCCGCCTGGTTCGCCTACGTTCTTCACCATTCCGCAAACGCGCATCGGACGGTTCAGTTTGTTCTTCAGGTAGATGGCGAGTTCGGAATCTTCGAGGTCTTTCGTTTCGGGATTCTTGCAAAAGAGTTTCTTTTGCAGGAAGTGCAGGATTTCCATCACTTGTTCGTGGGTATATTTGCCGCTATCGAGCAGTTCGAGGTATTCAAACGCCTGTTTTTGCAGGGAGACAAGTACGCCGGCAATCAGTTTCTTATAGGTAACGGTGTCCCCTTTCAACTTGTCAGGCACTACGTTGTCGATGTTCTTTATGAAGATGACATCGGCGTCGAGGTCGTTGAGGTTTTCAATCAGTGCACCGTGTCCGCCCGGACGGAAAAGTAGGTTGCCGTTGTCGCGGAAAGGCTGGTTGTCCATATCGGCGGCAATGGTGTCGGTGCTCGGTTTCTGTTCGGAGAAGGTGATGCAATAGTCCACGCCGTAACGTTTGGCAAATTCGCCTGCCTTTTCGTCTACCAACTTCTCGAAAAGCTCGCGGTGTTCGGTTGATACGGTGAAGTGCACGTTTACTTTGCCGCTCTTGCCGGCTGCGTACATGGCACCTTCGGCAAGATGTTCTTCCAACGGAGTGCGGGCACCTTCGGGGTATTTATGGAATTTGAGCAGTCCTTTGGGGAGTGCGCCGTAATTGAGTCCGACAGTCTCAAGCAAAGCGGCTACGACAACTTTATAATTGCCCGCTTCGATAAGTGCGGGGATATTCTTTCCTGCCGTGCTGAGGCAAGCCGCATTGAGGTCGTCATAGAAAGCAAAGTCGTGAAGCCCAGCGAAGAAAGTCTGCTCAAACGAAGTGGTCGGACAGTCGTAACCGGCAGAGAGGAACTCAAACAAATTTTTGAACATACGGCTCGCTGCGCCCGAAGCAGGGACAAACTTGACTATATTTTTATCTGTATCCGTATATGCATCCCACGCTGCCAAGTATGCTTTCTGCTCTTCGGCGTCGGGTGCCAAGATACCTTTTTCGATAGAAGCGGCAGCATCCAGCCTTAAGAAAGGAAACCCCGTGCGGAAACAAGTTAACTGTTCGGCTATCTGTGCTTCCGTAATGCCTTTACGGGTAAGCAACTCTTTGTCTTGTGTCGTCATCATAATATCTAATTTTATTAATTGATGCCCAAAAATACAAAATGTTATTTACTTCTTGCCGTATAACCAATAAAAAAAGTAATTTTACGTCGAATTAACAAGATTGAATATGGACGACTTTTTTACACCAGAGGAAAAAAAGGAGCTTTTTTCACTCTACCGGCATCTGGTAAGAGCTGCCGGAGACAGCATTTCCAGGCAGGACTGCCAACGACTGAAGCAACATCTCATCAAAGCTGCCCAGGGCAACGGGTTGCAACGCAATAACTTCGGAATGAATCCTGTTATCAGAGATTTACAAACGGCAGTCATCGTTGCCGGCGAAATCGGGATGAAAGGCTCCTGCCTGATTGGTATCATGCTGCACGAGATAGTGAAGGCACATATCCTGTCCATCGAAGAAGTGGGCAATGAATACGGCGAGGATGTGGCAAGCATCATCAAAGGGCTGGTAAAAACAAACGAACTGTATGCCAAGAGTCCGGCGATAGAGTCGGAAAACTTCCGCAACCTCCTACTCTCGTTTGCCGAGGATATGCGCGTAATCCTGATTATGATTGCCGACCGCGTGAACGTGATGCGCCAAATCAAAAATGCTCCCAACGAGGAGGACCGCAACAAAGTGGCAAACGAAGCCGCCTACCTGTACGCCCCGTTGGCACACAAATTGGGACTCTATAAACTGAAATCGGAACTCGAAGACCTGTCGCTGAAATATACGCAACGGGATACCTATTACTATATTAAGGAGAAACTGAACGAAACAAAAGCGTCGCGCGACAAGTATATCGCCGCTTTTATCGAGCCTATCAAGAAGAAGGTGACCGAAGCGGGACTGAAATTCGACATCAAAGGACGCACCAAGTCCATACACTCGATATGGAATAAAATTCAGAAGCAAAAGACCCAGTTTGAAGGTATCTACGACTTGTTTGCCATCCGCATCATCCTCGACTCGGAACCAGACCCGGCAAAAGAGAAACAGGAGTGCTGGCAGGTGTACTCCATCGTGACGGATATGTACCAGCCCAACCCGAAACGTCTGCGCGACTGGCTCTCCATTCCGAAGAGCAACGGCTACGAATCGTTGCACATCACCGTGATGGGGCCGGAAGGGAAATGGGTGGAAGTACAGATACGTACCCGCCGCATGGACGAAATAGCCGAACGCGGACTGGCAGCGCACTGGCGCTACAAAGGCATCAAAGGGGAAACGGGACTGGACGAATGGCTGACCTCCGTGCGCGAAGCATTAGAGAACGCCGACAACGACTCGATGAAAGTAATGGATCAGTTCAAGATGGATCTTTACGAGGACGAAGTTTTTGTGTTTACCCCCAAAGGCGACTTGTTTAAATTGGCAAAGGGCGCCACTGTGCTCGACTTTGCTTTCCACATCCACAGCAAATTGGGATGCAAGTGTATCGGCGCCAAAGTAAACGGCAAGAACGCTCAGTTGAAACAAAAACTGAACAGTGGCGACCAGGTGGAAATCATGACGTCAAACACCCAGACGCCGAAACAGGACTGGCTGAATATCGTGACCACCTCCAAAGCCCGCACAAAGATTAAGCAGGCACTCAAAGAGATGGTAGCACGCCAGCACGCTTTTGCGAAGGAGACGTTGGAACGGAAGTTCAAAAACCGCAAGTTAGAGTATGACGAAGCGACCATGATGCGCCTCATCAAGCGGTTGGGATTCAAAATCGTGACGGACTTCTATCAGAAAATAGCCGATGAAGCACTGGACATCAACGAAGTACTGGATAAATACATCGAGCAACAAAAGCGGGATAGCGACACACACGACGAAATCGTGTACCGCAGTGCCGAAGGATACAATATGCAAGTGGCGCAGGAAGAGACGGCTTCGAAAGAGGATGTGCTCGTCATCGACCAAAACCTGAAAGGGCTGGAGTTCAAACTCGCCAAGTGCTGCCACCCTATTTACGGCGACGATGTGTTCGGCTTTGTCACAATAAGCGGAGGAATCAAGATTCACAGGAAAGACTGCCCGAATGCAAACCAGATGCACGAACGGTTCGGCTATCGAATTGTAAAAGCACGCTGGGCAGGTAAGTCGGAAGGTACACAATACCCCATCACGTTGCGTGTGGTCGGACATGATGATATCGGTATCGTGACGAATATCACTTCCATCATATCGAAGGAAAACGGAATCACGCTACGCTCCATCGGCATCGATTCGCACGACGGACTGTTTTCGGGGACTCTGACAATTATGGTCGGTGATACGGGAAGGTTGGAAACGCTTATCAAGAAGCTGCGGACGGTAAAAGGAGTGAAACAGGTAAGCCGGAACTGACAACAAATTCATCGAATAATAAAAATGAGGGTGTGTCAAAACTCAATTTTTGAAGATATGAACTTATAATTTAAAATTTGAGTACCCTCAAAAGACTAAAAAAGGGGCGTATCATTACTCAATACAGAGCTTGATACGCCCCTTTTTAAATATCATAGTTACAATCTATAACTTTTCGGAGGAGACATTTTAGTTTTGACACATCCTCATTTTTCTATCAAGAGGAATTTTATACTCCTTACCTCACTTTCTTTCTTATATAATAAGGATACGTCGCAACAACGAAAAAGACCAAAGCCGCCGATGCTGCCATCTGCCCGGCATGAAGCATTTTGTCGGTATCCAAATCCAGGTAACACGTAGTGGCAACACCTAAGGAGATTCCGAGTTCGCTTGCCAATAGCTGGGTAGTATTTGCCGTTCCACGCTGACAGTGATGGGACAGTTTTACAAACATAACCAAAAACTCCGGCATGACAAGTCCCAATCCAAATCCCAAAAGTACGGAAGGGACAGCTATCGAACCGGACGTATCCAGCAAAAACATCGCCAGCATTTCCACCCCGATTCCTATAATGATCAGCCTTAATGTTTTCTCCTTCATAAAAAACAGGCGTGCCACGAACAGGGAGACGAAATACCCGAGCCCCACTCCTGCAAAGAAAGGAACAGGGATTCCCGTATTTCCGAGCACGACATCGTTGAGAAAGGGATGAACAAGCGGAATCAGCAATCCGGGCACAAACATAACCAGCATCATATTAATGGCAGGAACCCATCCGCGCAACAACAGAAAACGGTCGAACGAATAGTATTTGGTGACAATCGGTGCACGGAAAGGCACATAGACACCGGATGCTACAAAGATTCCCGCAGCTCCAAGAATAACGGAAACGGACAGCAAATTCTGAAAGGAGTAGCTTTTATAAATCCAGACTCCTAGAATCACACCTGCAACCATCCCCAAACGTGCCAACCATGCGAAACTGACATTGCCTGCACTGCGCAACGTAGAGTTGGTGATATCAATAGCCAAAGTGAGGCCTGCCGTCGTAGCTATACCGAAGGCTAATCCCTGCATGGTGCTCAGCAGGAGAAATTCCGTCATATTGGCCACAAAAGCATAACCTACCGTTGCCGCCATCACAAGGGCAGAAGAGAATACACACACCGTCTTACGCTTGTATGCATCCACAAGATAAGCATGAAAAGGACCGATAAGGAACATTCCCAACATGAAAAAAAGAAAGGCGACTCCTGTCTGTGCCACCGGCACTCCGAGACGGTCTGCCATCTCAACGGAAAGTACCGGAAACAACACATACAAGGATACAAACAACAGCAAATTAGCTATACATATCTGCATAAAATGTACTGTCCACAATTTTACTGCCATATACCATTTTAATATTGTTCCTTCTCGTTGGGGAAGTCGCAATTCTTCACGTCGGACACATAACGGCTGATGGCGTCGGTCATCACCGTGTACAAATCGGCATAACGACGCAGGAAACGGGGACGGAAACCATTGTTCATACCCAACATATCCTGAACAACCAGTACTTGGCCGTCTACCTGACCACCCGCACCGATACCGATGATAGGTATCGTCAGTTCGGAAGCTACTCGTGCGGCAAGAGAGGCCGGAATCTTTTCGAGCACAATGGCAAAACAGCCCGCCTCTTCAAGCAGATGTGCGTCGCGAATCAGTTTCTCAGCTTCGGCCTCATCTTTGGCGCGTACGGTGTAAGTACCATATTTATTAATGGACTGAGGCATCAATCCGAGATGTCCCATCACCGGAATACCTGCACTGATAATCCGTTTCACAGAGCCAATGACCTCTTCTCCACCCTCTAATTTCAACGCATCGGCATGACTTTCTTTCATGATACGGATAGCAGAAGCAAGTCCCTCCATCTCGTTTCCCTGATAAGAGCCGAAAGGCATATCGACCACCACCATCGCACGCTTCACGCCACGCACTACGGATTTAGCGTGATAAATCATCTGGTCGAGCGTAATGGGCAAAGTAGTCACGTTGCCCGCCATTACATTGGAAGCAGAGTCACCGACAAGAATCACATCGATTCCCGCACCGTCTACAATCTGTGCCATCGTATAGTCATAGGAAGTAAGCATCGAAATCTTTTCGCCTCTCTGTTTCATTTCAACCAAGCGGTGAGTAGTCACCTTTCTTGTATCATCTGATATATAACCAGCCATTTCTTTTTAAAATTTTGAATTATAAAATTAACTAATACATTTTGAACGATGTTCCTGAACATCGGCAAAAAACGGCGCAAAGTTATAACATTTTATTCATAACCGAGAAGGAAATAATAAAAAATCCTCCCAACCATCCGTCTGAGATAGCCGACAAATGGTTGAGAGGACAAACACCAAACCTTACAGAAAACGAAATTAACGGTGCAGGGCAAACAGTTTATCGCAATTCATCGCCGTAAAGTCGTCTATAATGTGGTGAGCTTTTCCGGCAATGGCTTCGGCAGTGTTGGTAGTAGCAAGCCCGATAACCGTTGCGCCTGAAGTCATACCGGCCTGCAAACCGTGGAAAGAATCTTCAAAGACATAAGTGTTTTCGGGAGTAACACCGCATATTTCCATTCCAAACAGGAAACAATCAGGGGCAGGTTTGGAACGGGCAAACATTTCACCGGTGAGAATGTGGTCTATCATTCCCTTAAACTGGGGATGGGCCTTGTAGACATTCTTCATCTTTTCCTTATTGGAACTGGTGACTACCGCCACTTTCACCCCATGACGGCGCAGGTCGGCGATAAAGGCTTCCACACCGGGGATATATTCGTAGGACATCTGTTTCTCAAAGGCATTGAGCAGCGTGGTGATTTCCTGTTGTGCTGCAAGCCGGCCGGAAAGATATTTATCGTAAATCTGTGTTAGCGTCTGCCCTTTTATGCGAAGCCCAAACTCTTTTTCGTTCAGGTATTTCAACCCTTGTTCGTTCCAAAAGAGAGTGTATTGTGTCTCTGTATCCATAATGACACCGTCGAAGTCGAACAGTGCCGCAATTTGTTTCGTTGCATTCATATAACTTCCTTTTTTACCTTAAACGTTAAACCTTGTGCATCAACCGATGCAAAGTTGTGAATAATCATTGAATCAGACAAATAATTTATACCTTTGCCCTATAAAAACGTAGCATTCGTTTTTCGTCCAAACTAAAATATCCAAACGCATGAGTAAAAACGATCCCCATACATTGGGCAATGAGAGTATCGGCAAATTGCTATTGCAATATTCCATCCCCGCCATTATCGGAATGACGGCGGTATCCATCTACAACATCATCGACAGTATTTTTATCGGGCATGGTGTCGGAGCAATGGCAATCGCGGGATTGGCAATCAGTTTTCCGCTCATGAATCTTGTAATGGCTTTCTGCACATTGGTGTCGGCAGGAGGTTCTACGCTTGCTTCCATCCGGTTGGGGCAAAAAGACATGAAAGGAGCTACGGAAATCGTATCGCATACACTGATGCTCTGCCTTACCAATTCGTTTGTTTTCGGAATATTGTCTTTTATCTTTCTGGATGATATATTGACTTTCTTCGGTGCCAGTCCGGATACCTTGCCTTACGCGCGCAACTTTATGCAAGTCATTCTGTTGGGAACTCCGATTACTTACACCATGATAGGGTTGAACAACGTGATGCGTGCCACCGGTTATCCAAAGAAAGCGATGCTTACTTCTATGGTGACAGTGGTGGCAAATATCATCCTCGCCCCTATCTTCATCTTCCACCTTGAATGGAGAATGCGCGGGGCTGCCACGGCAACGGTCATTTCACAACTAATCGGTATGATATGGGTACTGAGCCATTTTATGAAAAAAGAGAGTACGGTACACTTTGAAGGAGCGGTATGGAAGATGAAACACACCATTGTGGGAAACATATTTGCCATCGGTATGTCTCCTTTCCTGATGAATGTATGTGCTTGCGTGATAGTAATCGTCATCAACAACAGCCTGCAAAGCCACGGTGGCGATATGGCTATCGGCGCATACGGCATCATCAACCGGTTGCTGACGCTTTATGTAATGATTGTACTCGGACTGACAATGGGGATGCAGCCGATTGTCGGCTACAACTTCGGCGCGCAGAAGGCAGACCGGGTGAGACAGACTTTGCGGTTGGGGATTATCACAGGAGTGGTCATCACCAGCAGCGGCTTCCTTATCTGCGAACTTTTCCCACACGCCGTATCAGCCCTTTTCACAGACAATGCTCATCTTATCGAACTCGCCTCCGAAGGACTCCGGATAGCTGTCCTCATGTTCCCGTTCGTAGGAGCGCAGATTGTCATAAGCAACTTCTTCCAAAGCATCGGCAAGGCAAAAGTCAGCATCTTCCTGTCGTTGACACGGCAGTTGTTCTATCTTTTGCCTTGCCTGTTGCTCTTTCCTACCTGGTGGGAATTGAAAGGCGTTTGGATTAGTATGCCAATATCGGATGCATTGGCGTTTGTCACGGCAGCAGTGAGTCTGAATGTGTACATCCGAAAGGAACGATGTATTATAAAATAATGATTATCCGCTATTTTTCCCTTTCCAAATGACCGATTTACAGGAGCTATATCTCTTGCTTTCACCGCATATATGTCCTACTTGTAGCATCTATATGCGCTACGTCCAGCATCCATATGTCCTGCACACAGCGCATATATACGCTGTAACAGATTGATTATGAAGCTATAAATACGTCATTTGGACAGATAGGGGAAGATAGCGGATAATCATTTTATAAAATAATCACCACGTTACTCATCTCATATAGCCGATGCGATTCTTGTTTATGCTGTCACGCTGGCTACGATACTTCCGTCAAACAAATGCACTGTGCGGTGTGCAAAGCTGGCATCGTGTTGCGAGTGGGTCACCATGATAATGGTGGTTCCTTCGCGGTTCAGTTCCGTAAGAAGATTCATCACTTCGGCACCATTCTTCGAGTCAAGGTTACCTGTAGGTTCGTCGGCGAGGATTAACTGCGGGTGGGTAACCACTGCGCGGGCGATGGCAACACGTTGCTGCTGTCCGCCGGAAAGCTGTTGCGGGAAGTGTTTGGCACGGTGGCTGAGATTCATCCGTTTCAAAATATCATCCACCATCCGGGTTCGTTCGGAGGATTTGATTCCAAGATACGTAAGCGGAAGTTCCACATTTTCGTAAACGTTCAGTTCGTCTATCAGATTGAAGTTCTGAAAAATAAAACCCAACTTACCCTTGCGCACGTGTGTACGTTCTTTTTCTTTCAACCCGGCAACTTCCTGCCCCATCAGACAATAAGAACCTTCGGTGGGATTATCCAATAGTCCGAGGATATTCAACAAGGTGGATTTGCCACAACCCGAAGGCCCCATAATAGCAACAAACTCTCCTTCTTTTACTTCAAGTTTCACGTGGTTCAACGCTACAGTCTCCACTTCGGAGGTGCGGAACACTTTACTGATGTCGTTCATTTCAATCATACTATTTTCTATTTTAATTTTCTAAGTTATTCGTTGGCGATACTGTTTACCGGGTTTTCATTGGTTATGTGCCATGATTTGCAAATGACGCAGATAACAATGACAATCAGATTTGCCAATGCAATCAAGGCATAGACCGCCCAACTGACAGACACACGTTCGGTAAACATATCCATCCACATATCATTGACATACCAGGCAGCCGACACGCCGATAATCACCGCTACAGCCGCTATATAAAGTACATCTTTCACCAGCATTTCCAAAATACCGGATGTTTCGGCACCATTCACTTTACGGATAGCAATCTCTTTGGAACGGCGGAGAACTTCATCAGCAGTATATCCAATCAACCCCATCAGCATCACCAAAAACATACTTACCGTAGCCAACATCGTAGCATTACTGAACACGCGTACGGAATTATAACTTTCCTTTATCGTCTGCTCCATCGAGTGGAAATCTATCGTTTTCCTCGGAAAAGCATCGACTACCTCTTTGTTCAGCCTTTGAAAGTTCTCTCCAAAGGGTTCTTTCAGCCGGATATGGACACAAGGACCGAATCTTTTGGTTGTCATTGCAAGAAAAGGTTGTTGCGGATTAGTCAAATCACCTATACGAAAATCCTTGAGTACTCCCACTACCTGACAGACAGAGCCGGAATTATAAACCATACGGTTCAACACGCTATCTCCCCAATGCATCCATTTGGCAAAAGTCTCATTAACCACAACCTCTCTTCGCTCTTGCGGCATACGCCCTTCTTTCATTACCATACCCATCATTGCCGGATAATCTTCTGTCAAACTACAATAACGTGAAGAAAAAAGACTCTGACCATTTTCGTCCTGAATCATCGTTCCGCTATAGTTAGAGGCCGGATAACTATCGGCACTGGATACAGCCTCAACGTAAGGAAGTCCACGGAAAAAGGCTTGGGCATAGTCGCAATTCTCTTTATTTCCAAAGTTGGTTCTCGCCACCACTACACGTTGCGGATTATAGCCGAGGTCTTTGTTCAATACATAATAATATTGTACCATCACTACGTACATCAATCCGCAAATAAATGCCACGCCGGCAAATTGGACAAACAGTAACGGACGTTTCCAATTTTTCTTACCCTCCGTATAGCGATGAAACACCTGAGATACGGGAATCCGGGCAAACAGACGACCGGGCAATATCCCTCCTACTACAAACAACACGGTAACTACCAGCAAAGATACCCAAATACGGTCTAAAGAAAACAAAGAGATTAGTCCTACAGAAGCGGTATCTTCAAAAAACTCACGGAAATTAAGCAAAATTCCTCCCATCAACAACAACGCAAGGAGAATGATAACACCTGTTTCCAACAAAAACATTCCCAATATCTTTCCACTACCTGCCCCATTGCATTTATGTATCCCGATTGCCTTGGCACGATGAGGAAGCGAAGATACGGATATCAACACATAGTTCAATGTAACGACAAAAAGAATAATGATTCCCAAGATAGACATGATGTTGCGCATACGTTTTACATCCTTATGCTCACGATAGACATCACGAATTGGTTTCAAAAAGGCGGTATATCCTACTACACTCCGAGATTCGGCAGAACGATATTTATCAATCATTTTTTCCATTCTGGCATTCACCGCCTCCTTATCGGCTCCCGGTCGGAAACGGACAAAACCTAACCAGCTATCCCCGCCATTCCATGAATATCTGCCCCATCCACGGATCAAAATAGTGGGCATGGAAATCACCGCATCCGGTTTTACCGTAGCATTCTCAGGAATATGAGCATAGGTTCCTTTTACCGTCAGTTCTATTTCTTTATTATAAAGAATTATCTTTCCTATCGGATTTTCTTCATTGAACATCTTCCGTGCCAAACGGTCGCTCAAATAAACCACATCTTTCTGTAACAAATCCGTTGACGGAACACCACTCAAGACCTTAATACCCATTGTTTGAAAGAACAATGAATCGGCAGTTATATTATTGGTGTCAAAACGTACATTTCCATAGTAAAGAGGCTCCTTTATCCATTCACAACAACAGGTAGCCGCTTCTATTTCTTTCGGAAAATTTTCCAAAATGGCTCCTGCCACCGGCGCATAATTCGCTTTTTGAGGTTCAAAGACTTGCCCTTTCGCAGAAAAGATGGAGAAAACTTGGTACAAATTGTCGTACTCTTTAAAACACTTGTCAAAACTCTGCTCGAAAGCCACACGAGCAAACAAAAGAATACTCATTGTCAATCCCAAAGCCAAAGAGAGAATTTTAATCATGTTCGAGCCATGTCCCCGCAGCAAGGTCTGAAATACATAGTAAAGTTGTTTCATGTTGTCATATGTTTTTTCTGATTTTTCTACATTATTAAAAGCAGAATACGTGCCAAATTTGTATCTACACTAATTATCAACATCTTATCTTTTTAGTCCATTTTACTCATTGTCTAATAATTAGACGCTTCTGTCTAATTATTAGACAAAGCCTTTACTTCCCTGCAAACTCTGCCATGAAACATCCATCAATGCGACCTTAATTTTAACAACAAATTATTGAATTTATGAATTACTTTTTTGTATGTTTGCGCCTTACAAACTTACACGAAAATGAATAAATCAGGAACCATCGTCATTGTAGACGACAATCAGGGAGTGCTGACGGCTGTACAAATTCTGTTGAAAAGCTATTTCTCAAAAGTAATCACGCTCTCCTCTCCCGTCACACTGACGAGTGCCATACGCGAAGAGAAGCCGGAGGTAATATTACTGGATATGAATTTCACATCAGGCATTAATACCGGCAATGAAGGTCTGTTCTGGTTGCATGAAATAAAGAAGGTACATCCGGAAGTTCCGGTCGTACTTTTTACGGCTTACGCGGATATTGAACTGACTATCCGGGGGATTAAAGAAGGGGCTACCGACTTTATCGTAAAGCCCTGGGATAATCAAAAGTTAGTGGACACTCTACAAGCCGCAGCCGCATCTACACTCCGCAGAAAGAAAACGAGCATAAAAGAAGAACCTGTTCATCCAGCGATGTACTGGGGAGATAGCAAAGTGATGAAGCAACTCCGTATGCTCATTGAAAAGGTTGCCGTCACCGACGCCAATATCCTGATAACCGGTGAAAACGGAACGGGAAAAGAAATGCTGGCACGTGAAATTCATTCTTTGTCCAACCGTAGACATAAAGAAATGATTGCCGTCGACATGGGAACTATCACAGAGTCTTTATTCGAAAGTGAACTCTTCGGACACGTAAAAGGCTCTTTCACGGATGCACACACCGACCGCGCAGGCAAATTCGAGTCTGCTGATAAAAGCACCCTGTTTTTAGACGAAATAGGCAATTTGCCTTATCACCTGCAAGCCAAACTACTGACTGCCATCCAACGGCGAAGTATCGTACGTGTAGGAAGCAATGCTCCTATCTCTATTGATATCCGGCTGATATGCGCTACCAACCGGGACTTGCAGGAGATGGTGGACAAAGATGAATTCCGGGAAGATTTGCTCTATCGCATCAATACCATCCATGTAGAAATACCACCTTTACGGGAACGGAAAGAGGATATTATCCCACTTGCGGAAAGATTTATCGTACGTTTCTGCAAGCAATACGACAAGGCTTTGATGAAGTTTACACCCGAAGCTAAAGGAAAACTGACAGCACATCCGTGGTTTGGCAATATCCGCGAATTGGAACACGTCATTGAAAAAGCCGTCATCATCAACGACAGTCCGTTGCTTCCTGCCGAATTGTTTCAATTATCAATAACACCACGCACAGGGATGCGTGAGAAAAGCATTTCTACGCTCGAAGAGATGGAAATACAAATGATACAGAAAGCTCTGGACGCTTGTGCAGGAAACTTGTCGGCTGTTGCCAGCCAATTAGGAATAACAAGGCAGACTCTCTATAACAAGATGAAAAAGTTCGGATTATGAGAAAGTTCTTCCGGCAACTTAGTTACCGATATTGGTTCAGAGTAGCATTAACCGCCTGTGTCTGTCTGCTGACTGTCCGGTTGGGCTTCCAGAAAAATTACATAGGATTCGGCCTCAGTGCGGTTCTGCTGGTTTTAAGTATCTTATGGCAAATGCGGTTATATCGCCATCATCTCAAACAAATACTTTTTATGATTGATGCTTTGGAGAATAACGACAACGCTTTCCGCTTTCCCGAAGAAACTGGAACAACGGAAAGCAGGCAAATCAACAAAGCACTCAACCGGGTGGGACATATCTTATACAACGTAAAGGCGGAAACGGCACAACAGGAAAAATATTACGAGCTGATTCTTGATGTCGTCAGCACCGGACTGATAGTGCTCAATGACAATGGAGCCGTATATCAGAAGAATAAAGAAGCACTGCGGCTTCTCGGACTGAACATATTTACACACATCCGTCAATTAAGTAAAGTAGATGCCGGATTGATGGACAAGATAGAGAATTGCCGCCCTGGGGATAAGTTGCAGGTGACTTTCCATAACGAACGGGGAACGGTCAACTTCTCCATACGTGTTTCAGAAATCAATGTCCGCAAAGAGCATTTGCGCATCCTTGCACTCAACGACATCAATACCGAACTGGATGAAAAAGAAATCGATTCGTGGATTCGGCTGACACGCGTGCTCACCCACGAGATAATGAATTCAGTCACTCCCATCACTTCACTCTGCGACACCCTTCTTTCCTTGTCGGAAGAGCAAGACGAAGAGATTCATCACGGATTGCAAACCATCAGCAGCACCGGAAAAGGTTTACTTTCCTTCGTGGAATCCTACCGGCAGTTCACACGCATTCCAACGCCCGAACCTTCTTTATTCTACGTTCAAACGTTTATAGGAAGAATGATTGAACTTGCCCGCCACCAGCACCCATGCGACAATATCACCTTCCATACGGATATTTCACCTGCCGACTTAATTATGTATGCGGACGAAAACCTGATTTCGCAAGTAGTCATCAACCTTCTGAAAAACGCCATCCAAGCAATAGGAGAGCAACCTAACGGGAGAATCGAACTGCTCGCCTACTGTAACGACGCGGAAGAAGTGCTGATTGAAATAAAAAACAACGGCGCCACCATCCCTCCGGAGATAGCCGAACATATATTCATCCCCTTCTTCACCACCAAAGAGGGCGGAAGCGGAATCGGGCTGAGCATTTCCCGGCAGATTATGCGCCTTTCGGGCGGAAGCCTCACTCTGCTGCCAGACAAGGAAACAAAGTTTCTGCTGACATTCAACTGACAATAAACGGTACTGAAAATAACAAGTTCGGCAAATTCCCTCCCTTTACCAACAAAAATACATCCAAACAGGAGTTTCATTTGTTATGAATAATGCGTAATTTCGCACAGCGAAAAACGGTACGACAATTTTATAACTTTAAAAATATATTGCCTATGATATTTACAGCAGAAAACACCTTGCTTATCGGCTCTATCCTGCTTTTCGTCAGTATCGTTGTCGGAAAGACCGGATACCGTTTCGGAGTCCCCACCCTCTTACTATTCCTTGTTGTGGGAATGATTTTCGGAAGCGACGGACTGGGACTTCAGTTCCACAATGCCAAAGAGGCACAGTTCATCGGTATGGTTGCCTTGAGCATCATCCTGTTTTCGGGTGGTATGGACACGAAGTTCAAAGAGATAAAACCCATATTAGGTCCCGGTATCGTGCTGTCTACTGTCGGAGTTTTGCTGACGGCTCTTTTCACCGGACTATTTATATGGGGAGTATCCGGAATGAGCGGGACAAACATCTATCTGCCACTCACCACTTCCCTGCTGTTGGCTGCCACCATGTCGTCTACAGACTCGGCTTCCGTGTTTGCCATCCTCCGGTCGCAAAAGATGAACTTAAAGCATAATCTTCGGCCGATGTTAGAGTTGGAAAGCGGAAGCAACGACCCGATGGCGTATATGCTTACCATCGTACTGATACAATTCATCCAGTCGACAGGCATGGGAGTAGGATACATTGCAGCATCTTTTCTCATTCAGTTTGTTGTAGGTGCCACTGCCGGATATCTACTCGGCAAAATGGCTATCCGAATGTTGAACAGGCTCAATATCGACAACCAAGCGCTGTATCCTATTCTCTTATTGGCTTTTGTCTTCTTTACTTTCTCCATTACCGACTTACTGAAAGGCAATGGATATCTGGCCGTATATATCGCTGGCATGATGGTGGGAAACAACAAAATCATGCACCGCAAGGAAATCTACACCTTCATGGACGGGCTGACCTGGCTGTTCCAAATCATTATGTTCCTCTGCCTCGGATTGCTGGTAAATCCGCATGAAATGTTGGAGGTGGCAGCTGTGGTTTTGCTTATCGGTGTTTTTATGATTGTTGTCGGCCGTCCGCTAAGCGTGTTCCTGTGCCTGTTACCCTTCCGGAAAATTACAATGAAATCACGTTTCTTCATCTCTTGGGTAGGTTTACGTGGCGCAGTACCCATTATCTTTGCTACCTATCCGGTAGTGGCAGACGTAGAAGGCTCAAATATCATCTTCAACATCGTATTCTTTATCACCATTGTTTCGTTGGTTGTGCAAGGGACCACCATTTCTTTCGTGGCGCGCAAGCTCCGCCTCTCCGAACCTTTGGAAAAGACAGGCAATGACTTCGGCGTCGAGCTTCCAGATGAAATCGACTCCGACCTCAGCGACATGACCGTTACCCGTGCAATGTTGGAAGAGGCTGATACATTAAAGGATATGAATCTTCCCAAAGGGACACTGGTAATGATTGTGAAACGCGGCGACAAGTTCCTTGTCCCCAACGGAACATTAAAATTACAGGAAGGAGACAAACTCCTGCTCATTTCCGAGAAATCCAAGAGTGAAGAAATTGTTCAGACACCCTCCGTTAATTAACTGTAAAACTTAAATCCAAAATTCGGGTTGCAGTTATGAAATATTAAATTTGCGCAGTTTTAAACTAAATGTGCAAAAAACGGATGAAACAAGAACATCAGTTCATTGATTATATTGAGCAAAGTATCATCAAAAACTGGGACAAAGATGCCTTAACAGACTATAAAGGAATCACCCTTCAATATAAAGATGTGGCGCGTAAAATCGCCAAATTCCATATCGTTCTCGAAAGCGCAGGAATACAGCCCGGAGACAAAATAGCAGTCTGCGGGCGCAATAGCGCCCATTGGGCTGTCACCTTTTTGGCAACAGTCACTTACGGAGCCGTCATCGTGCCCATCTTGCACGAATTCAAGGCGGACAATATCCACAACATCGTCAACCATTCCGAAGCCAAACTGCTTTTTGTGGGCGACCAGGTGTGGGAAAACCTGAACGAAGACGCCATGCCTCTCTTGGAAGGTATCGCTTTATTGACAGACTTCTCCGCCTTAGTGGCACGAAACGACAAGCTCTTATATGCCTACGAACACCGGAATGCCATCTATGGCAAACGCTATCCCAAGAATTTCCGTCCGGAACATATCTGCTACCGCAAAGACCAACCGGAAGAACTTGCCGTTATCAATTACACATCGGGCACTACCGGCTATTCAAAAGGCGTCATGCTCCCCTATCGCAGCCTTTGGTCGAACGTTGCCTATTGTTCTGAAATGCTGCCCGTAAAACCGGGAGACCACATTGTCTCCATGCTTCCTATGGGACACGTATTCGGTATGGTGTACGATTTCCTCTACGGATTCTCGGCAGGGGCGCATATCTATTTCCTGACGCGTATGCCGTCGCCGAAAATCATAGCCCAATCCTTCGCAGAGATAAAACCACGGGTAATCTCCTGCGTACCCCTGATTGTAGAGAAGATTATCAAGAAAGACATCCTCCCCAAAGTAGACAGCAAGATTGGCAAGTTGTTGCTCAAAGTGCCCATCGTCAATGATAAAATCAAATCGTCGGCACGCCAGGCAGCAATGGAAATCTTCGGCGGGAACTTCGATGAAATCATCGTAGGCGGCGCTCCCTTCAATGCCGAAGTGGAAGCGTTTCTCAAAAAGATAGGATTCCCATACACGATTGCCTACGGTATGACCGAATGCGGTCCGATTATCTGTTCCAGCCGTTGGGAAACCCTGAAACTCTCCTCCTGTGGAAAAGCTGCTACACGCATGGAAGTGAAAATAGACTCACCCGACCCCGAAACTCATGCCGGTGAAATCGTCTGCAAAGGAGACAACTTGATGTTGGGATATTACAAGAACCCGGAAGCCACCGCACAAATCATCGACGTGCACGGATGGCTGCACACGGGCGACCTCGGTATCATTGACAACGAAGGATGCGTAACCGTGCGCGGACGCAGCAAGAACCTGCTGCTGACATCCACCGGGCAAAACATCTATCCCGAAGAAATAGAAAGCCAACTGAACAATATGCCGTACGTTTCGGAATCGCTTATTGTCTTGCAGCACGAGAAGTTGGTAGCACTTATCTATCCCGACTTCGATGACGCCTTCGCTCACGGACTGCAACAGGCGGATATTCTGAAAGTGATGGAGCAAAACCGGGTCGAGTTGAATCAGCAACTTCCCAATTACTCACAGATAAGTAAAGTCAAAATACACTTCGAGGAGTTTGAGAAAACAGCGAAGAAGTCAATCAAACGCTTTATGTATCAGGAAGCGAAAGGATAAAAAAAGAAGGTGTGCCGGAAACTCAATTCAGACACACCTTCTTTTTTTTGTTATATGGATATATTATCTGTGCAGCAACTTATCAGTGCCGGGAACAATCTTTCCCATCGACCATACGCAACGTACATTCAACTCTTTATCGAGAATCACGATATCGGCGTCCTTGCCTTTTGCCAACGTACCTTTCCGGTCGGCTACCCCAATCAACCGGGCAGGAGTTTCGGAAGCCATACGCACAGCATCCTCCAACGGGATATTCGCCTTCTTCACCACCGTTTGTATTAACACATCCGCCGTAGCAAGACTACCCGCCAAAGCGGAATGATCGGCCATCTTGCATACACCACCTTCGATAATATACTGCGAATCGACCGCTACATTGCTATCGGAAGCGGTATAGGCCAAAGCATCCGTAACGAGACAAGTGTTTTCTACACCTTTCAGCTTATAGACAAGTTTCAAGATGGTTGCCGGCAAGTGAATACCATCTGCAATCATCTCCACAGTCATTCCATCCGTCAGATACACACTCTCTACGGTGCCTTCATATTTGTATTCGCGGCGTTTATGGAAACCGGGCATCGCATTATAGAAATGAGCTGCATGAGTGAACCCTGCCGCATAAGCAGCCTTAATCTCGTCATACTCGGCTTCCGTATGCGTAACCGCCGTCATGATACCCTTCGAACGGGTATATCTGGCAAAATCGTGTGCGCCGGGTAACTCCGGACTGATGTCCCAACGCTTGATACAGGAAGTATGTTCCAACAGAGGGATATATTCATTCTCGTCCGGTGTCTTGAGAAAACGTTCGTATTGCGTACCTGCCATCTTCGGATTCAGGTATGGACCTTCGATGTGCAACCCTAAGATGAGCGAATCTTCCTCCTTCATCAGTCGCTCGCAGACATCGACTGCCTGATAGAGCCTTTCGAACGAAGTGGAAGACAAGGTAGGAAATATGCTGGTAGCACCATGTTTCAAGTGAGCGGTGGTAGCTGTGCGGAAAGCCTCTTCCGTTGCTTCGGTGAAATCGTGTCCGCCTCCTCCGTGTGCGTGTATGCTCACGAATCCGGGGACAATGGTCATTCCACGCGCATCAATCACCGTTGCGCCGATAACAGCCAGGTCACTGTTGGTTACTTCCAATATTTTCCCGTCACAAATCAGTACAGAGCCGTCTTTGAGCCAGCCCTGCGGAGTAAGTATCTTTCCGTTTATTATCTGAGTTAACATAGTCTTCTTTTTTAAGGTTTAAAATAATTTATTGGTTCCTTCCACCAATTGTCCCATTGCCCATACGGCCCTTACGTTCAAATCTTCGTCCAACGCAATGATATCGGCGTCCTTGCCACGTTCGAGCGTACCTTTACGGTCGAGCACTCCCATGATGCGGGCGGGGGTTTCGGAAATCATCCGTATCACGTCTGCCAAAGGAATTTCCGCCTTCTGCACCATAGTACGAATCAGGCGGTCCATCGTAGCTACGCTTCCTGCCAGAGCAGAACGGTCTGCCAGCTTACAGACTCCGTCTTCAATAATCACACGCGGGTCGAAAGCCGTCTGACTGTCGCTTGCCGCACAGGCAAGTGCATCCGTTATCAGACAAGTGCGCTCCACTCCCTTCGTTCTATAAACAAGGCGAAGAATGGTGGGAGGTACATGGATGCCGTCTGCCACTACTTCCACCGTCATGTCGTCAATGAGATAGATACTTTCGACGGTGCCTTCGTATTTGTATTCTTTCCGTTTATGGAATCCCGGCATAGCGTTGTAGAAATGAGTGGCGTGGGTATAACCTGCCTCGTACGCTGTCCGTATGTCTTCATATTCGGCTTGTGTATGTCCTACCGAGGCAAGCACACCTTTTGCCGTAATGTATTTGCCGAACTGCATTGCTCCAGGAAGTTCGGGTGCGGCATCCCAACGCTTGATGCAATGCGTCTCTTCCAACAAGGGGATATACTCTTCGGGGTCGGGATTTTTGATGTTTTCGGGTATCTGCCCGCCTGCCATCGCCATATTGAAATAATGTCCTTCGAGGTGAAGTCCCAGCACCGGACTATTGGGTTGCGCCATCATCTTCTCGGTGGTTGCCGCAGCCGCGCGAATCATCGGGATGGTAGAAGAAGAGAGAGTAGGAAAAATACTCGTAGTTCCATGCTGCATATGTGCTTTGACAGCCGCTTCAAATGCATCTTCCGATCCTTCCATGAAATCTCTTCCGCCACCGCCGTGAGCGTGAATTTCCACTCCGCCCGGAACGATATACATTCCTTTGGCGTCAATCAGTTGGGCACCAATCACTGCGAGGTCGCAATTTGTTACTTCAAGAATTTTATTGTCGCGGATAAGAACAGACCCATCCTTCAGCCAGCCTTGCGGGGTGAGGATACGTGCATTGATGATTTGTGTTATCATATCGTTTGTTATTAAATTAATTATAGGTCCGGCGAAATCAAGAGTGCTCTTTTTGGGGGAAGCACGTTGACTCAGTCCGTTGCAAAATTACATTTTCTATTTAAATTATTAGCAAAACCATTCGGCAAACTTTCAATATTATACAAAAAAGAGGTTGCCAGTCTTTTCGACTGACAACCTCCGTTTATATCGAGCGGAAAACGAGACTCGAACTCGCGACCCTAACCTTGGCAAGGTTATGCTCTACCAACTGAGCTATTTCCGCAAACTAAATTTCATCATTCAGTAACCTGAAGATTGGTGCCCAGAACAGGACTCGAACCTGCACGCCTCGCAACACACGCACCTGAAACGTGCGCGTCTACCAATTCCGCCACCTGGGCAAAACTTAGTTTCATCATTCCAAAGAAACAAGAGCGGAAAACGAGACTCGAACTCGCGACCCTAACCTTGGCAAGGTTATGCTCTACCAACTGAGCTATTTCCGCAAACAAACTTCAATAAACTGTGAAGAGAAGGAGACTCGAACTCCCACGACACAATTGTCACTACCCCCTCAAAGTAGCGCGTCTACCAATTCCGCCACCTCTCCATAATTCCAAAAGTTTCAACCTCTGTGCCCAGAACAGGACTCGAACCTGCACATCTCTCGACACACGCACCTGAAACGTGCGCGTCTACCAATTCCGCCACCTGGGCAAAGGTATTATTCCAGCATTTCAAAGAATCAAGAGCGGAAAACGAGACTCGAACTCGCGACCCTAACCTTGGCAAGGTTATGCTCTACCAACTGAGCTATTTCCGCATCTTTTCGTTTGCGGTTGCAAAGGTAGGCATTTTCTGTAAACCTGCAAACATTTTACGCACTTTTTTTTCAAGAAACCTGCACGCTTCACTCCCGCAAAGAGACAATCTTTTTGATTATCAACTCATTCGGTCGCGATAATCTTTGTAAGAAAAATGCTTGTAAACTTCCGCCTTCCCCTCTTTTGTCCACAAAGCGATGGCAGGATGATGGATTCCGTTGAACATATTTGTCTTTACCATCGTATAGTGAATCATATCTTCAAACACGATTCGCTCACCGATTTGCAACTCATGGTCGAAACTCCACAATCCCATATAGTCGCCGCTCAGGCAGGAATTCCCTCCGAGACGGTAAACATATTTTCCTTCATTCCCCATCTCTGCACCCCGAACGGCAGGCTGATAAGGCATCTCCAGACAATCGGGCATATGGCAGGTGAAACTGACATTCAGAATGGCTGTCTTGACACCACGGCTCTCTACAATATCCACCACTTCGGACGTAAGCACGCCCGTCTGCCAGGTGAAAGCCGAACCGGGTTCCAGGATTATCTGCAAATGCGGGTAACGTGCTTTCAGTCCTTGCAACAGCGTTATCAGATGTTCCGTATCATAATCCTTGCGGGTCATCAGATGTCCGCCGCCCAGATTCAACCATTTTATCTGCGGGAACCAACGGGCAAACTTCTCTTCCAGGTGCGTCAACGTACGCTCCAACTCATAGGAAGAAGATTCGCAATGACAATGGCAGTGAAAGCCTTCGATTCCTTGCGGCAGTGTCTCCGGCAACAAATCGGCTGTTATCCCGAAACGTGTGCCGGGCGCGCAGGGGTTATAGAGCTCCGTTTCCACCTCCGAATATTCGGGATTCACACGGATACCGCAGGAAATACCGCTTCCTTCGGCTATGGTCATCGGGTGGAAGCGTTCAAACTGCGCCATCGAATTGAAAGTGATGTGACTGCTGCAACGCATGATTTCCGGGAAATCCTGTTCCGTATAGGCAGGAGAATAAGTATGTGCCTCGCTGCCGAATTCTTCCAACGCCAAGCGGGCTTCGTACACCGAACTTGCCGTGGAATGGCCGATATATTCGCGGAATATCGGGAAAGAACGCCACATGGCAAAGGACTTGAAGGCAAGGATTATCTCCACTCCCGCCCTGTCGGCTACGCTCTTTATCAAACTCAGGTTTTCTCTCAACCGTTCTTCTTCCATGATGTAGCAGGGAGAAGGAAAAAGGGTAAAATCTATCATCATACAATCTTATTCTACAAATAGGAATGCAAATGTACAAATTCGGGGCACAAAGCGGAATTGTTTTATTTTTAATTAAGATATTGCTTTGGGCGAACTTTTTCCGTTTTCAAACCTTATATATAGTAAGTGTATAGTTGTTTCATTTTAAATACCAGATTGATATGAATAAAGATTTTAGAAAAGTAGTGATTTTGCTGTCTCACCCCAACCTCAAAGAGTCGCAGGCAAACAAAACATTAATAGATATGGTGAAAGATATCGACGGTGTGGCAGTGTTCGACCTTTACGCGCAACAAGGAGCACCGTTCGACGTAGACGAATGGAGCAAAATCATCTCCGATGCTTCGGCGCTCATCTTCCAGTTTCCTTTCCATTGGCTGTCGGCCCCATCGCTGCTCAAAAGATGGCTCGACGAAGTGTTTACGTTCCTCTCGCGCACTCCAGCGGTAGCCGGTAAGCCGCTGACTGTGGTTACCACTACCGGTTCGGACATCGAGGCCTACCGAAGCGGGGGGCGCAATTACTTCACGATGGACGAACTCTTGCGTCCTTATCAGGTAAGTGCCATCCATGCGGGAATGACGTGGCACTCGCCCATCATCGTGTATGGGACAAGGACTGCCAATGCTGGAAAAAACATTGCTCAGGGAGCCGACCAGTATAAGCAACGGGTGGAGAGGTTGATTGAGACAAGCAATGCCGGAGATATATGGTGATTGACAAGAATTTCACTCATACGGAAGAATGGATGAAAAGGAGCACTTCTTTCGGTGAAACAGACCGGAAGATTTGCTCGAATCAACCGCATGATTCGGTTAAATCAACCGCATGATTCAAGTAAAACATCCGCATGATTTGAGCAAAACAACCGCATGATTCGGGCAAGAGATACGGTTCTATAATACCGCCGGAGTGCGCTTCATAATCAATGCACTCTTTTCTTCAACGTCAATACCGGCAGGAAAACAAACACCCCGATTACCGACATTATCAGCCCTCCGATAGTACCTGCCGCCAACGGAAACCAAAAACCTTCTTTCTCAGCTCCCACCATGAAAGGGATAAAGCCTAAGATGGTGGAAGCCACCGTCAGGAAAATAGGAATCACTTTCGTGTTCCAGGCTTTCACGTAGGCGCGAAGCGGCGAAAGACGCGGGAAACGCTTGCGGTTGGAGTTGTATTCGTTCAGAATATAAATGCTGGCATTCACCGTGATACCACATAGCAGCACAAAGGATGCGAAACCTCCCTGGTCAAAGTTCAGTTTAAACCAGTAGAAAGTCAGGAACACACCGATATAAGATACCGGAATCACAAAGATAATAGCCAACGGCTGTTTCAGCGAGTTGAACAGGATACTCGTGATAAAGAAGATAATGGCAATCACTATCAGAAGTAGGCGATACTGCTTGTTGTCCTTTGCTCCCCACGACCAGCTCTGACGCTCCGACTCGGCGGTATATCCCATCGGAAGAAGTTCATTAAACTCTTCCAGGTCTTTCTTCAGCAGTTTATATCCCTGTTCCGACGAACCTACATATTCGTATTGCAGACACAAACGGTACTGCTGGTTCTCTTTCGCCACTTCCTGCGGCATCTGCCCTTTCGCTACGGTTGCCAGTTCCGAAAGTTTGTACTCCTTGCCATTCACCTCGAAAGGATAATATTGCATCGCCCACACATCTCTATCCACCGACTGGCGGGAAGAAAGTTTTATCCTTTCCATACCCTCTTCCGTTGTCACCGCACCGATTTCCATGTTCCGCCCATATACCGGACGGACAGCGGCAAACAGTCTTCCGGCTTCAATCCCCTCCTCTGCCATCCGTTGCTTATCGAGGTTGAAGTAAAATTCCATATAATCGTCCTTCCACCAGGAGAAATCGGAACCGATGGTCACTTCCCGGATGCGGCGATGAGACAACAGTTTCTCTTTCAACTGTTCTGCATGGGCGTACAACTCGTCGTAATTATACCCGTACATCTTCACCCGGAAGGAACCTGCATTCTCGCGTACACTATTGCTGAATCCCTGGTCTTGCAGTCCGTATATGCTCCAGTCGCCGCCGCCCAACTGGAGCGCCTTACTAATCATGTTGGCTTTCAGCGTATAAGGGAAGCCGCTTTTCTGATGTTCTTTCGTGAAGTAAATATGGATGGAGGCTCTGCGGGCACTCTCCACAGAGGTTTGAAACTGCTTGATTTCCTTAAATTCGCTCAGGTATGTCTCCATCTTCTTGACCAACGTGTTCATCTGCTCCAGCGTACTTCCGTTGGGCAGGTTGGCATTGGCATGAAGCACCACTTCTTCATTATGGGTAAAGTAGCTCCCCTCATATACCTTTTGTACAAACAGTCTCAACGTTCCGCCCAACGCCTTGTCCACTATCGGCTTCACCTTTTCTTTATAGGTAGAAGTACCCAATGTCTTATTGTAAATTTCCGCCCACTTGCCCTCTCCTTTCATCTTTTCCGGCAACAGGAACACTGGCAATCCGAAAGCCAGCAACAACAATATGCACACCGCTATCCGCCAACGGCACAGAATCCGTATCAGCCCCCCGTAAAAACGGCTGAAATAAACCGGGAGGCGACGGAGCTTCGAACGTATCCACACGAAGAGACGTACACTCGCCATCCGCCTTCTTGGTGCAGAAAGCAACGTCTGTTTCCGGCGTTTCAGCCCGATTTTATCTATCAGGGAAGGTACGAAAAGCAAAGCGACCAACAGCGATACTCCTAAATTGATAATGACCACGGCTGCAAAATCCTGCAAATTAAGCCGTATCTTCTCATCCAGGAAGAAGATAATGACGAGTGCTCCCATCGTTGTCAACGTAGCTGCCAACACCGACATGAATGCTTTGCGGTTTCCGCATCTCAGATAATGGTCGCTCATCACAATCGTATTGTCAATCACAAGATTCAACGATACCGTGATACCCGCCAAAGAATATAATTGCATCTCCAGCCCGAACGCATAATAAAAAATAACGGCTATCGCTATATTGACAGACAGACTGACTACAATCAGCAGCAGATATTTGGGACTACAGGTAATCAACAGCACAAACAGAAGCAGAATGGCTACCGTCACTCCCGTACGCAGGTAAATCTTGTTCAGCTCTTCCTGGATAAACTCCGTAGCGTCATAACTGGTGTGAATCTCGTACCCTGCCGGCAGAAGCGACCGGATATCATCCATATATGCTTTCACTTCCTTGCTCAAGGCCAACTGATTGGCCGTTTCTTCTGCCACGACCGACAGATAAATCGAGTTCAGTCCATTAATCCGGTAGTAGCTTTGGGGCTGCTCTTCCACACGGGATACTTTCACCAGTTCATGAAGGCCGATAATTCTCCCGTCTTTCATCTTCACTTGTATGCGCGCGGCATCAAAATCGCGGCTTTCGGATTCGGGAACCAACGCCAGACGTATCCATTGCCTGCCCGAAGTGCCCTGTTCCACATCATAAGTCCCCATAAACTCTTTCTGATAATGCAGGCGGACCGCCTCATAGATATCATCCGTACTTATCCCAAGCGTACGCAACTGTTCGGAGTCATACTCCAAACGCCACTCCATCGGGGTAGCACCGTTAAGGTTAATCTTATAAATTCCGGGGAGTTGTGCCAAACGTGGTTTTATATGCTCCTCCGCATACTGCTGAATCAATATGGGCGTAGCGGGCGCATTGATTGTAAACGACATGAAAGGAGACTGGCTGCTCTGTCCCGAACTCTGCATCTGAATATACGGATAGCTGACTCCGTCGGGCAACTCGGGCCACGTCTGACGGATAATGGTGGAGGCTTCGAAACGTGCCACTGCCGCATCCACGTGCTTGTCCAGATTCACATTGATACTCCCCCACCCGTTTCCCGATGTCGAGTAAATTCCCCGAATCCCTTTTACACGGGCAAGCATCGCCTCCAACTTGCTGGTAGCTGTCATCTCTACCACACGCGCCGAGGTTCCGGGCATACTGAAACGTACCGTGAAACCGGGCAACGTCCGCGACGGATTCAATTTGACGGGCAACAACGGCACAAGCGCCAGGCCCACCAAAGCGACACAGACAAAAGAGACAATCAGCGTGAAGGCGGAAGCCTTTGAGGATTTTTTTATTTCAGGAGCCATATTTTGTATCGTATTTACATTTCATTCACCACAGAGGACAAATTATTATTTAACCAACTTTCCCCCATTGAAATCGAATCTGTCCGAAAGTGACAGTTTCGCAGCGAAATCGAATAAGGTAAGCCGACGTATCTTGTAATAATTCAGCCAGTAATTCTGTAAAGCGGAAATATAATTCCGTTGTGCCTGCTGTTGCCTGTTGAGTGAAAGAGTCAGGCTGTTTATGTCGGCTTTGCCTATGATAAAGCGCTGCTTCGTCTCATTATAAGCAAGCACGGCCAAATCCAGCGCCTCTTCCGCGCTTACTATCAACTGCTGCTGGATGTTGAACTCACTTACGGTCATAATCACTTCCTCTTCGATGCCAATCTCATCCTGACGTGCCGAAATCTTCACCACATTCAGATTATTGCGTGCCATATTATACTTACCCTTACGCACTCCCCAATCCAGCAACGGAATGGAAACACTGATTGCCACCAAGTCCTGCTGCATCGGTTTGTAATAGACATCTCCGAAATTATCCGCCACCTGGTTGAAACCGACACTTGCATTCACGCTGGCATTGAAACGTGATTCTTTCTTCGTCTTGTCCACATTCCGTTCCGCCTCCAATACGTTCTGCTTCAATTCCAACAACTGGGGATTGTTGCTCCTCCCCCAACTCAAAGCCTCGTCCACCGGAATCTCTATCATACCCGGACGGGACGGGAGTTGCAATTCGATTTGCGTATTCTTATCCAGATTGAGAAAAGAGGCCAAAGAAAACATCGCCCGTTTCAAGTCACTCGCCTTGTTCTGCAAAGTATTCTGTGCGTTGACACGGTCGAGCTTCAAAGTCAGCAAATCCGCTTGTGAGATAGCTGCTATCCGATGGCGTTGCTGCCCGATGCGGTAGAGCGTATCCGTAGAAGCTAAATTGTCCTTTGCCAATTTATATTCCGCCTGCGCCATAGCAAGGGAAAAGAAGTAATTCGTGGCCGTCTCCGAAACCTTCTCCACATTATAAAGAAACTCCTTCTTCACGCGTTCATACTTCAACGGTTCTATTTTCCGCTCCCACTTGAAAGGATTGTATCCCACCAAGCTCTGCGAATATCCGAGCCTTATCGGGACACTGGTAAACTGTGTCACGCTATTACCTCCGAAACTGCGCATATAGGCAAGGTTTGACTCCAAGTAGAATGTACCTCCGGTGAGGTCGAGATTCTGTCTCACGGTCAGTCCCCCATAAGCATAATAGGATTGCTGCGTACGGTACACGTCCAAGTTCGTGTTCGAGTCATAACGTTTTGTGATGTCCCGGTTGTATTGTGCGGGAGTGAGGTCCAACGTCAGGCTGGGCAAGCGGTTTGCCTTATACGTCCGGTATTCCCAATAACCGGAAAGATACATATTTTGTGTGCGGAAGGCCTCCAACGAACTGTCATTTGCCAAAGCAATTGTCTGGTTCAGATCCAGCACCAAATGCTTCTGTGCATATAGCGAAGAGACACCTACTCCCGACATGGCAGCTATTATAAAAAGTTTAGATAATATCTTCATAATTCAACTTGTTTTGTTCTATTTTTCCCGGTAAATAAACCAATAAAGCAATGGTATGACAAACAGACTCACCATCGTACCTATCAACATGGTCCCTATCATGGCAATGGATAAGGGCTTTTGCAGTTCCGAACCCATATCCGACGAGAACAATAACGGGACCATCGCAAAAATCGTAGTCAGCGAAGTCATGATAATGGGGCGCAAACGCCTGCGTCCGGCTTCGTGGATGGCTTCCAGCAAGGGAACGCCGGCTTTACGCAACTCATTGATTGCATCCAGTTTCAAGATAGAGTCATTGATGACGATACCACAGGTGACAATAAGTCCGATAGCCGACATCAGATTCAGCGTATGCCCGCAAAGCCAAAGCAACAAGAGAGCAAAGGCCACGTCGATAGGTATTTCCGCCAGGACAAGCAAAGGCTGTAGAAAACTCTCAAACTGCGCCGCAAGGATGAAATACATCAGCAACAGGGAAATCAGAAGTATCACCACCAATTCGTCCAGCATCTCCTTGTTGGAGAAAAAACTGCCGGAAAAGCCGACATCCCAGTCACCCGTATGTCCGGCTACCTGCTTCACCTCCTTTATCAGTTTGTCCGCATCGTGCACTTCATAAAAATCGAAAGGCACAAACTCGCCGTTGCGTCCGGCAGTAATGCTTTTCAGGTCTTCTGCAGGAGCCACCTTTACCAGTTCCCGGAGCGGGAGATATTCCACATTGCCCTTGTTATCCGGCTGTGTCTGTATCAAGGTCTCTTGCAATACCCTGTTCACGGTCTTTTCATTTCCGGCAATATTAATCGGAAGATACTGCTGGTAAGAGTGCAGCATGGTCACACTGTTCTCACGGAAAGCCGTTTTCAGTATCCGGTAAAGCTCATTATAGGAAACACGGTAAAGCAGCAGTTTCTCCTTGTCGATACTCAGGTTCAACTGGTTTTCAAACGCGATACCCGTAGGATTTATTCCGGTTTCCGCTGCCAACTCCCGTTCCATTTTACGAATCGTTTCCGCTTCGGGCGCCTGTGTCCTGTTGCGGGCATAGAATTCGGCTACGATATCCGGCTCACCCGTCACAAACAGTTTCTCGAATACCGTCTCCGGCGGAGAGAAAGAGATGACAGAAAGCGGATAGTGTTCTTTCAATCTCCGATATATCTCCTGCTGCAAAGGGACAATCTCGCCGGGGGTCTCCGTCCGAAAATAGAGTTCGGCTTCGGAAGACGAAAGTTCCCTCTCCCGGTTCAGGATAAAGTCCTGCCTGCCGACAGAAGCCGTCTGTTCAAGCGACCGTCCGTCAAGTTCTTTAAAAAGTGTGTCCACACGTTTTCTGTTTTCATCTACATGGATATTTTCATTCCATTCTACACGTACTATCAGTTCGTTTTCTTCGATATCGGGCATCCGCTCTTTGCCAATAAAGAAAAAGAAGAATACGCAAAGCGGAATGGAAATGGCACAAAAAAGCACACTGAACGTTTTATGACAGAACACCCAGTCGACACCAGCGTCATAGAAACGATCGAGCATATGGTCTTTTATCGGATTATTGAATTTAAAGGAGAGCCACTTCCATTTCCGGACACGGAGACCTGCCCGATAGACTAATAGATAGAGCACAGGAAGAAGCATGATACCTGTAAAATAAGAGACCATCAGCCCTACTGTAACGGAGAAGGCCTGGTCATAGAAAATAGCTCCGGCAATACCGCTCATAAAAATCAGGGGACCGAAAACGGAGATGGTAGTCAGCGAAGAGCTCAACATGGGCGTCACCACTTCACTCGTGCCCGTGATACAAGCACGTCGCAGGGAATATCCGCGTTCGCAGTACTGCGAAATGTTCTCGGTGACAATAATCGAACTGTCAATCATCATTCCCAAAGCAAGAATCAATCCTGCAAGAGAGATGATATTCAATGACATATTGCATAGGTAAAAGAATACGAAACTGATTACAATGGAAACCACCATGCTGAGTCCGATGACCAACGGAGATTTCACATCACCCAAAAACAGGACTGCCACCAGGCAGATAAAAAGAAAGCCCAAAGAAAGATTCTGCCTGAGATTGGAGATTGTGTAGTCCAGCAGTTCCGTCTGATTACGGCTGATACTGAAATCAATGTCCGGATACATCTGCCGGAAATACTCCATCGTCCCTACCAAAGAACGTTTCATCTTGTCCATGTTCTCGTCCGCCTGCTTAATGACAGCAAGTGTCACCGCACGCTTTCCGTCCGAAAGGGATACCCCTTTTTCCTTCACCGGTACGACACCCACCTTGCAGAAATCCTTCAACTGTACAATGCGGTCGTTCTTACGCAGATAAATATTTTCCACATCTTCCGCCGTGCGCAACAATGTCGAAAATTTGATATTGTATTCGTAGTATCCGTCGCGCACCGTCATACTGCCCGGCTCCACATTATTGGACGACAAGGCCGATTCGATATCCGCAATGGTAAGCCCCATCATGGCAAGTTTGTCCTCATCGGGTACAATCTGCACCTGGCGTTCCACCAGTCCGGTCACGTCTACCATAGCCACCTCTTCGAGTTGCTCTATCCTGCGCTTGATGACCGATTCGGCAAACTCGCACAATTCAAGGAAAGCGTGTTCTCCCGTTGCACAATAAGCACTGTCATTCTTCAAGGTCAGATTGAGGTAGAACACGGGAATGTCCGTTGCACTCGCCTTGACGACTTTCGGGCGTTCCGTCTCTTTGGGAAGATAGTTCATTGCAGCATCTATCTTCTCATTGACTTCAATAAAAGCAAGATCCGTATTCGTGCCATAATCGAAAGACAAACGGATAATACCTGCCCCGTCTCTCGATTCGCTATGGATATCCTTCAAGGTAGAGACCTGAATCAGTTGGCTGCGCAAAGGTTTTACAATCGTGTTTTCCAATTCGCGTGCAGATGTATTGGCGGCAGATACCTGTACGGTAATCTCCGGGATGGCAATATCCGGAAGCAACGATACCGGCAATGTGGAACAGGTCACCAGGCCGATTATAAAACAAGCGGTGAACGCCATCAATACGGCAATAGGACGTTGGATTAAAAATTTTATCATGCTGACTTTAGTTTTCCGTACCTTTTGATTATCTTATATCTACTTCCGCCTCGTGTGCCAGATTCAAATTTCCGGTCACAATAATCGTATCTCCTTCCAACAGACCATCTTCCACACCCTTCTGAGACTTATCGGAAACAATATATTCCGTTGCATTCTCCAATCCCGTGTACACATAATTCCATACAGCCCTGCCTTCTTTCAGTGTAAACACTACCTGCTTGCCCGAACGCAGCACCACAGCCGTTTTGGGAATTACCAACTGCTCGCCCAAGTTCCGCCGGACATTGACCCTTACATTCATACCACTGAACAACTTGCCTTCACCATTTACATCCGCCTTCACCTTCACCATTCCGTTGGCATCCACCAACGGATTGATTTCGGATACACTGCCGGCAAATGAACTTCCTCCGGCATAAGGAGTGACCGTCACTCTATCCCCCTTTTTAATAAAGGCGAGTTCGTTCTCCAACACGGTAAATTCAGCTTCCAGCCCTTTGCTGTCAAGAACCGTACAGAATACTTCCGAGGTATTGGCAGGATTATACGATTTCGAGAAAAGATTAGCCACCACCCCATCAAAAGGCGCAGTAAGTGTAGCGTGTTCCATCTCCCTTTTAGTCAGTTCGTACTGAGATTTCGACTGCTCGTAACCGCTCTTCACCTTCGCAATCTTCAGGGTCTCCGCAGGAACCTTGCTGAAATCGTCCGGCGTATATCCCTGTCCGATAAGCACGTCTTTCAGTTCGAGCTCGGCTTTCAACAAAGCATCTTCCGCCTGAGACAAATTCTGCTCCAAGCGAAACTTGTCGAGTTCTGCCAACTTCTGCCCTTTGCGGACACGGTCGCCATTCTTCACATAAATATGTGCAATGACTTCGCTCGTTTCAAAGCGCAAATCGGCTTTTCTACGGGCATTCACCTTGCCGTTGCTTACCAGTTCATGGTCAAAGTTACGCTTCTTCAATATCTGGATGGAAACCTCATTCTTCATTTGTGGAAGGACGGTGGAAACTCCTTTGTCCGATTCATCCGCTTCTTTGCTACCGGAGCAGGAAATCATTCCGATAGAGGCAAGACAACAGCCTAATAAGATACAAGATAAGTTGTGTTGTTTCATGGTTATTATTTTTTAATTGCCAAATATAAATCTTTTATTTTTCATTTTCGTCATTTAATTCCCTTTTTAATATCATTTTTTCTATTTCTTCCCTCATTTCTCTTACAGCCGTCGATTGCACCTTCGATTCTTTCGTCAATACAACCTCCGCCGTACGTCTCATTTTTTCGGGTTGCAAATAACCTGGTTCGGCATAAAGTTTCGTCAAAAGATAATACGAGTAAATGCGTCCCGGAAGGCGGTGGATGGAGCGCAGCAAGTATCTTTCGGCTTTTTCATATTCGCCCAACGACTGGTAATTCTTACCGATAACGTTCAGAATCATGGGGTCGCAACTAATCTGTTCCGCTTCTTTCAGTACGCCGTTGGATAGCTCATATTCCTTCAGTTGATGCGGCATCGCCCATATTCAAACAAAAAACGGGGACGGTCTTTTAAAAGCGGATATAGTTTTTCGTACTCTTCTTTTGCATTGCCATAGGCTCCGATACCATACAGCATTTTGCATTGTGTCCATTTCCGGCAAGCCTCATATGCATTGTGCCGTACCAGCCACACGCCCGACACACCAACCACAAGCCCCAACAACAGCAACCATCTACGCGAACACTCTAAAAAGCAGGCTGCCAAAAGGAGAACACAAGCAGCGAAAGCACTCCTCCACAGAGCCCGATACGCTTCCGCCTGACTCCCCGATGCAAACATACACCAATCGCCGCCAGCATAAGCAATAAGGCGGGCACCCCGTACTCTACTGCCACCCGCAAGTATTCATTGAATGCATACTCCGGACTGCCTGCCACCCGCTCTTCATCTTCCGTATATGTTCCTCGGGCAAAAATAATCCTCCTGCGACTGTCCGTAGGCGGATACAAAGTTGCCGGCACCATGCCCGACAAGCGGTTCGCGAGCAACGGCAAGGCTGCTTATCTTCCACATAAACCACCGTCCTTTGGCAGAATCTTCTTTCATATAATAAATAGCGGAACTGCCTGCCGCCAAAACTGCAGCAATCAACAATCCGGCAAACACCACTTTTGTCCGATGAGCCTGCCAAGCGTTCCGCAACCGTGCACCCCACGAATAATGCATTCCACCTACAAAGCCCCCCGAACATAGAGCGGCCAACCACGCCGAACGGCTCATACCTGCCGGAAGTACGCAGAGAAAAAGACACAACACTTCGGCAGAAAGATAATATCCTATCCGTCGCTTCCAAGTGTTCCGACTCGTCGCACCAATCCACAACCATTCGTACAAAGCCATCGGAAACGCCAACGCCAGATAACCGGAATAGGGACCGGGGTTGTAAAAAGACCCTGTCGCCGCATACAGCGAATGATTGGAAGAGCCCAAACCGTAAATCTGGCACAATCCCAAGACGGCTTCAACTCCTCCCATCAGGATAATTCCCCAGATTACTGCATCATGAAAAACGCCCGTTCTTTTGACAGACAGCAGAGCCGACAGCCATATACATATGGCAAACAACACCGCTCCCCATCCACACCACAGCCATTGATAGGATACATCGCCGGCAGGAATGGCAGAAGAATAAGCACAAACAGTACTCAACAACCCTATTGTCCCTACAAACATCAACATAGCAGATGCATCGTTTCGCAGTTGCCTACTTTCTATCTTCATATCTTTTTAAACATTCGTGACCACCTAACTTTACCACTCTCCTTATCCCGAGAAAACCAAATAAATCGCCCTACGCCCAAAATAAAGTCTTCCGGCAACATTCCCCAAAAGCGGGAATCGTAAGAATCAAAGTAATTGTCGCCACACATAAAATAATAGTTATTCCGGAACCGATAAGAATGAATCACGGAATCACCTAACAGCACCATACGTCCCGAACGGACAAGTCGCGTCCCCGTTTCGTATTCTATGCACTTGCGGTAATTTTCATAATTCGTCGAATCAATCGGCAGCTCTTCTCCCGCACAAGGAAGATAGATGCGGGATTTACCGGCGTCCCATTCCCATGTATATGTCTCTCCCGGAACACCCACACAACGTTTGCAATAAAACACTTTCGATTCGAGTTTCATCCGATCAACATCAGAAGAGTAAGGAAAATTGAAAACAACTACATCTCCTTTTCGTACCTTGTGGATGCCCTCTTCGCGACGAATGGAAAAATGACCGCAACTATCTTCTTCCCATATCCTACGCCCCGGTATCTGCAAGGAGGTAATGATATAATCACCTCCAAGCAAAGTGGGAGACATCGAACAGGTTGGTATCACGCACGAAGCGAATAAATACAAACGTGCCAATACATAGCATTGGAATAGCACGAATAGTACTAATAGCGATTGGGTGATTTTTTAAAAAAAAATAATGTTAATCATCTATCCTCTCTACAACATCTGCTTTTATCTTCAACCTGATAGGAATATTCGATTGATTGTGGGAAACAACAATTGTTTTTGAAGTATATCCCAAATTATCAGGATTAAACTCTACCATCAAACTTGACATTTTCCCAGAATGCAAAGGCTCTTTTCTCCACTTAGACACCAAACACCCACATGAAGTTTTAACATCATTAATGACCAGCAAATCATTGGTGGTATTAGTATATATAAATTCAATTTCATATCTCTGTCCTTTTACTACCGTACCCAAATCCTTGTTCTTCTCATCAAAGATATCAGTATCCCTCTTTTCTTCCAACATGACAAAAGCCTGTTCCAAATATTCTTTAAAAATTTCCGGATATTGTAGCGAAGAAGAAAAGAAATATCTACCCTTCAAATCCCTATCCATTAGAAACAAATAAGGATTACCCTATTTCTCATATTGTGACGATAACATATCCGAATCATTCATCGGAACAAAATATATAGGAAAAGAAATACCGTATTTCTTTGGGGCAAGATGTAACATACGCATATTGTTATAACTTGCCAAACCTATGATATGATTTCCGACTTTTGACTCACGAATCAAGTCTATAGAAGACTTGATACAATTCTCGCAGTTAAGTTCGCTAAATCTAAACACTAAACAAGGTTTTGCAAAAATGCTATCCATTCGATACGACTTCCCCGATATATCTTTCACCATATAATAGGATGGGAAGGCAATTTCCTTTGTCTGAAAAAGACTCGACACCATATAGCCGACTGCATCGTGAGAAAGTCCACTACACTCTTTGTTACCAATACATCCCCCTATACAAACAAGGAAAGGAATATATACTAATATCTGTTTTATTACAACTTTCATTTCAACTTTGCTCTAATAATAACCGGATTGTCAAATTCTTGCATATTTTCGCACAGCTCACTCAAACAGGAAGAGAGTTGCTTTCGTCTTTGCTTTTCCTTCAATAGCCCCGGCTCTTCCAACAGATACACATACTTTTCGTCGACAGAAGCAAGGGTAACGGACAATGTATTCTGATTGAAATCATCCAACAGGAAATAACCGGGATTATGAATAGAATCATCTTTCTTATCCACATAAGCCAATGCTATCAAACCTCTGGAATAATTGAAAAACAGATAATTCTCATTCTCATAAAAAGCACCGAATAAACTGGTATATTCTCCTTCCTTCTCGGCTTCTTTCATTCTTCTCAAATCGATGCTTTCATTAAACGAAGGAACATAAGTATTGGTAGTAAATTCGATGCGGTAACGGGGAATCAAATTGCCGAGACTGTCAATCTCATAAACCGCAGGGCACAAAAATTCAGTCAAAAGAATCTTGTCTTTATAATAGGTGAAATTGTTGGAAGATAACGGAACATTCAGAAAATCTTTATTATACTCGTATTTGAAATGTTGATTGCACACATTCCCGTCATTCAGCGTCACATACCGATACGACTCAGGAAAGATATCTTCATATAACTGTCTATTGGGAAGTCTGCCCAAGTAACAGTATTTCCAGTCCCCTTTGGCTGCAAAAGACGACATCAGGAAAGGGATTTCGGATTTCTTTACCAATTCCCCACCGGTTGTATATTCATAAAGAGTCTGTGCCCTGTCAGAGTAAATCATCAAATTCCCGTTTTCTCTATTCAAAGTAAAGTCACTTATGTTCAAATATTCACTTGGTCCTTCTCCCTGCCTGTTGACTCTATATTGGAAACTGCCGTCTTGAGCAAAACAGAAGATTGTCTCTGAAAGTTTATCCCAAATATAATACAAATCGTTCCAAACAATCAGACGGGTTATTTCACCAATCAGGATGCTATCCGCCGTCTGCAAAGGAATGTATTCCACTCCGTCTGCAAATGCAGAGATTTTCCCCGGCTCCTTTCTGTTGATATTATCAGGATTCATGGTAATGACTTGACACAAAGAGTCATTAACTATCGTGCTTTGTAATGCCGCATTCTTTTTGCAAGATATCATGGGCACAACAAACATAAAAACACATACTAATGTTTTCGTTATTTTATACATACAGTTCTATTATTTAAATTTACACCTTACCTACTTATTGTAAAAATCGACAAGATTAACATCAAAATTAATTCTGCCAACCACTTCTGTATCTATCCTTTCAACAGAACAAGGCAATCATTTGCCAATTTCATTCTTAATGTCTACTTTTGTATTCAAATACCTCCTTTCTTTTTTAAGGCAGTATTCGGAATGGACGATTAGAACTTTGGGAGAAGCGATATCGTCCATTCTTGTTTATGCCCACCTGACTTTAACTTTCTCAAATCGTACTGCAATTGTTTTTTCCACGCTGCATATGCCATCTTCATCGGTTATACTTCCTTCTTTTTTTATCTGCAATTGCATCTTATCCGACACCCGGGTGTCAGCCATACCCAGACCCGGGTCTTAACCAGTCTGACATCCGGGTCCCAGTGGTGATGACACCCGGGTGTCGGACAAACCTTGAATGTAATGAAGAAAAATTTTTCTTGCATAAGAACAAAAACATGGATATATGCAGATATTTCACGATTCGATATTCATTTTTACTTCTCTGATATTCAACCGATAGCCACCACAAGATGCCCTGTCGACAGACAAAGTTGAAGTCTGCTTCAAGCTGTTCCGCAACCGATTGATAACTTGATATACCTTATTTTCATAATTACTTTCCTCATTCCATAGTGCCTCCCCTATTGCGTTAACAGACAAAACACTATTCTCCTCCCGCAGAAAAAGTTCTAATTTCTCGAGTTCTGCCCGATTGTCGCCGGCAACCCGCAAAGCGACTTCCAAAGAAGAATCTTTTTGGGAGAGATAGTGTATGCTCACAGTTTTGAAAACCATCACTATCAAAAAACTGAAAACAGCTAAGAGACATAATTTCTTCATATTCATCTTTATTTCGGTATTGTCAATGAAGGAAATTATATACAAATTACCGCCATCTACTTATAAAGATGGTTTTTTGAGAGAAAATACGTAGTAGCCACTCTTTTTTTTAAGATTCATTAATACACAACGCGGAAAAGCTCAATAAAAGGACATAAAAATGTATTTTTTATTCATAGCTATAATATTACATTAAGGACTACTCGTTGGTTGAATTAAGAATCTAAATATTTACAAATGAAAAAGTTGCACACA
>NZ_CAJULN010000020.1 GCF_910586915.1 uncultured Bacteroides sp.
GTTTTTTTGTCCGATAGTAAAACAAATGTCAGAACAAGTCTTGACTATTACATATCATCAAATGGTCGAGAACGAACATTTGGTACCCGACACTTATCTCTCTGATGACAAGACAATGGAGACACATTTGGATTGTCAGCAACTCCTGAGCCAACTTAGAGGTACTGTCAATCAAAAACGCGAGTCAATCGACAAACTTAAAGATATAGTGGTTAGTTTCAATCGCAACTTCAAGCCTCAAAATACTTTCCGTTTCAACACGATGCCTGTGACGGACAATGATTATCTGCAAATTGCCGTTGATTTGCAGGAGTTCATGGACAATAACAAAATCGATGAGTTCCGCCGACGTACCAGCGAGCATTATAAAGACATTTTGGGACGTATCTCAACCGAAATTGGTTCGCTGATGAAACGTAGATCGGATGTGGACGGAGTGATACTTGACATCAATCGTGATTTTGTAGAAAAGAACTTTGCTGGAGTCATCAAGAGCATTGAGCTAAGAGCGAATGAATCCTCAGACAAGCTCATGCAACTGCTTATATCCATTCATGATTATACCGTAGAAAATGCGCTCTCTATCGGTGAACTTAATCTTTTCTCAAGCAATAATCGGGATGAAGTGAACCTCAAGGTCGTGGATTATCTGAAGAGTTTATCTCATCAGTTGCAGAACGAACCGAATCGTTCATCTGTATCATTGAGTGACGCATTCCGCTTACAATTTCGAGTAAAGGAAAACGATAACGACACGAACTGGGTCGAGCGTATTAATAATGTAGGGTCAGATGGTACGGACATTCTTGTGAAGGCAATGGTCAATATCATGCTCATCAACGTCTTTAAGAAAAAGGCAGCCCGAAAGAGTGGTGATTTCATTGTACATTGCATGATGGATGAGATAGGACGCTTGCATCCTAACAATATCAAAGGTATTCTCCAATTTGCCAATTCACGCAATATCTATCTCATCAATAGTTCCCCCACATCCTATAATCCTTACGACTATCGTTATACCTATCTTCTGAGTAAGTATGGAGTGAAGACGAGAGTGGAAAAATTATTGAAACGAATAAAATAGTCGGATACAATATGGCAATAAGTGCGTCTATACAAGCATTGATAGCAGGTGAACAAGTCACAGGTTCAAAACTAAGCAGTAAGTTACGGGATGAACTATTGACCGAGGGTATGCTATTAGTTACCTCCCACGGCTCAAGAAAATCATATCGTGCCCGTGATACTGAAGCTTTAAAAAGATTTCTGATCGATAAGGATGAAAACTATCGCATTCTCGAAGTAAATATCTCAGATTCACGCGCTTCTATGGCGACAGAAACAGGTAACTCCAAACTTGTTATGGTTCGTTCCTGCCCAGGATTCCCTGTAAACAGCTATGAGCCTATTGGGTGTAGGCTTAACGGAGAACCTTTTATGGTAAACCCACAAAAAGGGAGTTTTGTTTTTGTCGCAGAATGGGAGACGTTCACAATACCTAAAGACGTAGTAGTGATAGGTATCGAGAATATGGAAAATTTCAGAATGATTCGCAATCAAAGAGTATTTTTCGAAAAATATCTTCAAGCGCATAAGCTTCCGAAAAAAGCACTCTTTGTGTCCCGCTACCCACAATCAACAGATCTTAGAAGATGGCTATGTACTATTCCCAATCATTATCTTCATTTCGGTGATTTTGATTTAGCAGGTATTGGCATATTTCTCTTTGAATTTCAACAATATTTAGGAGCGGAACGTTTTTCATTTCTAATTCCTTCCGATATTGACTCTCGTTTGAAGTCCGGTTCCGGAAAAAGATACGATGAACAGTATTGTCGTTTTAAGGACATTAAGTCAGATGAGAGTGATTTGCAGCAGTTGATAGATCGTATCCATCATGAACGAAAAGGTTATGACCAAGAAGGATATATTATGTTTGAATATTGATATTGCTCCCTCATCTTTTATTCGTTTTAAAAAGTGTAATAAGTCAGATTTATTCGCTTGAAAAAATGTAATTGCTTCCGTTGTCCACTATGGAAAATATTTGTATGCCCTAATAGGAACACTTATATTCAGGTAACAACTATTATATTCTATCGGGTATAATTCTGTCTATTGCATCATTATTATACCCGAAATGGTATAAATCAATATATTTGACAGAATTCCATAATATCGAGCATCTGATATAGTATTCCATCAATAGCAGAATGCCAACTTTGATGAAAATGCCCATAATACCAATGATTTATCGGATGATTGTTGGTTTTGAGATGGTTTAGAAGCATATCCATCGTTTTTCGTTCAAATTGTATATCCTCAATTAATGAAGGATCGTTCTCAGCCCATTGGTTAAGATTGCTTTTTGAGAATAGTTCGCAATATGAAGGTGCGGTATGTGTGACAACTGTATCAATCAAGAAGTTTGCACGGATGGTATTCAGCTTATCAGAATCGTAAATAGGAGCTTTGTTCTGCCAATATAAATTGCGAGAAATATCATTTTCTTGCGGTTCATTTGAATGAACACGGTATTTGCGTTTATCCCATTCATTTATGCGATAGATACGGTCAATAGAGATAGCTCCACCAACACAAAGGATGGTATGATTACAGGCTTGTAGAATAGTATAATCTGGAATAGCGATGAAGCGTTCGAAGTTGAACATTGCTCCATCGAAATAAGCTGGATTATCATGATTACCTCGCACAAACACAATCCAATTGTTGGCTTGGTTCATTCGCTTGACATTTCGTCTAACCATCTGTTCATAGTACTCTTTCTTTTCGAAGCCAAAGCCACAATCCCCGGCTACAATTAGCAAGGTGTCCGTAAGCTGATATTGGATGCAGAGTTTGAACACCAACTGATTAAAGTCTCCATGAATATCACCAGAGACAATAATTGTCTTAGCTTCGGGAAAAGATAGTGAGAATATGCCGTTATGGTTCATCTTATGTTCCTGTTAATAGTGTTTATAGATAGAATTAATCTTTACCAAACAACCCTTTCTCTTTCCACCTCTTGAGTTCCTTATCAAAATCTGAAAGAAACTCATTATCTTGAATCAAGCGAAATTTATCATATTCAGCGTATGCCTTTTCTTTCGCTTGTTCGGCGGAAATGGTGTCAGCCTCATTATATTTATCATACTCATATAGAGTCAAGAAATCATCCAATTGCTTTTTCCAATCTGCCATTGTGGAAATGATTTGCCGTTCGGCACGAAGTTCAGCCAAATCAAGGAAAGCGGTTGAAAGACGATTGAAAGCAGAAACTTCTTTGTCTGATAGGTAATTCTGGACGATAATTGTATCCGACTTTTGAACTCTACCGTCAGGAGCGTTTTTCCACGTGGTAAGTCCCATGTGGGGCATTTGGGCATCTGCTCTTGAATAGATGATTTCGGTAGCCGTTTGATGTGAAGTAGCCCAATGCATCATATCTTGCACCATTTTGAAGAATTGTAGGGTGGTCTCTGCCTTAGGGTCATAATCGGCACTACATTCGGCATAGATATCGGTGATTTTCTGATAATACCGACGTTCTGAAGCTCGTATCTCTCGGATACGTTCTAATAGGTCGTCAAAATAATCTTTGCCAAAATGTTTGCCCTGTTTCAAGCGTTCATCATTCAATACAAATCCTTTTATGCTCATTTCTTTTAGAACCGATGTAGCCCACATCCGAAATTGGCCCGCTTGATAACTGCCCACACGATAACCAACGGCAAAAACCGCATCCAAATTATAGAACAATGTATCATCGTTTTTGCCATCATGGGCAGTTGTTCGAATTTTTCGAATAACTGAGTTCTCGTTCAATTCACCGCTTTTGAATATATCTTTCAGATGATTGTTAATCGTATTCGTTTCGACACCAAACAAATCAGCCATTCGCTTTTGCGACATCCAAAATGTTTCACTATTAAAGATGACCTCTATACGACTTTCTCCTTGTTTCGTCTTATATAGCAATATCTTGGATGATAGACTATTGTCGATTAATTCAGGAGTTGATATTTCTTGTTTGAAATATTCTCTTGCCATTTGCACTTGCGGCTTCTTGCTATCGGCATTTTCCGCAATCATCAAACAAGCGATTCGTGATAGATGTATATTCTCCACCTTACGAAAGGAACCGGAAGCCTGTTTTACCATTTCAATCGTAGGGTTAAAATGCCCGGTAGTATTACAACCTTTCTTATTGGCTATGGCGATAGCTCTGTTTAGGATACGATTGAATTTTTGATATGTACACTATAGCCTAGTGCAGTGCACAGCTCACGAGAAGTCCAGTACTCTAAACCTTTTGCGTCTCGCTTTTTAATTCGCTCAAAGTCGGATTGAATAGGGGATGTGTTGTTCTCGTCTATCATTATTTCAGATTGTTTGAATTATACACCGCCAATCCTTTAATCGTCAACATATATTTCTGACGAGGATGACGGGGCTTGTCTGGGTAGAGCATAGAAACAAATCCCTCTTTTATGGCTGGATTGAGTGAGTATTCCATAAAATTCTCACGGTTCTTTAATCCTACGGAAGCCATCATCTCTTTAACTGATAATCTATTGTTTGCAATAGCCTTTATTAAGCGGCTGATATTCTCATTATCTATTTGTAAGGGATTGTCTGAGCTTGTCGGGGTAGAGATAGCGATATCTTCGGGTGCATTAACCACCATGAAACGATTCCTCAATTCATTGTTTTCTCCTATCAAAAGGTTGCGGAAGAATCGTTCCAAGTAGACAGAATCTCTTTTGATGCCCTTTTGTTGTTTTGATAATTAGCTCTAACTAAAGCATTACGGAAATACCAAGAATGATTGGCGAAAAGGTTATTCTCAACATTGAATCCCATTGAGCGTAAATACTGGATGGTGAACACTGCTGTAGTTCGGGTATTGCCTTCTCCAAACGGATGAATCTGCCACAACCCGGATACGAATTGGGTAATATGACTTACTATTTGGTTTATATCCAATTCCGTATAATCAAAAGCCTTTTCTTGTTCAAGGTCATATTCTATGGCTCTACGGATGTCGGGAGCAGACACATAGAACACCGTATCGCCACGAAGCACCCATTCTTTTTGGGTGATATTGTAATCTCTGATTTGTCCGGCAAACTTGAATACTCCATCAAATATCCGCCGATGAATGGCGGTCAATCCAGCTACGGTAAAGGCAAACGAACGCTCATTCAATAGCTTGGTTATATTGGCAGAAACTTTATCGGCTTCCTCTGTTTCATTATCCTTTTCAGTACGAATGTCTTTTGAATCGTAGTAACTCTTGATAAGTTGTTGTACTTCATCAATGGTTATGTCTCCCTCAATATGCTTGCGAGCAGTTTCAATAAGATAATTTGAGGGCTTCAAGCCATCTACTGCTTGAAGTCCTATTGCTGTTTGCCACGCATAGCCTTTTTCACGCTTTTGCGGCTTGCCTTGTTGGGATGTATTCGTCGAAGTTAATCATTGAATATGTCTGAATTAATCCGCTTCTATTATATTGGTTGATGTTAAATAATTCTCAGTATACCTATAAGATAATCCAAACATATCCCAATTTTTTGGTAAGGTTTTAATTGTGGATTAATTGACATAATTACACTAAGATAATTCAATAAGATTGCAGGATTATAATCTTTGGTTGTTATTTCCAAAACTTGTTGAGAATATTTTAGCCATACACCATACAAGTCCTCTGAAAGATTATAATCTTTCATCTGTTTTAATCCGTCATCAATCAATTCACGAATATATTTGCGGGTTAATTCTTGATTTCTATTATAATTATTCATTTGTATGTTCTTTTTGAATGTCTTTTAATTGCTTTTCTAATTCGGTCGGATCTAGAGTATCACTTTGCTTAATAACATCGTCTCTTAAGAGTTTGATTTTATGTGTTATTTCATCTTGTTTAGCTTGTTCTTTATTAAGCTTAAAACCGTATCCTTCTATACTATTGATAAGAGGCATTATTAATAACAATAACCATAAAATTAATATTAAACTATTTCCGTCAAATTTGCAAATAAAGCATTGATTCACAAGTGTATCAAAGTTTTTGAACACATATATTGATGAGATAATTAACAATATTATGTACCATCCTTTTTTTACCCACTGCAGTTCACAGTTCACTCTACTTGTATCACATAGGAAGTTGTGAATTTTAGAAAATATCTTCATCTCTTTTATTCTAATTGTTTTCTATAAACAGAATCTAGAGTATTTCCATCTTTGTCTTTCCATACCAACCAGCCGTTATTGCTGCTACCAATACAGAAATCTGCGGCAGTACTGGGGCTTGAAAAAGTTTTATCCGATGTTAATACCAATATTCCGTTCTCGTTGGAAGTGTAATCTTGAAGCATCTTTTCTCGTTTTTCTTTCCAGTTGAAAGACGGAACCATTGTTTTGGCAACAATACTCCCTTTTAGGACTGTAAAGCCATCGGAACTGTAGAAGCCCTTTGCATTGCACCCTCTACCTTTGGTGTAGAATAGATGTTCCTCTTTGGGTTGTGATACTTCAAAGATATTGCAACCGATAAATGATGCCAGAAATTTCACATCTTCAAAAAATTCATCCATTGAATCTTGTTGATGCTCTGGTAGATTCGGTGCTTTAGGGATTTGTTTATTATCGCTTAAAACAAAAGCGTTTGCTTTCTTGGCTTCAGCTATCGCTTTATGTTCTAGGTATTGCACATCAACTTTAGTCATATCGGCATCTTTCGACACGAATATAAGTGCTTTTTGCCAAAACACCTTCTTGCTGTCGTGGTCTTTCACACGCTCTTTAAAATTTTCCGTTTCACCAATGTATGCCTGCGGCTTAGTTGATTCATCTTCGCCCAGTAATATATAAAATGCAGGTTTCTGCAACTTCTCTTGAGTATTCAGATAAGAGAGGTTAGAACGTGGCACGACAAACATCTGGCAAATCTTATTGCTGATGAATGCATATTGAGTTCCTTTCGGGTCTCCGTCTATGAGATATGTTGTTACTGTCTTCCCCATAATTATCTTCTGTTTTCTATTGTTCTTTTATTTACGCCGCAATCACCCTACTGATTAGTTTTACATAATCAATAAGTGCTTTAGGGCTATCACGGAAGATAGCTGTGAACTTATTGAAAGGTGGTTGCTGCAATACAACAGTGGCAATATCCCCATTTTCACATACATAACGAATGAGTGTACGCAGATACTCCTCTTGCATACGAGTCAGTTCCGCACCATGAATCAATGCACGATATTTTTCCAATGCTATATCCTGCTCCACGCCAATGATGGAACGGATGAAAGCTGCCACATTATGCTGGTATGGCTTGGTTCTTGTTTGTGCCTCAAACTCTTCTTTTGAACCCAACTCTTCCCAGAAAATCTGTTCCAATCGGGCGATGTCTTGTTCGGAAAGCGGGTCAAGGTGGTATATCTTCTGCAATGTATCGTCATCCGACAAATGTTCTTTGAGATAATCCTCCACCCGGCGGCGATAGGTGCGGATAGGGGTTACATTGACTCCCGAATTATCCTCTTCAAACGTGTCTGTCACATTGATGGTAAACGTTTGTCCTACCGTACCGCCATCCAAGTATTGGATGAGTTCACGAAGCTCTTTCCTGATACGTTCGAGTGAACCCAAACTTTTGGATTCCCAGAAGTGGGGAGACAGCACTTCGTCCAGTACATCCATCTTTGCCATTACCTGCGGAATGGATGCTTTCTTTTCTTTGAGATAAGCGGCTATGTCCATTATCTTCCGCTCTGAGGAGGTTGAATTGACTGTTTCGTCCACCAAGGCAAGTTGAGATTTGAGCACAAGTGCATCAAGTTTCAATGCAGACGTATCGGTAGTGGCGTTTTTAAGCAATGGTGAAATATTGCTTTTCATAGCCATTGCATCGCCAAGCGTCAAACAGGTCATGGCTTCCGGATTGGCGTATGTTTCAACGGCTCTCAGTTGCAGGCGCACATCTATCCGGTTTCTGTTCAAGGCGGCAATTTGTTGGTGCAGAATGTCGGCAAGGTCGTTGTGAAAAGCCTTTGCCTCCTCGTTGCTTTGATACTTGCCGTCTTGCAAGGCGAATTTGATGTCCGTACGCAGATTAAATATCAAACTGACGATGGATTGCGACTTTGTAGGTCGGGCACCTTCGGGATGCATCTCGAAATACTCAAAGTTCCGGTAAAAGTCGAATATCAAGAACTCTTTTTTGTGTTGTCCTTCGCCAAACAGGTTTTCGCACAAGCGTGTACCTCTACCTATCATTTGCCAGAATTTTATCTTGGAATGGATGGGCTTGAAGAAAACCAAATTCACAATCTCAGGCACATCAATACCTGTGTCGAGCATATCTACCGATACGGCAATCTGAGGTTGTTTGCTTACATCTGCAAACTTATCAAGCAGGTCAGACGAATACTTCTCGTAGTTATCGATGACCCTGCAGAAGTCCGGTCCCAAGTCGGGATAGAGTACTGCAAACCGTTCGGCAATAAACACGGCGTGCTTGTGGTTGTAGGCAAAGATGATGGTTTTACCTATCAGGGTATTGTCTTTCACCCGGATGCCGTCGTTCATCAGCCTATTCAGCACATGGTCAACGGTATCTTGGTTGAAAATGTATTTGAATATCTCCGTTGCGTTAATGGTGCGGCTGTACGGGTCATCTGGTTCTAATCCAGCTTTCATTTTCTCATACTCGAAAATCTCTTCCAACTGTTTCCGTTCTCCCGGGGTAAGTTGGTCGGGATTAATACCTTCGGTCAGAATTTTCGAGTTGTCTTTAATCGCTTTGAATGGGTTGAGATAGCCATCGGCAACGGCTTCATCGTATTCGTAGCTGTCAGTCGGTTCGCCTTGCTCCATACCGAACAGGTCGTATGTCGAACGGTCTACTTCATCGCGCGGAGTGGCTGTCAATCCTAAGAGGAGTCCATCGAAATACTCAAAGATAGCCCCGTATTTGCCAAACACACTACGGTGGGCTTCGTCGATGATAATGAGGTCGAACCTGCCTAACGAGAACGTCTTGGTATCTTTATCTAAATGCCCAATCATGGTCTGATAGGTGGCGAAGAGGATGCGTGCCGACAGGTCCACATCGCTATCGCGCAAGGAACTGACCGTCATGTTAGGCAACAACTTGGTATAATTCTTTTTTGCCTGATTGACCAGTTCGATGCGGTCGGCAAGAAACAGCACATTCTTTACCCAGTTGTTTCGCACCAACACATCCACAAGCGAAATGCTGACACGTGTCTTTCCCGTACCGGTAGCCATAACCAACAAGGCACGGCGGTGTTTGTCGTTGTAGTGCTTGCAGACCGATTCAATCACCCGCTTCTGGTAGTTGCGATTGGTTATCTTGTCCGAAATTTGCAAATCGGTAATATCGCCTCGACTACGCTGCGCAATCATACGGCGCAACTCGTCAATGGTATGGAACCCCATCACCTTGCGCGATGGATAGCCGATTCCGTCTATCACGTGGGTCTCAAACCCATTGGTATAGTAGATGACCGGGCGAGGACAAGCATAGCGTGATGCTAGACAATCGGCATACAGTTCGGCTTGATGACGACCGACTGCCGCATCCACACTGGTACGTTTGGCTTCCACTACAGCCAGCGGTATTCCATCGGCATCGAACAGGACATAGTCTGCATAACCCACACCGCCCTCATTCGGCATACCTTGCACCCCTATCTCTATTCCGGCTTGGCGAGGGATGATTTCTCCCCCCTGTTCGTTTACCGTCCAGCCTGCTTCATGCAGCAACAAGTCGATATACAACTTTCGGGTTTCCGCTTCCGAGAGGTCGTTTACCACAGGCTGTGCTTCCACCGTTGTGGGCTGTGCATCCGAACTCTCTTCTACTGCTTGTGCAACACTGTCGGCTGCTTGTGTGGTAACGGTTTGTGTCTGGTCTGTTTGAGGAACAATAGCAAGAGTGTTCGGTTGCGAGGTTGATTGAAGAATCAGTTTTTTGTCAAAATCGGGCAAGGTATCAATCACCCTCCAAGCCAACAGGATAGAACCGATGATGTAATAAAGATTCAGTACGGTGAAGAAGGATTCTCTGCGTCCTACAAATCCATCATCGGCGTGGGCGGCATTGTTTCCAATCTTACGCACATAATGGATGCGTTTCATCAGATCTTCGCTATTGATGAATGCCGTAAAGCGTTCGTCGGTGGTGAGCGAAAGCAACGAGGCACGTTCCCCTATCTGCCATCCTTTCAAGCGGTAAACGGTTTTTACCATCATTTCCAGTGCAAGTCGGGCTTGCATGGCAGAAACCATTGGGTTAGCCACTTGAAAATCCTCAGCCGTGGCACAATAACGATAAATCGTTTTTAATCCGTCAATGTCTTTTATGATGTCGAAGTTCCTCATAACTTTTAGTCTTTTATAAATTCCCAATAGCCATCTTTATCTGATCCGGTGCGCTGAATGACCGTTCCATTCAACTTTTTGATATGTCGTGCAACAGTGGCACGGCCGATGTTTAGGAGTTTCGCATATTCATCGTATGTATATTTCGGGTATTCTTTAATGGCAGCAATAAGTCGGGTTGTCGTGTCTTTAGGCGTTGCAGTATCATTTACAGTATCACCTTCTCCTTTTACAGTATCATTTATGCTTTGCTGATACTGTAAAATCCGATTTTCTAGATTGGTGATATGTTGGGTAAGCATTACATCTTGTATAATGGTACTGTCTTCTTGTTCACGACTGTCAATCAAAGCCTGAATATATTCACCTTTTGTCTCTTTCGTAACAATAGATGGGATAAGACCTAACTGTCGTTGTACGATATTCATCAGCAATCGGGTTGTACGCCCGTTGCCATCAACCCACGGATGAATGGTGACAAGCCGAAAGTGCGCTTCAAAACTCAACCGATAACATGCCGCTATATCGCCTCTATCTATAGATGCCAGTTCTCCGTTTAACCAATCGCAGAAGTCGGCTGTTGCTTTGGGTACTTTTTGAAATGCCAGATAACTTCTGCCTCCGATTCCGGCACTTACGTTGCACCGTCGCAATTCCCCTTTTGAGGAATCGAAACTGCCGCCTATAGTGGAGTATTCCGATCCAGTACGACGCATTACTTTGGCAGACAATTCACATAATAGTTCAACGGTGTATGGCTGTTCGGTTTTCGCCCATTCAAAGCCATAGAGGTATGCGTTTTTCAAATCCACATTCATCATCTGCTCATTCAGGCTTCTCCCTTTGGCTGCAATTCCCTCGTCAAACAACAACTGGTTTTCTATTTCGGTAACAGTCGAACCTTCGATAGCCGTAGAATGGGTAATCAGTGAATAGAGGTAGAATTTTTCATAATCTACCTGCTGGTCTATCCCCGAAGCAGTATATCGGTTGATGGTATCTATCAGTTTTTTATCTATCTCTTTCATACTGTCGGCTTGTTTTAAGAGAAATAATACTGCATCCGTTCTGCCATCAGATTCTCGGCATCGGCTAATTGCTGGCGAATCAACTCTTTTTGCTTTTCGATGGCTTCGACTTGTGAGGCATATTTTTTCTGCATATCAATTAGAGGAACAGGTATAGGCAAACTACTCAATAATTTCTGGTTAATATTTTGAATACCAATGCCATTTGATTTCAAAATATGAGTGTTCTTAAATTCAATATTCGTTAATACAGCTATCAGGTACTTATTTATAATCTCCACAGACTTTCTAAATCGAATGCAGAACCCGCTGAAGGTTACTTCTGTATTATTAGGAAAAACCTCCAAGCATCTGCCAACTAAATTTTTGTTCCCATTAGAACGTACAAATATAATATCTTCATTATGAAGTAAATATTCTTGTGGCGTGTCTTCAACTTCTATATAGGATATATTGTCAAATGAGGAAATACATTTATGGTCTTGAAAGTCTCCAACGCCTATTATTTTCAATGGCTTTCCTCTCTCTCCCTTACTATAGTTTAGTCCATTTTTAAAGTCACCAAGTTTCCCCATTAGTATAATATCCCAACATTTATCATTAACCGAAACATTTCCAAAGGTATCAACGAATTTAGATTGTGTGAGGACATCAAGGTCGGCAATCTGCGCTTTGTAGCCGTCAATCATTTCTTGCAGTGCATCCAATTCAGTCGCTATTGCTTGTTGAATAGATTTGTCTGTTGGGTATTTAATTTTTACCTCTTTCAAGAACTTGAAATGTCTTGCATAACCGTTACTCGGTATGTTTGACCACTTAATGAAATAATATAGGTATTTAGCAGATAAGCTGTTGTTAGGTTGTAATACTTTAACACCATCTGCACCTACACAGAAATCAAAATCTACATATTTGACAGTACGGGTATGGTCTCCGAAGATGACGATACTTCCTAAATCTTTATTGAGATTGTCTTCTGTGTTACAATATCCGGATATAAAGTCTTTTTCCTGAGAAATAATGGGATATTTCCCAGTTAAAAGGTAATCTTTCTTTTGAACTGCATCTTTGACTTTTAGAGTCTTGATAGAATCTTTTATTAAAGTATTCTCCCACTTTGATTTATCCACTTTCATACCCTTACGAATTTAGCAGTTTCTTGAACTTGGCAAAGGCTGCATCAATAGCCTTCTGTCTTTCTTCCATACGGGCAATGATAGCCTCAGGAACTTCGTATTCAACAGCCTCATGCTCTACTTCGTGATAACGCTTATAGCTGAGGTCGTAGCCGTTGGCACGTATTTCATCGGCAGTGACAAAGAATGATTGCTCTTTGCGACTACGATCGGTTTCCGCTTCGAGGTTATGGAAGCGTGAGATGATGTCGGGAATATCGTTCTGTTCAGGTTGTGGGGTGCGCTGTGTCGTCAGTGAGAAACCATCAGCACGCATATCGTAGAACCAGACCTTGTCAGTACCGCCTGTACCTGTCTTGGTAAAGATGATGATGGCGGTGGAAACGGGACTGTAAGGCTGGAATATACCTGAAGGCATCGTGATGACGGCTTGCATACAATGGTTGTCCACCAATGCGGAGCGTATGGTTTTATAGGCTTGTGCATCGCCTGTGAGAACCGTATCCGGTACGATGGAAGCACACCGTCCGCCCGACTGAAGCATCCGCATCATCAAGGCAAGAAACAACAGCTCAGTTTTCTTAGTTTTGACAACCGCTTTCAGCGTATGCGCTATGTCGTCAGCATCGAGACTCCCTGCAAACGGAGGATTGGCAAGGCAAAGGGTATAGCGGTTTGTATCGTTGTTTTCATTCGACAGTGAGTTACGGTAGTACAGATTTGGCTCATCCACATCGTGAAGCATCATGTTCATGCAGCCGATTCGGAGCATAGAAGCGTCCGAATCGGAACCGTGAAATATCTCTTTGCGGAAACGGTCTCCTTCTTCAGTATTGAGCAATTCATCGCTTTGATACTCTGCAATGTATTTGGCCGCTTCCATAATAAAACCGGCGGAACCCATAGCCGGGTCGCAGATGGTATCATCAAGAGTAGGACGCATCAGTTTCACCATCATGCGGATGATATGGCGGGGGGTACGGAATTGTCCGTTAGTACCCGATGCCGCCATGATGCCAAGCATGTACTCATATACATCGCCCATCATGTCTGCACCATCGGAAGTAATTTTTTCAATACCTTCAATAACACGAGATAACAGTCGAGCATTGGTAATCTGAAAAACCGTGTCTTCCATAGCCTTTCTATAAGCCGAACCCTCTTTTCCCATATAACGCAGGAAGATAAACACATCGTTGCGCACCCGATTCAACATTTTAGTCGGCTCCATTTCTTTGAAAACGTGCCAACGCATTTCGTTGTAGGGCACATCTTGATTGGTGGATGGATTATGCCACACACCGCTGGGGAATGTAGGGTTAAGCAAAACATCGCCCGTAAGGTTGGCTATCGCTTCTTTTTCACGTTGCTTATCGTCAAGCATCTTCATGAAGAGCAGATAGATAATTTGTTCAAAGATTGCCGATGGTTGGGTAAAACCATTGTTCCAAAATGTTTGCCATACGTCATCCACCTTTTGTTTTATATCGCCTGTAATCATATTATTTCTGTTTTTAATTTATTGAATGGGTAAAACAAGGATATTCGTTATTTCTCGGATGAATGAATAAGTTCCTTAACATCTACATTTAGGATTTTGGCTATCTCAAACAACACTTCTAAACTGGGTTGCCGTCTGTTACATACATACGCATTAACTATACAGAAACTCTTGCCAAGTTTCTCAGCTAGCCAAGTTTGTTTTATGCCTCTTTCTTCAAGCACTTCTTTTATCCGATTCATGGGTTTATCCATTGCTTTGTCTTTATATCATATATATATGCAAAGATATAAAATATTATGCTATAAAAAGAGAAAAGAGGAAGAAAACTTTTCCTCCTCACTCGATTACATTCAAATGCCGCTCAATCGGATGTAAGTGTTTAAAAAAAGCAAGATTTCACATTTGGTACAATCCTAACCAACCATTTTGGAAAACGTAACTTCCTGCGTCGTTTCGGCTAGCTTGAAGGTTATGTGTGTGAAAGTGTAGTTGGACCAACAGCTGTTACAGAAGCTACGAATATACCTCCTGTGAAATCTTTGCCTGTAATTCTTTATTTAAGTTAAACATTGTCCAGCGGGTGAAAATGTACTTTTGCTTCTTGGCAAAGCGCATTATCATCTGCTGATCTTTTATCTCTGTAATGCCTATCAATGCAAGAAGGCTTTGCTTGTATGCATCATCCACAAAGGGACAAGTCATCATATCAGCCGTGAGAATCGTGAGTTCTGAATTGCGTTTGCGTTCAGATTCCGCAACAAGCCGATACTTCTTTAAAATCTCTTTTTTCAATAAAGCCTTTTGTTCATAATAGCACTTGTGATTCGCATAGTAATACAATAATATAATACATGCGAAAAGGTTATACTGTAGTTCACTTTTACCAATGAATGATTTAATAACTTCCGGTGCGAGTAGATATGCATAGCCTAACTCTTTAGCCAATATTAATAGATAGAGGCTTTCATGCAAGGTGTTTCGATGTGAATCTGTTGTAGTCAGCACCAAGGCTATTTCATCTTGAATCTTTTTAAAGATAATATCCTTGCTTATCGTTTGGAATCTAACCTCTGGATTAACTTTGAAATCACCATGTCGTTTTCCATAGATAATGATGGAATTCATTATCTTCAGTAATTTCAAGGTTGTATTTATCTGCCTGTTGCTATTGAACACGAAGAATGCCACATCAATTAGAGATACAAGATAACTTGTGAGCTTCCTTTGTACTCGTTGTGCATGAATTTCAACCTCATCCTTATTCGCCTCTTCTTTTGACATCAGGCGCTCATACTTCTTGAAACCTATTTCATATCGATTAAGAAAAGCGTCAAGGCGTTGACTTGTCTTCTCAAGCAGATAGTTTGCTATATCACGATATTCAATTCCGCATTCCTTTACTATTGCTTTTATTTGAGCATTTACGCTATTTGCAGACAGGTATATATTGAATTCCCTATCTAATATTTCTCTGTCTTTATCCGATTCTTCATCTTCCGTGTCCTCCTCTTCTTCTGTATTTAATTTTGATTCTACTTCTTCCCAAAGTGAAGTCGAGAATATATTGCTCAGCAAATTTTCAATTCGCTGTTTGGCAATAGTCACCTTTGTTATAAAGGGCCTTTCAAACTCTTCTGTTTTGGATGGACTAATCTGCAATTTGAATTCCTTCAGCCATTTTGTTAGACTTTCCATGAAGAGATTCCTGTCCTTTTCGTCATTATAGAAGAGGAAATAGTCGTCAACATACCGATAACACTCATAGGAGGATTTCTGACGAAGGTCTTTTCCCAATAGTTCCTGTTCAACCTTTTGATCTATATACTGAAGTATAATCTCTGCAAAGATCCGAGAAAACTCCGGACCTATTACGATACCATTCGTCTCGCGAGCATTGACCGATTGCATTAGATTATCAAATGCATCGCCAACCCATGAACCATGATATCCAGGCAAAACCTTTACCTTGTCCGCACCACCTGCTGTTGCCCAACTTATGGTATGGGTATAAATACTATCGAAACAACTCTGTAGGTCGAACTTCACAAGATGTTTGAATTTTTTTTCTGCACGCTGGTATCTGTAATCCTCATAGAACTTGTATATATTTGAATACTTCTCGTAGCTGAAATAAGTTTTCAAATTTTCATATTCATTGAAGAACAATTCAACTTTATCACTTTCATGCCCGGACAACCTTCGGTGAAGTCGATCTCTATAGTAAAAGTATTGTGCTATCTTGTGCGGTTTGCGAAGAGAAAATTTACTTTGGCTGCAAAGATATAGTATAGAATACTTATACTGATCATAAAACTCCACTACCTGCCACTGGTTATATGGATGTATAATTGACAGCGTTCGGGTCTTATTCGTCTTGTGAGCGATATTAAATTGATATGGGTAGAATAGAGCGTTTGGTCGATGTTGAAGTATTTCGATTTTTTTATCCTTTTCATAACAACCAAATAGTAATGCAGCAAAAGCATTCGCATCCTTTTCATCCAGACGTTTAGATTGCTTCAAGACATTCCACGTGATATTATCAACCTTTTGTTCTTCACCAACCCATAAATACTTGGCAAGAAATCGATACAAATATCGGTTTGAGAATATTATAGGACACTCGTAGGGCAAGACATCAGAAAAGAGAACTCGCTCTTTGCTATAACTAAGCTTTATCTTCTTTCTCTTTCTCATACCCACGATTGTTTAATCATTTGTAATCTGATTTTCTTTACCTTATATCGCTTATGAGGCATTGCAAAGCCTTTGACAAAGGATACTTGCTTAAGTTGTTTCTTCAAGGTCGCTTCAATCTGTGGTTGTTTAGCCGGATCAACACCAGCTTTGCCGCCCAATGATATTTGACTGCACCTATATTGAAGATACTGATCTAATCCTTCCAAATCTCTTGCATTGTCTAGCAATTGGTTTGAGTAAAATATACCCACCTTCACACCTCGCTTTGCATTAAACAAATTGACATTGCATGTCAACACGTGTAATGCATCAAATAAATAATGCGCTGCAACATCGTAAGACACAGTATTCAGCAAACTGTCAAATTTCTGAAAAGTCTTTGTTATGCGATCCCCTATCTTTTTCTTTCTATCCTTAGACAAAGAGAAGAAGCCTTGCTTATCTTTGTCTCCTTTGATGGACTGTATCGTATATCCTAAAAGATTAAATTTTAGATTCTTTGTATCCTTGGAATCATATGTGTAGCATTTGTTCGTCCCATCTGTAGGTGTATGAATTTTCAAACCATGTTCAATATACGTATCAGTTAGAGCTTTGATGTAATCATCCAATGACCATTGGTGTTCATCATCTAAATCAGGATGTGCGACGATAATAATATCATCCACATATCTTGCCATGAACACTATTCCTGGTAGTTTACATCTAAGCACCTCATCAATCTTGGACAAATAGAATTCAGATAGTAGCGAACTGATAGCACAACCTCGTGGAATACCAGTTTGTGGAGTCGGTACAAGTGGGCGTAGGTTCTTGTCTTCAAACTCTTTTCGAATGAGTCCGCGCAAGAGGGATTTACTCTTTACATCAAGCAGATTGTTGCCCTCCAAATACTTAAATAATTTATCATGTGGTATCGACTCAAAGCAGTGACAAACATCCGTTCGGATGATATAGTACCTGCTTTTATCTTCCATTAATAATGTCTTTAACTGAAAAAGTATCTCGTGACGACTTGACATTGATATTTTAAACAGTTTCTTCACATTTCTGTAAAGGACTTGCATTGTGAAAAACTCTTCAGCTGTAGCTCCAATAGTATAAAGCGGCTTCTGCGGATCTTCTGACGCATCTGGAGTAAGGTTGAAACGAAAGCTACTTGATAAAATCCTTGAAGACACTTTGCTAAGATGCTCTTGCAACAGGATTTTCTGTTGCTGAGCATTATCTTTCATCAATTGCTTCAATTTGTCAACCTCACTCGTTTCTTCCTCTGTACGCTCAGTTTTTTTCTTTCTCAATATTTTATTTAGGTTCTTTCTCATTTCACGATACTCCTGAGCTTTAGCCAAATATTCAGGTGAAAGATACCTTTTCTGCATCTTTCCCTTCCTATTCACCGTATTGAACGCATCATATAGCGAATCGTAGTTATATGAGAAACTATATTGAGACATCTCTTTGAGTTTATCTATTTTTATATGTATTCGAAGGATACTCATTATTTCCAGTTTGCAAAGATATAAAATTATCTGCTATATAAAGAGAAAAGGAGAGGTATTTTTCCTCTCCTTTTCTCTAAACCAAGTATCAGACATCCAAATCCTTCATAGCCAATCCATAGTTTTCCTGACCGAACAGGTCTTGATGGATGAGCTTCAAACCGAGTGTCTGATAATACTTGTAGTCATCACCTTCGGTACAGAGGTATTTGTAACCGTAGCGTGGCATGTATTCCTTGAAGAAGCGAGCCAAGTCCTTCAGGCTTTCGGCTTGGTTCTTTTTGAAGTTGCTGCGCACAATGATGATAGACCAGTCAGGGAAGTTGCTTCTTCCTTCGCTATATTCCCAAAAGCGGATGTAGCAGTCTAAATCACGCTCGCTGATGTTTACACAAAAGCCATTGGCATTTTGCATCACTCTACAACTGTTTCTGTAGCCGAATTTCTCACACAAGTAGAGATTGAAATCAAGAATCAAATCGTTTTGTAACATAATTAATTGAGTTTAAAAAGTTAATAAATGGTGAATTATAAATGAAAGCCTCGCTTGCGCTTATCCTTTTTCTTTTTCATCAGGCGATTGAACTCGGCTTCTTCTGCGGCAGTGGCATCGTAGGATGAACTGCCGTTCAACAGACCAAGGCCGATGCTTGAACCATTGTCGGAATGGGAAACGCTTTGCTGCACCTCTTCATCTTTATGCGTGAACCCTTGCTTGGGGTATTCAAATGAAGAAGCACAAGCATTCTGCTCCAATCGGTTGTCGATATTCAAATAGCTGAACTCACGGCTGACCTTTGAACCGGAGAAAGAAAAGCCGTTGTACTCAAACTTGACTCCCAGTATTTCCCGTGTAGTCCGGCTGACTTTGAATTTCATATCAATGTCACGGTCAGCAAGAGCTTCTTTCAGTTCATCCCAATTTTGAGCTTTGGGCAGCTCCTCTTTCAACGCTTTGTATATCTCGTGCTTTGCCCGGTCGTATGGACGCAAGCGTTCCTCGTTGATATGGTCCTTGCCATTGGCAAAGTGCAAGCGGTATTTTGCCGTCAGCATCTTACACGCCTTTTCATTTCTGCGGAAGTCGTTCTTGTCGCTAATTGTTTTGCCATCATTATCCACCCGATTGAAAACGATGTGGCAATGCGGATGCTCACGGTCGATATGCCGGGCGATGATGTACTGCGTGTTTTCGATACCCATCAGTTTCATATAGTCGTGGGCGATTTGCAACATCAACACATCATCAGACTTCAAGCGTTCGCTGTCTTCAGGGGAGAAGTTGAGCGAGGTGTGTCCGACAATATTCTTTACCTTGTCATTGAGCAACGCTTGTAATTCAAATTGTTCTGCCATCTGTTCGGGTGTGCCATCCACTCCGGCTGCTTCCAGCAATTTGGATTTCTCCTCTTTCAGGACATAGCGGACACAACCACCGAACGATGTCCCTTTGGTCTGCTTACCTATCATCTTTCAGTTGTTTTATAAGTTGGTTAATACGCAGCGCCATCTCCTCGCATCTTTCGGCAACGGCAAAGAATCCGTAGGTGTTTGCCTGTTTCGCCAACTGGTTGAGGTTGGTACTTTCTCCAATTAACTGACGGATGATGTGGATATGCTCTTTCGTGATTCGTTCACGTATCGTTCCGTTCTCAATGAGCGAACGGATGACTGCGCTTTGAGTCTGCTTGCTCCGTCTGCAAAGCGCACCGAGCCATGCGAATTGGTCGTAAGACAGACGGAGTGTTATCGTATGTTTCTTCTCCATTTTGAATTGCTTTTAGTGAATAATTTGTGACCATCGGGAGCCGCCTCCTCTGACTTTTTGAGGAGCAATTAGTCGGGAAATGTAATACACCGACATTAACTTGCTATAGTAAAAAAGTCTCAAATTCTCTCCCTTTGTTCAAAGTCTGAATCCTCGTTTCTTCGGCGGTGAAACCTTTGGTTGAGGAATGCCTCGTTGTACGCAGATGAGCTTCAAATCAAATGTTTCTATCAGTGTTTTCAAGTTCGGATTCCTCTTAATCATCTGCTGGAGTATGGCTTCATCGGGGCGTACCTTCAACAGGTAATCGGCAATGTCGTACCCCTCTTTCCGTTCGTTTTCGGTTGCGTTGGCTTCCAAATAATCGAACAGTTGCACATCAATTCCATTGCTTTTCATCAACCCGATTTTGCTCTGCCAATAATCGGTCGCTCCCAAATCGGGGAATAATACAACGCTTCTTCCGGTTAGAACGGACTGATTATTGGCATTGAAACAACCGTTCTTTCCACCCGATGCAATCCATAGGAATTGGGGGAGGTAGTAGGAGGCAATGATTGCAGTTTTCTCGCTTTCGACCAATGCCACAGGACGGCTTTTGTCTTCTGAAAGCAAATGCTCACCGAAGAAACATTGCTTCAGATTATAGTCCTCTTTATGTAGTACGGAGTGTACCCATGTGACATGATTGTACGGTTCTTTTATCCGCCTGCCAGTTTCTGGATTGTAAAGCATTATCTTACCTGTACGGACTCTGTTCTGATAATCCATTTGCCAAAATACGGTTGCACCGTCCCAATGCTTGGAAGTGCCAACTTTGTATTTCTCCATCAGTTTCAATGTCTCCGTCTCTCCGAATTGAGCCGATAAGAATTGAAACAGCTTGTTCTCAGGATAGCGTTGTAACGACTGATTGACTATTCCCAAATCAATGTAGGAAGTGGCTATCGGCTCGGCTGTCTTAATAGACGCATAGCTCTGAGAGTTATTTTCGGACAACTTTTCCTTTTCAGATGGATGCCGTTCAAAGTAATCACGGGGTGTGAAATGATAACCGCATTTCTGCTCGTGGTCGCAACGCCCCACGTAATCCGGAAACTGGATTCGCTTCTCCGTATCAATGTACTTGGAGAAACATCTTTTGCGGTGGCAGTTCGGGCAAGTATGCCGGGTGCTGACGCCCTTGTAGGGTTCTAATATGAATCTATGTGTACTCATTGTTTATCTCTTTTTTAGTGTGTCACTTTTGTCGTTATTGTCGTTTTCGCTTGGAAAGTGTCAAAACCGACAAAAATGTCATGGGTTAATCTTTGAATATTCTCCATGCTTCTCTTTGCGGAACAATGTTCCGATATTGTCATTGAGAAAGCGTTGAAATGTCCGCTCTTTCATTCCGTTTTGCTCGGCTATCTGTATTGCTTGAGCGGTGGTAAAGGACGGAGGTAGCAGATTGACTATCGCCTGTTGCTGACTGTTGAGGGCATTTTCATTCAGGATATTTTGTACGCTCAATGCGGATTCCTTGAAATATTCCGTCAGTTTAATGGCTCTCTCCACCGTCAGCAAGTCGATACACGTCTTGTCGCACTCTCCACAAGTCCATCGTGCCAGTTGGATAATCAGGCAGAAGCGAATGATGTATATCTCCAGCTTGCAATAGATGCTCACAATGGTGTCGTTTGTTTCTCGGTCGCATAACTCTGAGAAATGATGCTGCCATTCATAAAGTCTTTTCTTGGCATCCTCTGAAAAGAAAAGAATTTGCGGTTCAATCTCTCCATGCTCATTTAGGCTGCACTCCGATTGTATCAGCTTATCAATGATGTCATTCCATTCTTGCTCTATATCTTTCGGCAGTTCTTTGTCATTCCATCGTGCTTTCTGTTGCAGATTGGGCATCACAAACAGGATGCGGTCGATAAACCCGTTGCTGGAGCGTTCACCTTTAGCCAACTCGTTCAGGATTTTCTTTTGGATAGTACCAATGACCGATATGTACGGACGCTTGATGAAGATGGAACTCTTGGCATTCTTGCGGTCGGATATAGTGGTTTTGGCACTGAACACAGATAGCCAAAATTGTTCTTCCGAACCGTTGTTATAGCGGTTGAAGTTCTTGAACCAAGCGGATAATTCATCGGCCCACAAGCATAGCCCGCGTTTATTCTGCGCATGAATGAGGCTCAACCCTTCGGGCGTTACATCCGAAACCAAGAAGCGTTTGCGGATAGGCTCTTGCGGAAATTGCTCTCCACCGCTTTCAGTACGTTCCTTGCGGCTCATGCTCATCAGCTCATCGTACTTGGCAAGAGCCTTTTCAAATTCCTGATTCTGTCGGTAGTCATAATCAAGAAACGGTTTCATCGCAAAGCTGAGCGGATGGCTTTTGTTAGCTCCCGGTCTTCCAATCAATGCCATATACAGGATGGGGCTTTCCAGCCAGCCTTGTTTGATTTGGGCAAGATGCGTGTTACCTATGCCGATCGCTATTGCCGTAAGGATGGCTGCGGCAATGTAGTCGGTAGGGTAGTTATGACATTCGTGTACCTCACGGATGATGCGTTGTATTTTTGCCGGGAATATGCTGATAGGGAATGCCGTACCGGACAATCTTGTGCTTAAATCAATCGCTTCATCAATGATGGATGCCGGATTAATAGAATATTTACCCATAGCCCAATCCATTAAAATTGTACTGATGATTTGGGCTTGTGGCGAACACCGCTTTGCATATTGGCAAGCATCTCCTCGTATGTCTGCTCAGCAGTCTTTCTTCGTCCGTTCTCAATCCAAGCAAGAAGCTCGTCCTCATAGAAATAGAGTTTCTTGCCTTTCTTGTAAGCCGGAAGTAGCCCTTTGCGTACCAATGTATATATGGTAGGCTTGGCTTTTCGGATGATGTGGCAAGCATCATCAATTTCCACCAATACATGTTTGTCAGATGGCTGTGGCTGGAGTTCCGCTACCATCTTTTTCAACTCGATGACCTGTTCGGTCAGATAACCTACCGCTTCGGGCAGCTTATCAAATGTTACTGTTTCTTTTTGCATACGCCAATCGTCTTTAATTGTTCGACGGCAAAGGAAACAGGTGTTTCAATGGTGGAATCATTCACCAAAATATAACTGAAGAATAACTTTTTGATGGTAATAAGTGATGATTACGAGTAATTTAAGTACCTTTGTGTCATGAAATACCAGTGGTTATTAAAGCTATAAAACAAATTTGTCGTTTATGATACCGCAATTTGAAGAAATACGGATACAGGCATTGAAAGAATTAAGTGCTGGAGTTGTTATGAGAGCTAAAGATTTGCGCATTCCTTTGGCTAAGCATTTTGGATTGACCGATGAGGAAATGAATGCTTGGTATCCTTCTGGTAATGGCGAAATATTCTTAGACCGTATTTCGTGGGCTTTATCGTATCTTTTTATTGCAGGTCTTGTAGAAAAGCCCCAAAGAGGTGATTATAAAATCAGCGAAAAGGGACTGTCTATGCTTTCTTCATGTACAGAGGAACAAATAAATAAGTTCATCAAAGTAACTGTGAATGCGAAAACTCCGAAGAAAAGTTCTAAAAATAAAGATGCTAACAATGCTTTTTCCCATTTGGAAAATGATGATGAACGTACGCCGGAAGAAGAATTGGCAGATTCGTATGATAGAATAAAACAGAATGTGCAATCTCAGATTCTGACAACAATATTAAGTAAAAAGCCACAAGAATTTGAACGGTTAGTTGTGAAATTACTTCAAGCAATGGGGTATGGTGGAGAGGTCAAAAACTCAGGTATCGTAACGAAACTTTCTAATGACGGTGGTATAGATGGTATTATTAAAGAAGATATTTTAGGATTTAACCATATATCCATACAGGCAAAGCGATATGCTTTAGATAATAATGTTCAGCGTCACGAGGTTCAAAGTTTTGTAGGAGCTGTTGCCGGAACGCCATCCAAGAAAGGAGTATTCATTACTACCTCTGATTATACTAAAGGTGCAATGGAGTATGTGGAAAGCCTTAACGGTTCACCAACCATTATCTTGATAAATGGTCAACAATTAACAGAATACATTTATGACTATGGCTTGGGATTGCAAACAGAGAAAGTCCTTAAAGTCATGAAAATGGATATGGACTACTGGGATGCAATGGATAATGCCTGATGGTATTGCAGCTATGCAATTTTTCTATCCAACTTAATCTTACATACAGATTCGGTATGGGACATCTTACGTTCAATGGTAGATATTTCAGAATCACGGAGGGTATGAGCAAATATCCTCTTTATAAATGTGGCTGTCTGTAAGCGTGGTTTGCCAAATGCCTTACCGATATTCCATCCAAAGTGCATGATGTCAATAGTCTTTAGCTGAGAATCAATCTTTATCGGTTCGATTTTAGGTAAGGCATCTGACAGGTAATATTCTGTTACATATCCACACAAGCGATTAAGCGCAGTTTCATCAAGATAGGAAACTAAAGTTTGTTTCGTGTATGCGATAACTTTATTGAGCTTTTCTTGTGAGGCGCGTTCTTTCTCAGCCATAGCATGGGCACGGAGTATCTCATATTCTGATGGTTGGTTGGATTCTTCTATAAAAGTATTGTTGATAGTAGAAGGTGTGGCTTCTTCATTTGGAAGTTCTGCCACATCTTCGTTGAGTTCGGAACATAATGGAGTAGAAACTTCTTCTGTTATGTCAGATGTAGTTTCGATTTCAATTTCGGGTTCAGGCTCAGAAATGATAGGTTCTGAATTTATAGCACTTTCAGCAAGTTCCGAGTTTACTGCTGGAACTTCTACGACTACAGCCTTGTTGCGATAGCACTCAAATCTCATAAAGCACTTTTCTATTGTCGGTGAAAGAATTTGACTGAATACCATTTGCAGATTGAGATAGATAGCTCCCATGATAATGGAGCATACCACCAAAATAAGGTAGCTGCTGAACTCGTCCCAACCATAGTGAAGTACGGTTTGGCGGGCTAAAACACCAATGATGGCGATTGTACCAAAAACAATCAGATGCAATGTTATATGTTCTATCTTTTTCAGCTCCATAGTGGTATGTATTAATCGTTTGTGTGCAAATATATAGGATTAATTTTTGAGAAAATCCATAGTTTTGCCTGTTAATGGGCTTTTGACGATATATTTCATCGCTTTTCACTACGTTACACTCCTAATAATAAGCGCATTGCAAATTTCTTGTTTTTGGATGAAAATAGTTGGATAAATAGGCTTGTGTATCTTAAAAACAAAAATTATCTGCATCATTTTGGGTAAACAATGCAGATAATCAATGGGGTATAGAGATATAGCTTATTAGCAATACAATGTATGGCTTGTACCATTGAGATATAACAAGATGTTATACTCTTGTTTACGAGCGACTTTGTTTATTAGCCATTTCCTAAATACAGCGGAATGTCCGGTGTCTATTTGATAGGATAGGGCTATAACCATATCGAGATTATACACATCGGCATTGTTCCCATTCTCCAACTTGATGTACTTGCAAGCTTCGTGGCTCTTCAAAACATTAGCTTTCAGGATTCTCTTGATTGCTATATGGATAGCTCCAGACGTTGTATAAAACAAGTCTGCAAGTTCCCAAGTGGTCATCCATACTTCGCCATCAGAAATATGGATGCATTGTCCGTTGTTGAGTATGATTCCTCGTTTCATAGTTCTATCTATTTGAGTGATATTTTATTGGCTGTTTCTCGCTTCTTGGAATTGACCAAATCGGCATATATTTGAGTTGTGGACACATTCTTATGCGTTAGCATCTTTGATACAGTGTAAATATCTGTGCCTAAGGATATTTGTATGACCGCATACGAATGTCTGAATCCGTGAAAGGTTATCGGTTTCGTTATTCCTGCCTTTTTGAGCCAGCTTTTCAGTGGGTAATTAATCATACTTCGCTTCAAATCCTTGAAAACTTTGCCTGTTCCGGGTGTGCCGCATAGTTCGTAGGCTTCGTAACTGATGGGGAGTGTCGCTTCCGTCTGGGTTTTCTGTGTTCTGATACGTAAACAATAGCCTTGGTCGGGAGCGATAGTGAAGTCTTCCCATTGCAGATTGAGAATGTCGCTGATGCGTAAGCCTGTCAGACAAGCGAATAGAGAAGCGGCTTTCAATACGGGGATGTCGCAAGGAGTGGCAGCGAGTTGCTTCACTTCGTCCAATGTCAAATACTCCTTCTTCACATCTTGTGGCTCAATCTTATCAAGGTAATCATTGATGTTCTCCCGAAACCATTTGTCCCGATAGGCAATCTTCAACAATCCTCTGAAGGTAGAGTAGTAGCCGGATGCCGAATTGAGGGATATAGGACGGTTGCTGTGTTTGAGTTGCTTGGCATTCAGCAAGTATTCACGGAACTTTTTGCATAAATCCACATTCACATCGCCAAAGGTACATTGCCCTTTGACGAAGTTGTAGAAATGCTGATAGACGAACTGCCATTTCTGGTCTTTGTTCCGGCACATTTTCTTGAAGTAGGCAAGGAAATCGGCTTTCTGCTTGGTCTTGTCTAAGAAACCGAACTCTTCGTTGATGAGCGATTGTACCCGGATGCAGCGGATAGCCTCTGCCTTGTTCAGCATATCATTGTTGAACTCCCGTTCCATCTCGTTTTTCGGGTGAGCATAGATGTAGATGCCAAGGTATTCTCTGCGGCTCATCTGCATCGTTTCGGGGTTACGGACTGCCGGATAATAATCCAGATACAAGGAGATACGATTATTCCGAATCTCTCTCTGACGAACTGTTACTTTTGTACACGTGTGTGTCATACTGTTTAATATTTAGAGTTTTACATTTGTTTGGTGCAAAGGAATAAGGTGATTCAATGGTGGGTACATTCACCGAAAAATAACTTATTCAATCTTTGGAGCAGCAAGCAACCTATCCAGCTCAGGCTTGGAGATAAGTGTGTATTTACCTTTCTTGACCTTTGGGATATTATGGTACTTGGCATAATGATAGAGTTGGTCTCGGGTAAGGTTGAACTTCTCCATCGCTTCAGCTACCGTATAATATTGCGGTTCTTCGGGTGCAGTAATACCTTTGACAATATCCACATGCTTCTTGGAATAGTACACCATGATGCCCTCTTTCTTCTTCGGAATGGCATTCTTGGAAACGAAACAATAGATTGCGGACAAAGTCATACCGAACTTCTCCTGCATTTCTTGGCTACTATACCATTCGGTAATGTCGGGATTCGGAGCTTTCTTAGCGAAGTAAGCGTCCATGTGCTTCTTGCTCCAATAGGTCTTGCCACGATTGAAAGTGCGAGGAATGTTGTTCTTCTTGGCTACCACAAATATCCATGACTCGTTTACATTGTATTTTTCTTTGACTTCGGCTGTAGTGTAGAAGTCGGTGATAGGAGCTTTTTCTTTTAACTGTTTGTTCTCTGTTTCTGGAACAATAAAGACTGTCATATCTTCTATATCAGCTCTACGAACAAGGGTTTTTCTTTCAAATCGGATTACCTTGATTACTCCATTGCGGATATAGCGATATATAGAAGTACGCCCAATATTTAATAACTCGGCTACTTCTGATGGAGTAAGATACTCCTTGTTCAAATTAGGAGGTGTCTTTATGCTTTTCCCTAATTCGTGTTGCAGACTTTCAATGCGCTGTTTCCTAACCCTGTCTTTATAGGCAAGATTGGCGCATCGGTGTGAACAATACTCTGTGGTGGTCTTATGGGCTGTGAAAGCAGCATTACACCACTTACATCTTTTCTGAATGTCGATTTTGCTACTCATTATTTATCCGTTTATTTCGCCAAATCTGTTTCATCGCGTACCACCACGTACCATGACGTACCAGTGTGTCCACGACCTTTCCGACCTAAAATCGGAGAGTAACAAGCGAGCAACAAATGCGGTACAAAAATGAGCTGAAAAAGCCCTATAAACGATAACCATCGCTTATAAGGCTAAAAAGAAAGGCGCTCAAAATGAACGCCTTGATAATCGTTGATGATATATGCTAATCGTTGGTAATCACCACTTATTTGCCGATGCAAAAATGTTTAAAAATATGTTGCAATACCATATCATTTGTAACCTCCCCTACAATATCCGAAATAAAGAAAATGCATTCGCGTATATCCTGTGAAAGAAAGTCTCCTGAAATATGCATATCAAGCCCATTCTGAACTCGATATATTGCATTTAAAGCCTTATTGAGTGCCTCATGATGTCTTACATTTGTTACGATTATATCATTTTGGGTAACTGTGGGCAAATGAGCGGCATTAATAAGAATTTTTAGTAGTTCGTTAGTATTCTCTCTTTGCTTGGCTGAAATAAAAATATGCTCTGTTGATTCTTTTGGGAACTCCTTCAATAAAGCAGATAAACCAACCTTTTGATTTTCCTCCATTAAATCAGCCTTGTTGAACACAACGATTAAATGTTTTCCTTCGCAACGTGGAACTATTTTGCCTGATAACTCTTCAATCTGTGTTGCTGCATTCACAGAATCCACCATCCAAAGAACGATTTCCGCTTGCTCTAACTTTTGGAAGGTACGCTCGATACCCAGGCTTTCAATCATGTCGCTCGTTTCCCGGATACCGGCGGTGTCAATGAAGCGGAAAGTAATTCCACCGATATTGATTGTATCTTCAATCACATCGCGGGTAGTGCCGTGAATATCGCTGACAATCGCTTTGTCTTCGTTCAATAAAACATTCAATAGAGTAGACTTTCCTGCATTCGTTTCACCGATAATGGCTACGGGGACACCATTCTTGATGGCGTTGCCCACACTGAAAGAATGAACCAGGCGAGAGAGCATCTCTTCGATTTCATCTGCCAATTTACGCAACTCCGAACGGTCGGCAAATTCGACATCCTCCTCACTGAAATCCAGTTCCAGTTCGATCATAGAGGTGAAGTTGAGCAACTTGTTGCGTAAGTCGGTCAGTTCTCGGCTGAAGCCACCACGCATTTGGCTCATTGCCAGCCGATGAGTGGCGGCGGAGGATGATGCAATCAAATCTGCTACTGCCTCTGCCTGACTTAAATCCATTTTGCCGTTAAGAAATGCACGTTGCGTATATTCGCCCGGCTGAGCCATTCGGCAACCATTCTTGATGAGTAGTTGCATCACTTGCTGGAGAATATAGGAAGAACCGTGACAGGCGATTTCCGTACTGTCTTCACCCGTATATGAATGAGGAGCACGGAAAAGGCTGACAAGTACTTCGTCAATAATCTCATCGCCGTCGTAGATGTGGCCGAAGGTTAAAGTATATGGTTTCTGCTCACAGAGTCTTTTCCCGGATTTTATCGGTTTGAAGATGCGGCTGGTGATGGCAATAGCTTCCGGACCGGAAACGCGGATGCTTCCGATAGCACCGCCCTGGGCAGTGGCAATAGCACAGATAGTATCTTGGTTCATTGTCTCTTTCTTTTGTTGCTTCTTTTAAATTCTGTCAAGAACAGTCTTGATTAATGTGTCGATTGTATTCTTGTATCCGGTATTGGCTTCTTTAATCAGGCGGTTGGCAATCACCATGCAGACCGTCATCGCCTTGTGTCCCATCAATCGGCTGAGTCCTGCTAAAGCCGAACTCTCCATCTCGAAATTGGTAATCTTGAAACCGTGGTATTCGAATGCTTCAATCTTTTCATTCTGTTTCGGATCTGCCAACGGGATACGAAGCTCACGTCCCTGCGGACCGAAGAAACCTCCGGCAGCAATCGTCACACCGCGTACCATATCGTCTTTGGCGATACGGTCAATCAGTTCTTCGTTGGCATCAATCACGTAAGGAGCGGGAGCACACATATTGCCCGACCAACCCATATGATTGAGGAATGCACGTTCGAACGGCAAGTCGCACACCTCGTTGCGTCCGGCGTAGAAGTTCAATAACCCGTCGAAACCGATGGATTTTTGCGAACAGACGAATGTTCCCACCGGAGTATTGGGCTGTAAGCCGCCACACGTGCCGATGCGCACTAATTCCAGTTGGCGGAACTGTTCCTTTTCTTCCCGTGTGTTGAAGTCTATATTGGCGAGGGCGTCCAATTCGTTCAGAACAATGTCGATATTATCGCAGCCGATTCCGGTAGAGACCACAGTAATCCGTTTTCCTTTGTACGTACCCGTTACGGTTTTGAATTCGCGGCTTTCCACTTCGCATTCTTTGTTTTCAAAATGAGAAGCTACGAGTGCTACACGTCCGGGGTCGCCTACCAGAATTACTTTGTCTGCCAGCCATTCGGGCTTTACGTGAAGATGGAACACCGAGCCGTCTTCATTTATAATCAATTCTGAGGATGGGAAATACTTTTTCATATTACTGAGAGGTTTTAGTTTTACAATAAGATGTTAGCTGTCAATAGAAACGCCGGAACCGGATTTAGGTTCAGAAGAATCATCTTTCTTTTTTCCGCAGGGGAGGAGAGGAGGATGCGTCTTGTGACTGAAATGAAATCGGGTTCCGGCGCTGGGCTTGACTTATTTGCTCAATGGCTGGTTGCCAATGTTGCCGCTTGTCGGTTTGGCAATTGTTTCTCGCATGGAAGTATCCGCTTCGATATTCTTCATCCGGTAGTAATCCATGATACCTAAATTACCGCTACGGAAGGCTTCTGCCATTGCCTTAGGCACTTCCGCTTCCGCTTCGATTACTTTGGCGCGGGCTTCCTGTGCTTTCGCCTTCATTTCCTGTTCGGAGGCGACAGCCATTGCACGGCGTTCCTCGGCTTTTGCCTGAGCGATGTTCTTGTCGGCGTTAGCCTGGTCTATTTGCAGGGCGGCACCGATGTTCTTACCTATGTCGATGTCGGCAATGTCAATAGAGAGAATCTCGAAAGCGGTTCCTGCGTCCAGTCCTTTGCGGAGCACTAACTTGGAGATGGAATCCGGATTTTCGAGTACCGACTTATGATTTTCCGAAGAACCGATGGACGACACGATACCTTCGCCTACACGGGCAAGAATCGTATCTTCGCCTGCACCGCCGACTAACTGACGGATGTTGGCACGTACCGTTACACGGGCTTTGGCAATCAACTGGATACCATCTTTGGCAACAGCCGTTACGGGCGGAGTGTCAATCACTTTCGGGTTGACCGACATTTGTACGGCTTCAAACACATCGCGTCCTGCCAGGTCGATGGCGGTAGCCATTTGGAAAGGCAATTCGATATTTGCTTTGGAAGCGGATACCAGTGCATGAACCACTTTCTCAACGTGTCCGCCGGCAAGATAGTGAGCTTCCAGTTCGTCGCGGGTAATGTTTTTCAGTCCGGCTTTGTGGGCTTCAATCATGCCCGGCACGATGATATACGGCGGAACATTACGGATACGCATCAGGAATAACTGTATCAGTGAGATGTGTACTCCCGATACTTTTGCCGACAACCACAGGAAGAACGGCACGTAATGGAAAAATATTATCAGGAAGATAATACCTCCGGCTATCAGAAAGATAGGCAAGTAGAAAGATGTTTCCATTGATAGTTAGTATTAAAGTGAATATTATTTGTTGTATTTCTCAACCATGATTGTTCCGTTGCTGATGCGACTGACGATGATTGGAGTCTTTTCGTCTAAGAAACCGTCCATAGACTTCACCTCAACGATTTTGTTGTTGATTTCGGCGTAACCGATTTGGGCGAGACGGGTGGTGCTGAGGCCTGTGTCGCCCACCTGGATGCTTTGTTCTGCGCTGCGGTCTATTTGGGAGTCGATATCTTTGTGAAGTGCTAACTTGTCCAGCATTTTCGACCGCATGAACCACACCAACGAACCTATGCAGGCAATTGCAGACACGCCGAGAGTCACCATCCCTTCCGTCATTCCGATGTTGTCAAATGCGTAGATATTGGCATAAATGATGCAGCCCAATGCAGAGATTCCTGCCAGGCTGAGACCGGGGGCAACGAACAGTTCCACCAAGAAAAGTATGATGGCTGCGATAATGAGAACAGCGATAATGAGTACATCCATAGTTCGTTATTATTAATTGATTTGTTTCTTTTCAGCGTTGCGCACATCAATCTCAAGTGCATCCAGTTCGCCGCACATCTGCAAGACACGCTTTTCGAGGTCGAGGATGGCGGGAGCCATTCTTTCTTTTTCCTGTTGGTTGCTTGCGGTATATTGCCGGCGTAGGTTTTCCAGCTTCTCTTCCTGTTGCCGATAGTCTTTTTCCATCTGGCGGTAGCGTTGGAAAAGCTGTTTGGCTTTGGCCGATTTGAAGTCGTTCATCTGGTAATAAGTCGTGTTGTCGTCAACCACAAATTCGAAGTCGACCGTGCGGTGCTGCTCCGGCTTGCGGTTGATAATGGTTTTCAGCCGTTGCTGCGCGTCGGCGACGGTCTGCCGGTCTTTCCATGTCTCTTTCAGCGAGTGTATTTGAGCCAGGCGTATGATTTGCTCCTGTTCCATTGTCTCGTAGTTGTAAGTCTGCTTTGAACTGTTGGGGATGAATACGTAGATACAGACTTTGCCTTCCGGTTGGAAACGGTCGGAAGCAAACCAACCTAAGTTATTGTATTCGTCGACGACGTACATATAGTCGTTGTATGGCGAATTGAACGGCATACCCACATTCTCAGGCACAAGGTAATTGTCGTTGTTCGTGTTGTAGCGGGTGACGAAGATGTCGTATCCGCCCAGCCCTTCGCCGTCGCTTGCATAATAAATGGTAATACCGTCCGACATTACGTACGGATAGTTGGCATTGCCGGAAGCGTTGATGCTGCTGGGAAGCGGTCGTCCGTTGCTCCATTCGTCCAGCAGCTTGTTCTTGGAGAAGATGTTCAGGTTCCCCCGTTCGCCCTTTTCACTGTAATAGATTTTATTTCCGATTTCGGTTTGGTAGACAGTTCCTTCATGGTTGCCTGCTGTCTGAAAGAATTCGTCGAACGTATATAACTTACCCGATTCCTCGCTGATTTTATAAGCGTTCAGAAAGGTAGCCTTGTCGGTTACGAAGCTGTCGATGATGCAAACATCCTCTACGCCTTTGAGCATACGCAGGTCGGCTTTGCTCTTTTCCAACAAGGCTTCGGCCTCTTCTGTGGGTCTTTTGCGCTTCTTCAGTTCGGCGATGTATTCTTCAAAACATTCTACGGCGTCTTCAAACCGGTAGGTTTCGCTGTAAGCCTGTCCTAAATGAAGTTGCCCTCCGGTTACCCGTTTCTTTACTGCCGTTTCGAGGGGCTTGACGGCTTCTTCGGCCTCTCCGGTTTTCAGGCAGCACACGCCGTACCAATAATTATAATTCCCGTTGGCGGGTTGGGTAGTTGCATATTTCCTGAATACAGGTTTCGCTTTTTCGTAGTCGCCTTTTGCAAATAGGGTGCGTGCCTGTTCGAGTGTCTGCGCCGAAACTTCACCGAGGAAGAGGCTGCAAAGTAAAAATAGAATATACTTTCCTTTCATTGTTTTGAGCGTTTACAACAGACGGATTGTTGGAAAGCGTGGTAACTTCCGCTCATCTGTCAATCCTTAATTGTTCAAAAGTACAAATTTATTAGAAATAAACCCTTTTTCGGCGATTCTATTATGTTAATTCTTCTTTAAATCATTCTTTTCGCTTACTTTTGCAGCCGATTTTTGTAAGATATGGCACAATTTACGGAAGAAGAGAAAACCATTCGCCGCATTGATAAGCGGTTCAACAAAGGGGTGGTGCAATACGGACTGATAGAAGAGGGCGATAAAATACTTGTCGGACTGTCGGGCGGAAAAGACTCGTTGGCGCTTGTCGAGTTGCTTGGCAAACGCGCACGTATCTACAAACCTCGTTTCTCGGTTGTTGCCGTTCATGTGGTGATGCAGAATATTCCTTATCAAAGCGACGTTGATTACCTGAAAGCACATTGCGAAACATACGGAGTCCCCTTCCTCCGGTACGAAACGTCGTTCGACCCTTCTACGGATACGCGTAAGTCTCCCTGCTTCCTTTGCTCGTGGAATCGCCGGAAAGCCCTGTTTACCGTTGCCAAAGAACAAGGCTGCAATAAGATTGCTTTGGGACATCACATGGATGATATCCTGGAAACACTGTTGATGAACATCACCTATCAGGGAGCCTTCGGCACGATGCCGCCCCGGTTGGCGATGAACAAGTTTGACATGACAATCATCCGTCCGATGTGCCTGGTCCATGAGTCGGATTTAATGGAACTGGCGGCTTTGCGCGGCTACCGGAAGCAAGTGAAGAATTGTCCCTACGAGTCGCAGTCGAGCCGGAGCGACATGAAAGGGATTCTGCGCCAACTGGAAGCGATGAACCCGGAAGCGCGCTACAGCCTTTGGGGGAGCATGACGAATGTACAGGAAGAATTACTGCCGGATAAAACAGATTAGAACAGATAATTTTGAATCGTTTGTAAAATGAAAGGAATCTATACAATTTTGCTGCTTATAGTGTCCAATGTCTTTATGACATTTGCCTGGTATGGGCATTTGAAAATGAAACAGGAGTATAGTTGGTTTTCCACCCTTCCGCTGATAGGCGTGATTGCCTTTAGCTGGGCCATCGCTTTCTTCGAATACTCCTGCCAGATACCGGCAAACCGTATCGGATTTGTCGGCAACGGCGGCCCGTTCACATTGATGCAACTGAAGGTTATTCAGGAGGTGATAACGCTTGTCATCTTTACTGTGTTTACCTCCGTGTTTTTCAAGGGCGAAGCCTTGCATTGGAATCATTTGGCGGCGTTCGCGTGTCTGATTGCGGCGGTGTATTTCGTGTTTATGAAATAAGCGGACGCTGCTGCGCCTGACATACTGTGTTGGGCTGCTATCTCACCGTTTTACTGTATTTCTCATGCATTTTTGAAGAAAGGCCGAATGGACAACTCCAGTCGGCCTTTCATTATAAGCGGTCGCGATGTGCAGCTCATAGACTGTGAGCCCCGTAAAGAGTATATCCGGCACAGCCGGTCGAAGAAGCCGCTTTATTTCGCGATGTACTTTTTCATTCCTTCCGTATAGTAGGTTTTGAACTCTCCGTCGTCTCCGCTGTAAATGAAGTAAGCGTTGATTTCGGGGTTCGCTTCGCAAAACCTTTCCGCCTCTTCCAGCCCCATCACCATGAAGGAGGTAGCCAGTGCATCGGCAGTCATGCAGTCTTGGGCGATAACGGTGGCAGACAAGATGCTGTGCTGTACCGGATAGCCCGTTCTCGGGTCTATGGTATGGGCATATTTCTTACCGTCTTTGTAGTAATAGTTGCGATAATTGCCCGAAGTAGCCAAACCTAAATCCGAGAGTTCGAGTATCGTTTGCAGGTCTTGGCTGACGGCCAGCGAGTCGTCGACAGGTTTGTTGATTCCAATCCGCCATAGGCTATTCGAAGGGTTCTTGCCTTTTACCACTACCTCGCCGCCGATGTCTACCATGTAATTCCCGATACCTTTCCAGTCGAGCAGGCGTGCCACTACGTCTACCGAATATCCTTTGGCTACTGCGCTGCAACTCAACATCGTACGCGGGTCTTGCTTGATGACTTCACCATGCTCCAATCTCACCTTTTCGTAACCGGTGAATTGCAACAGGCTGTCTATCATCAACGAGTCCGGGAAAGCCCCTTTCTTGAATCCGAATCCCCAGGCGTTGGCAAGAGGAGCTACCGTAATGTCGAAGGCCCCTTTTGTAGCGCGTGATATCTCCATCGAACGCTGGAAGCAGTGCTGGAAGAAGCTGTCGGCAACCAATGCTTCGTTGCGGTTTATACGGCTGATAACTGAATTCGGGTTGAATGGCGACAAGGAGCGGTCGAAACGTTGCAGTTCGGCCTCGATTTCGGGCTTCAGGTCGCTTGCGTGCTCGTAGGTGATTTTATATACTGTCCCGAACACCAGGCCTTGAATGGTGTGGTAGTTGGCCGGCTGGTTGCGTTTGGCCAATATCCAGATAGTGGCTAGAACTAAGAACGCCAGCCAAAGGAAACTCTTCTTTGTTTTCATGCGCTTTTCTTTTGTTTGATTGGAACATTCCGTTTATTGGAAAAACAGGTGTTCGATTAATATTTTGAATCCGATAATGACAAGGATGAGGCCGCCCCATAATTCCGCTTTCAGCTTCCGTGCCAGTCCTCGACCGCATTGGATACCGAAGATAAGCCCGACGAGCGAGAGGACGAACGAGACAAAGCCGATGATGAGGATAGGAGAGAGGATTTCGCTGTAACTCTGCATCCCTAAGAAGGCAAACGAGATGCCGACCGCCAAGGCGTCGATGCTCGTTGCCACCGCCATAGTGAGTACCACTTTCGAACTTGCCGGATTGAACGGTCGGCCGCACTCTTCCTCTTCTTTGAAAGATTCCCAAATCATCCGGCCGCCAAGAAAAGCAAGAATGGCAAAGGCTATCCAGTGGTCTATGCTTTCTATGAAGCGGCTGAAGTTCTTGGCAAACATCCATCCGGCAAATGGCATGACTGCTTGGAAAAGCCCGAATGCAAAAGCCATGATCAGCATGGGGCGCCATTGCGTACGCTTCAATATAATACCGCTTGCAATCGAAACGGCGAAACAGTCCATCGCCAGGCCTATTGCAAGCAACCAAATCTCTAATCCTGTCATTGTATATTCTTAAAGAGGCAATTTGTAGATAAGGGAATAGGTGATTCCCATGTTGTTGGACTTGAACTTTCCGTAACCGGGTACGTACCACGGGTCGCCGTATTCTCCGGTAGAGGCACTCGTCTTGTACTTCATGCGTACGGACCAACCCATGTTGAAGTTCTTGTAAATGCATACTTTGACACCTAAGATGAGCTCCAGCCATTGCACTGAACCTTTCATTCCCAAATGGTCGAACGGTACGCTTCCTCCCCAATAACTGTCTTCCATACTGGGGTTGCCTACGGCGTCGCCCCAAATCGGGTCGCTTGCGGGCATGGTGGATACATCGTACTTGAACGAATTGAAAGCATAGCGGATACCTGCATACAGATAGTTGTTTTTCTCCTTCTTCTTTGCCATCGTATTGTAGTCCATACCGATGCGGAAGAACGGAGCAGCCTTGCTTTTGTAGTGGATACCTGTTTCGTTCCAGGTATCCGTGCCGCCCATACCTACTTCAATGGTAGGGATGAATTTGTTTTTCAGATTGACTGCCACGCTGACTTCTGAACTCATGAAGTCGCCGCCAAGAAGTTTGCTTCCTACGCCATACAAGTCTACGCCGATATACGTACCATTATAAAAAGGTATGGTATCCGCTTCGGCTACCTTGTCCTTTTTCTGCTCTCTTTTAGGGGAATGTGCCGTACGTTGTTGCTGTGCCCGCAACGGAAGCCCGATACACAACAGCAGAAACAGGCTAATCAGTTGTATCCGGCGTGCGGTCGCGATATTTAAAGAATATCTGTAGGTTCTCAATTTCATTGCTATTGGCTTCTTTGTTTCTAAAATAGATAGAGTCCATCTTCTCCGAACTACCGGCCTTGTTGCCGAATGTGGCACTGATGATGTTTTGTTTCATCATATATCCGCATTCCATCGACTGGAAATAGGGGGTATTCCGTTGTACAATATACAGCGTATCCATATCTTTGGGATTCCTTTTCGGGTCATATTGAAGAATAAATACGGTAGAGTCGCTTGTGTAGCGTAGCGGCAGCATTATCTTATGTACTTTTTTCTCATTGTTGAGAATGATAGAGTCGGTTCCGAGTGCTCTGATTGTCAGCGAGTCGAGCGTGTCGTTCAACGCGATGTTCGGTGCAAGGCTCTTGTCTATCGTCTTGAAGGTGCAGTACATCATCGGGCGTCCTGCCAGCGAGCAGTCGTTATCGTCCGAGCACGAACTATGGATGCTTGCAACGGCACCGACAATGACCAATAGGAGAAAGATACGAACTAAATTCTTCATAGTCAGTTATTGAATGGTGAATCAAATTTTCTTTTCTATCTGATAGTTATTCCGTTCGGGCGCATTGCGCGAAATCAGCTCGCCTAAGAATCCGGCAAGGAACAATTGCGTACCTATAATCATTGCCGTAAGCGACAGATAAAAATAGGGAGAGTCGGTTACTAACCGGTAGGACATTCCGTTGGACATGGCATATAGTTTGCTGGCGCCTACGATGATAACGGAAATCATTCCGACAAGAAACATCAGCGAGCCCAACAGGCCGAAGAAATGCATCGGTTTAATACCGAACTTGGAGAGGAACCAAAGGGAAATCAAGTCCAGGTATCCGTTGACAAAACGATTGAGTCCGAATTTGGTAGTGCCATACTTGCGTGCCTGGTGATGTACCACCTTCTCCCCGATTTTTTTGAATCCGGCGTTCTTTGCCAGGTAGGGGATATAACGGTGCATTTCACCGTACACTTCGATGTGTTTTACTACCTCTTTGCGGTATGCTTTCAGCCCGCAGTTGAAGTCGTGCAAGTTTTTAATGCCCGATACTTTGCGTGCGGTAGCGTTGAATAACTTCGTCGGTAATGTTTTTGAGAGTGGGTCATATCTCTTTTGCTTCCATCCGGATACAAGGTCGTAGCCGTCTTGAGTTATCATCCGGTATAGTTCGGGTATTTCGTCCGGGCTGTCCTGCAGGTCTGCGTCCATGGTGATAACCACGTCGCCCTGGGCTTCGGCAAATCCGCAGTAGAGTGCAGGTGATTTGCCATAGTTACGGCGGAACTTTATCCCGCGTACGTGTTCAGACTGAGTTTTGAGTTCTTCTATCACCTCCCAAGAACGGTCGGTGCTTCCGTCGTTGACGAAAATCACTTCAAATGAGAATCCGTTGGCTTGCATTACCCGTTCTATCCAAGCGTAGAGTTCGGGCAGCGACTCTTCTTCATTAAACAAAGGAATTACGACTGATATATCCATTTTCTGTCTGTTGCTAAATTTGCGAATTAAGTTCGGTAGGCTGGTCGCTGTCAGAATTGTCTCTCTTCATCACCAACAGGGCGGTAGGGATGGAGAAGAGACTGCCTCCCAATATATTCCACGACAATTTCTGCATGGTGAGGTCGATGGGGGTAAGAGAGTGCATATTTTCTGTCAGCGTGGTTATCATCTCCTTGTATTGTACCATAGCGGGAGCGTCGGCCATCAGCTTCTCCCAATATTCGATAGGAGGCTGGATGACGAATCCGTGGTCAATGAATTGGAAATATACGTAGTGGGGCAAAGCCGTCAGCATCGAAGCAAACATATACATGAAAGTGCCGAAAAGGACACAATGAGAGAATTGGATGGTTCCGCCGCATACCTTATCCCGGTACATCCGTGTGTAGTAATAGCCTATGAACGGGACGGCGAACGTCAATATGGAAAATAAGAAAAAGAAGAAGGGGATATAAATTCCCAATGGAAGGAGGATGAATTTCAATATCCAATAAACTCCCATATATGTGCCAAAGTGCATGGCGTATTTCTGCAAATAACTTCTGTTTTCTGTCATCATCTTTTGTAAATAGCGCACAAAGGTACAAATAATATCGGTTGGTGCAGAGAATATAGCTGTTAAAGTTAATAAAGCAGGGGAAGATGTTGGCTGAGAACTTTTTTGTGATTTTAATAGGTTGAAATGTAGACGTTTAGTATTTTTGTATGAAAAAAGTTCTCTATAACTATTGCAGAATACATAAAAATACCTACCTTTGCAACCGCAAAACGGGTAAGTCCTATACGGCCAGCTCCCTTCGAATCCTCCAGGGCTTGATCGCAGCAAAGGTAGTTGGTTGTAGCGGCGCGATATAGTAAGCTTGCCCACCCGCCTCTTTAGCTCAGTTGGCCAGAGCACGTGATTTGTAATCTCGGGGTCGTTGGTTCGAATCCGACAAGAGGCTCAAAAAAGTAAAAGCATTCAGGTTATTTGCCTGGATGCTTTTACTTTTTTGAGGATTACCGGGCGGTGCGCCGGTATAATCGTAGAGAGTGCTTGTTTTACTTTATTCTCTGATAACCGTACACTGCCAAGTCGCCAAGTTCTTCTTCGATGCGGAGTAGCTGATTGTATTTGGCCATGCGGTCGGAGCGGCTCAAGGAGCCTGTCTTTATTTGTCCGCTATTGGTTGCTACCGCAATATCGGCGATGGTGACGTCCTCCGTTTCGCCGGAGCGGTGGGAGGTGACGGTTGTATAGCCGTGGCGATGAGCCATGTCGATTGCATTCAACGTTTCGGTCAACGAACCGATTTGGTTCACCTTAATCAGGATGGAGTTGGCACAACCTTTTCCGATACCCATTGCAAGGAAGTCGACGTTGGTGACGAACAGGTCGTCGCCTACTAATTGGCAACGGTTGCCGATGCGTTCAGTCAGTTTCTTCCATCCGTCCCAGTCGTTTTCGCTCATACCGTCTTCGATAGAGTCAATAGGATACTTGTCTATCAATTCTTCGAGGTAATTGATTTGTTCCTCGCTGGTACGTCTTTTCCCTTTCCCGCCTTCGAATTTGGTGTAATCGTATATACCGTCGTGGTAGAATTCGGAAGAGGCACAGTCCATGCCAATCATAACGTCCTTGCCCGGTTCGTAACCTGCCGTTTTGATAGCAGCAAGGATAGCGTTCAGGGCGTCTTCCGTACCTTCGAGGTTGGGAGCGAAGCCGCCCTCGTCGCCTACGGCAGTGCTGAGGCCACGCTCTTTCAGAACCTTCTTCAATGCGTGGAATACTTCGGCCCCCATTCGCAAGCCTTCTCTGAAAGAGGGAGCACCTACGGGGCGAATCATAAATTCCTGGAATGCGATGGGGGCATCACTGTGCGAGCCGCCATTGATGATGTTCATCATCGGCACGGGCATGACATATGTGTTTGTTCCACCGATATAACGGTATAAAGGAAGTTCTAAATAATTGGCTGCGGCTTTGGCTACGGCAAGAGAGACGCCGAGGATGGCGTTGGCTCCTAAGTTGGATTTGGTTTTAGTGCCGTCTAAGGCCAGCATGGTGTAGTCGATTCCTCTTTGGTTGAGTGCAGACGTTCCCACCAACTTTGGAGCAATGATTTTATTTACATTGTCGACCGCCTTTTGTACTCCCTTCCCACTGTAACGCTGCTTGTCTCCGTCGCGAAGCTCCAGGGCTTCGTGTTCGCCGGTGGATGCTCCCGACGGCACTGATGCGCGTCCCATAATACCAGATTCTAATACTACGTCAACTTCTACTGTAGGGTTACCTCTCGAATCGAGAATCTCTCGGGCTATGATTTTTTCAATTTTCATTGTTTCTGTTATTTATTTGAATATCAGTATAACAATGCGATGATGCGTTTTGTTTGAGCGCGGGAGGAATATTTCGCAGAATTTTAGTCTTTGATGATAACGCCCAACAGTGGAAGCAAATCCATCGCCTGCAAAGAGGTGATGACGGCTCCTTTCAAATCGCCGATGTTGAGCGTGATTCCGTTGATGCGGGAAGTACTCAAATCTATTCCGCGAAGCGATGAATGCAAGAAGTCGGCTTCGACAAGGTCGCAGCTGTCAAAGGCGACCGATGAAAAGCGGCAGTCGTTCAGGCTTCCGTTGCGCAGTTGGCTGTGTGCAAAGCGCACCTGATTCATCTTACTCATGGACAGATTGATGTATCCTGCATGGCAGTCGTGCAGCAGCATATGATTGATGGTGGCTTCGGACAGATTGGTTCCCAGCAGCTTGCAGGCGATAAATTCCACCCGGTAAAGAGAACTTCCGGCAAAAGACAGGTTCGATAAGTCGCAGTTCTCAAACCGTACGTCAGTCAGTTGGCAAGAGCGGAACTTGCATTCACTGAATGCCAGATTACGGAATGTACAGTTGGCGAAGCTCTTGTAAGACTTGTCGATGCCTTCCTCTTTTCCTTTGGCAAATGCGAGGTGCGATACCGTCTCTTCCTTGTCGAGCCATTCTTTCAGGGTGGTTGCACTGGTTTCCTGTTCTTCCATGATGGGAGGAACTACGCGGACGGGTTTTGCGGAACTTCTTTTTATCATGCGGCAAAATGACTTTTAGATTCGTACGTTCAGATATGCTTTCCCAAATACCCGCCGGCAAGAGTGGCGGTCAATCCTACTCCTATATTTAATAAGGTATAGACGAGGAATGTTCCGTAGAATTCTCCTTTGAGCAGATTCAGTCCGTCGTTGGAGAAGGTGGAGAAAGTCGTGAATCCTCCACATAACCCTGTTGTCAGAAGCAGGCGGACTTCGAGCGGGAGATGGAACCGTTCTGACAGTGCATAGAACAGCCCGATAAGAAAACTGCCGAGCAGATTGACGGTAAGTGTTGCCCACGGGAAATGATAAGGGACGATTCGTTCGTGCATCCATAGCTGGATGCCGTAACGTAATGCACTTCCGGTTCCGCCACCGATGAAGATATAAATGATTTCTTTGCTCATGGTTGATACTGTGGATTGTTTGCCGGCAAATTTACGGAAAAGTTTCCAATGATTGTCCGCTATCTTCACCTATCTGCCGAATGAAGAAATTATGTCCTTATAATCAGCTTGTTACAGCGCATATATATCCTGCGCGCAGGACATATATATGCTGGACGCAGCATCTATAGACGCTGGACGCAGGACATATATGCGGTGGAAATAGCATCTATATGCACTGAAAATCCCCCTTGTGACGGGTGAAAACAGCCAGTAATTATCCTGTTTTAAATCCGCCTTTCTGCGGACAGGACTACAGAGGTATCCTTTTCCTATAAATATAAGTTTTGCCATTCATTTTAGGAATCTTTTTTTTATCGGACGAATTCTTTTTTGTACTTTTGCGCATCTTTTTAAAACATCATACAATAAAGAGAACGACATGGGAGGTTTTTTCGGAACAGTCTCGAAAACGAGTTGCGTGACTGATTTATTCTACGGCACAGATTATAACTCACATCTGGGTACAAAGCGGGGAGGACTCGCTACTTATAGTAAGGAAAAAGGGTTTACCCGTTCCATCCATAATTTGGAAAGTACTTACTTCCGAACCAAGTTCGAAGGAGAACTGGAAAAATTTAAAGGAAATGCAGGTATCGGCATCATCAGCGATACGGACGCACAGCCTATTGTTATTAACTCCCATCTCGGTCGTTTTGCCATTGTCACCGTTGCCAAGATTGTCAATATCCAGCAATTGGAAGACGAACTCCTCAGTCAGAATATGCACTTTGCCGAACTTAGTTCGGGCTGCACCAATCAAACGGAACTTATCGCACTGCTTCTCATTCAAGGCAAAACCTTTGTCGAAGGCGTCGAAAATGTGTTCAAGCACATCAAGGGTTCCTGTTCTATGCTCATTCTGACGGAAGACGGAAGCATCATCGCCGCCCGCGACCAGTGGGGACGTACCCCGATTGTCATCGGCAGGAAAGAGGGTGCGTATGCTGCCACCAGCGAGTCGTCCAGTTTTCCGAACCTCGATTATGAGATTGAGAGATATTTAGGTCCGGGTGAAATAGTCCGTCTGTATGACGACCGCATCGAACAACTCCGCAAACCGAACGAGGATATGCAGATTTGTTCCTTCCTGTGGGTATATTACGGTTTCCCGACCTCATGCTACGAAGGCAAGAATGTAGAAGAAGTACGTTTCACAAGCGGGTTGAAGATGGGACGCACAGACGAATCGGAAGTGGACTGCACGTGCGGCATTCCCGATTCGGGAGTAGGCATGGCTTTGGGATATGCGGAAGGAAAAGGAATACCTTATCACCGCGCCATTTCCAAATATACGCCGACATGGCCCCGCAGCTTTACTCCCAGCAATCAGGAAATGCGTTCGCTGGTTGCCAAGATGAAGCTCATACCCAACCGCGCCATGCTGCAAGGCAAGCGCCTGTTGTTTTGCGACGACTCCATCGTACGCGGCACGCAGTTGCGCGACAATGTGAAGATTCTGTTCGACTACGGAGCCAAAGAGGTGCATATGCGTATCGCTTGTCCGCCGCTTATTTATGCTTGTCCGTTCGTGGGATTCTCCGCTTCCAAGAATGCACTGGAACTGATAACCCGCCGCATCATCAAGGAACTGGAAGGCGACGAGAATAAGAATCTTGAAAAATACGCCACTACCGGTTCGCCCGAATACGAGAAGATGGTAAGCATCATTGCCGAACGCTTCGGGCTGACTTCTTTGAAGTTCAACACGCTGGAGACCTTGATTGAGGCCATCGGATTGCCCAAGTGCAAAGTGTGCACACACTGCTTTGACGGCAGCAGCCACTTCTAAAAAAGAGATACAGTAAAAAAAGAGCCGTGAATTGCTTTGTAATTCACGGCTCTTTTTTTACCTTTACGGCACTATAAACTATCAATTTGTAATCGTAAATCGTTAAACCGTAAATAGAAATGACTTTAGTAGACAGATTTTTAAAGTACGTGAGCTTCGATACGCAATCGGACGAGACGACAGGACTTACTCCCAGCACACCCAAACAGATGGTGTTTGCCGAATACCTGAAAGCGGAATTGGAATCTTTGGGATTGGAAGATATCACATTGGACGAACATGGCTATCTTTTTGCCACACTCCCTGCCAATACAGACAAAGAAGTGCCGACTATCGGATTCATCGCCCATATGGATACAAGTCCTGACATGAGCGGTAAGGACGTAACTCCACGCATCGTAGCGAAGTATGACGGTTCGGATATCGTACTTTGTGCCGAAGAGAACATCATCCTTTCTCCCGTGCAGTTCCCCGAATTGTTAGACCATCAAGGAGAAGACCTGATTGTAACCGACGGAAAGACTTTGCTTGGCGCCGACGATAAAGCAGGTATTGCGGAAATCGTATCGGCGGTAGTCTATCTGAAAGAACATCCCGAAATCAAGCACGGAAAGATTCGCATCGGCTTCAATCCGGATGAAGAAATCGGCGAAGGCGCTCATAAGTTCGATGTGGAGAAGTTCGGCTGTGAGTGGGGATACACGATGGACGGTGGAGAGGTAGGAGAGCTGGAGTTTGAAAACTTCAATGCCGCCGCCGCCAAGATTGTCTTCAAAGGACGCAATGTACACCCCGGATATGCCAAGAATAAGATGATTAACTCCATCCATCTTGCCAACGAGTTCATCAGTCTGCTGCCTGCGCAGGACAGACCGGAACATACTACGGGATACGAAGGCTTCTATCACCTGATAGGTATTCAGGGTGAAGTGGAGCAAAGCGCCGTTTCCTATATTATCCGCGACCACGACCGCGCCAAGTTTGAAGAGCGCAAGAAAGAACTGCAACGCTTGGTTGACCGGATGAATGCAGCATACGGCGAAGGCACGGTAACTATTGAATTGCGCGACCAATACTATAATATGCGTGAGAAGATAGAACCGGTGATGCATATCATCGACACAGCTTTCGCCGCAATGGAAGCCGTTGGCGTGAAGCCGAACGTGAAGCCGATTCGCGGCGGTACGGACGGTGCGCAACTCTCCTTCAAAGGCCTGCCTTGCCCGAATATCTTCGCCGGCGGACTCAATTTCCACGGACGCTACGAATTCGTTCCCATTCAGAATATGGAGAAAGCCATGAAGGTCATTGTGAAGATTGCCGAACTGGTCGCTTCCAAATAAGCGTTCGTCGCCGTCTCCCTCGCTATCTATAACTTGATACTTAAAACTTAATACTTTTAAAAATATGAAAACCACTCCGTTTACTGAGAAACACATCGCACTTGGTGCTAAAATGCATGAATTTGCAGGTTATAATATGCCTATCGAATACTCGGGTATCATTGACGAACATCTCACCGTCTGTCACCATGCCGGTGTGTTCGATGTATCCCACATGGGAGAGTTTTGGGTGAAGGGGCCGAACGCTCTGGCTTTTCTTCAGAAAGTGACTTCCAACAATGTGGCGGTACTCACTCCGGGCAAGATACAATACACCTGCTTTCCCAACGAAGATGGAGGTATTGTAGACGACCTGCTGGTCTATCAGTATGAACCGGAAAAGTATCTGCTCGTAGTCAATGCGGCAAATATCGAAAAAGACTGGAACTGGTGTGTCGCTCATAATACGGAAGGTGCGGAGCTGGAAAATGCTTCGGACAATATGGCGCAACTTGCAGTGCAGGGTCCGGAAGCGATTCTTGCTTTGCAGAAGTTGACGGAGGTCGATTTGTCTTCTATTCCATATTATACGTTTAAGGTAGGAAAGTTTGCAGGCGAGGAAAATGTCATCATCTCCAATACAGGCTATACGGGTGCAGGCGGTTTTGAACTCTATTTCTATCCCGAAGCTGCCGACAGAATATGGAAAGCAGTTTTTGAAGCGGGCGAAGAGTTTGGCCTCAAGCCGGTCGGTCTGGGTGCGCGTGATACTCTCCGGTTGGAAATGGGCTTCTGCTTGTATGGCAACGACTTGGACGATACCACCTCCCCGATAGAGGCCGGATTGGGATGGATTACTAAATTCGTAGATGGCAAGGAGTTTACCAACCGTCCTATGCTGGAAAAACAGAAAGCGGAGGGAACTACCCGCAGACTGGTCGGCTTTGAAATGGTCGACCGCGGAATCCCCCGTCACGGTTATGAACTCGTGAGTCCGGAAGGAGAAAAGATTGGTGCAGTGACCTCGGGCACGATGTCGCCTACCCGTAAAATAGGTATCGGTATGGGATACGTGAAACCGGAATACAGCAAGGTAGGTACGGAAATCTGTATCGATATGCGCGGACGTAAATTAAAAGCGGTGGTCGTAAAACCGCCTTTCAGAAAATAAGGCACAAGAACTCGTCTTGTTTGATGCAGCCCCGGGTAATTGATTTTATCCGGGGCTGGTGCGTTTTATGCGGGCTATCCCGAAAACATCTCCGTTGATATGTTGCTTATACCATCGGTTTATCGTAATTTTGTCAGCAAATTCGATAAAAATGTCTCATTTACCAACTTTAATAGCCGACCTCGCACTGATATTGATATGCGCAGGCATAATGACCCTGTTGTTTAAGAAGTTGAAGCAACCTTTGGTCTTGGGATATGTCGTTGCCGGTTTCCTGGCAAGTCCGCATATGCCCTATACACCTTCCGTAATGGATATTGCGAACATCAAGACATGGGCCGATATAGGTGTTATCTTCCTGTTGTTTGCTCTTGGATTGGAATTTAGTTTCAAGAAGATTGTAAAAGTGGGCGGTTCCGCCATCATTGCCGCCTGTACCATTATCTTCTGTATGATATTGCTGGGGATAACCGTCGGTATGGCCTTTGGCTGGCACCGGATGGACAGCCTGTTCCTGGGCGGTATGATTGCCATGTCCTCCACTACCATCATCTATAAAGCCTTCGACGATCTCGGATTGAGGAAAAAGCAATTCACCGGATTGGTGTTGAGCATCCTGATATTGGAAGACATTCTCGCCATTGTGCTGATGGTGATGCTCTCCACGATGGCAGTAAGCCACAATTTCGAGGGTGCGGAGATGTTGGAGAGTATAGGCAAACTGCTGTTCTTCCTTATTCTGTGGTTTGTGGTCGGCATCTATCTCATTCCCGAGTTCTTGAAACGTTGCCGCAAGCTGATGGGCGAGGAGACGTTGCTTATCGTATCGCTGGCACTCTGCTTCGGTATGGTGGTGATGGCTGCCAAGACCGGATTCTCTGCCGCCTTCGGAGCCTTTATCATGGGCTCTATCTTGGCGGAAACGATTGAAGCGGAAGCGATAGACCGGTTGGTGAAGCCGGTCAAAGACCTCTTCGGAGCTATCTTCTTCGTATCCGTGGGGATGATGGTAGACCCTGCGATGATTGTAGCATACGCGCTGCCCATTATTGTGATTACCCTGACCGTCATCTTAGGGCAGTCCCTCTTCGGAACCTTTGGCGTGATACTCTCCGGCAAACCTCTCAAGACAGCGATGCAATGCGGATTCAGTCTGACGCAGATTGGCGAGTTCGCCTTTATTATCGCATCTTTGGGCGTCTCGCTGAAGGTGACAAGCGATTTTCTGTATCCGATAGTGGTAGCCGTTTCCGTTATCACCACTTTTCTTACACCTTACATGATTCGCCTTGCCGAACCGGCTTATGCTTTTGTCGATGCTCGCCTGCCCGCTTCGTGGCAAAAGCTGCTGATGCGTTATTCTTCCGGGTCGCAGACTGCGCTCAACCACGAGAATCTGTGGAAGAAACTGATATTGGCGATGGTGCGCATTACGGTCGTTTACTCCATTGTCAGCATATCGGTTATAGCACTCTCTTTCCGTTTTGTCGTACCTCTTTTTAAGGAGAGTTTGCCCCATTTTTGGGCCTCGTTGCTCGGAGCAGTGTTTACTATTCTTTGCATCGCCCCATTTCTGCGCGCTATCATGGTAAAGAAAAACCGTTCGGAGGAATTCTTGACCTTGTGGCGCGACAATCGTGCCAATCGTGCTCCGTTGTTGTCGACAGTAATCATACGCATCATGATAGCGGCACTATTCGTCATCTTTGTCATTTCCGGATTGTTCAAGGCGTCTATCGGGCTGGTTATCGGAGTTGCCGTGTTGGTTGTGCTGTTGATGGTGTGGTCGCGCCGTCTGAAAAAGCAGTCCATCCTGATTGAACGCCGTTTCTTTCAGAACCTTCGTTCCAGAGAGGTGCGCGCGGAATACTTGGGAGAGAAGAAGCCCGAATATGCCGGACGTCTATTGTCGCACGACCTGCATCTGGCTGATATGGAGATACCCGGAGAATCGCAATGGGCGGGAAAGACATTGATGGAATTGAATTTGGGAAAGAACTTTGGCGTCCATATCGCTTCTATCCTTCGCGGCAGAAGGCGGATCAATATTCCGGGAGGTTCTGTCCGCCTGTTTCCGATGGACAAAATACAGGTGATAGGAACCGACGAACAGTTGAGCGTATTCAATGAGGCGATGCAGAATGGGGCGAAGATTGATTGGGAGATTTATGAAAAAAGCGAAATGACTTTGAAGCAGTTTATCGTTGATGGCGATTCTGTTTTCCTGGGTCGGACGATTCGTGAATCGGGTATCCGGGATAAATACCGTTGCATGATAGCCGGAGTGGAAAGCGAGGACGGAGCGTTGATGATTCCCGATGTGAATGCGCCGCTCAAAGAGGGCGATGTGGTATGGGTGGTAGGCGAAAAAGAGGATGTGTACCAGTTAGTCAGTCAAAAGACCAAAGATATTGCGTCGGAAGTAGGTAGTATCAGCCGTAAAGGATAGGTCGTTTTGCTTGTTTCGACTAATAGAAATTTTAGTTTCTACCGCATGAAACTAAAGTTTCCTTTGCATGAAACGATTGTTTCTTTTAGATGAAACTTTAGTTTCATGCAAAGGAAACTGATTTGAAACCCTGTGGAGTTGATGAGACGTTTGTTATTCTTCGCTGTCGAAGTCGAAATCAAAGTCGAAATCGTCCATGAATTCCGGTGTGGTAAATTCTTCCAAGTTGCGGCGGTCTTTCTTAGTCGGGCGTCCGGTTCCGCGTGCGCGGTCTACGAATCCGCTTATTTTGTTCATCTCCAATATTTCGTACTGGTCGGGAGTGGTTACGTTTTCCATCATTTCCGGTACAAGTTTGGCACCTATGCGTTTTTCTATCGCTTGCAACACTTTGAAGGAGTATGTGACGGGCGGCTTTCTTACTTGAATGACATCCCCCGGTTTTACCATGCGTGCAGCTTTTACCAAAGCGCCGTTGATGGTGACACGTCCTTTTTTGCAGGCTTCTGCTGCAATCGTGCGAGTTTTGAAGATGCGGACAGCCCACATCCATTTATCTATTCTTGCTTCAGCCATGATTGGTAGGGTGATTGGTTGGTGGTTAGTGATGTTGCTTTTATCTTTTATTGAACTGGTTCATCGTAATGTTTATTCCTGCCAGGCAGAAGCTCTTGACGATTTCTCCTGCCGTTTCCAGTCTTTCGTCCATCGTTTTCCAGTCTTCATCGGTAAAGTGACCGAGCACATAATCAATCTGTCCGCCACGCGGGAAGTCGTTGCCGATACCAAAACGCAGGCGGGCGTAGTTCTGAGTGCCCAAAGTGGCGGCGATGTGTTTCAGACCGTTGTGTCCGGCATCGCTTCCTTTGCCTTTCAGGCGTAATGTACCGAAGGGAAGGGCCAAATCATCTACTACAATCAGTACATTTTCCAACGGTATGTTTTCTTTCTGCATCCAGTAGCGCACGGCGAGTCCGCTCAAGTTCATAAAAGTCGACGGTTTGAGTAGTATCAACTGCCTTCCTTTGACGGAGAAGCTGGTAGTGAATCCGTAGCGTCCGTCGATGAAGGGAGGGGCACTGTTGGTTTTTGCCAATGCATCTACCGTCATGAATCCGATGTTGTGCCGGGTTTCGTGGTATTCGGGACCGATGTTTCCCAGTCCGACAATTAAGTATTTTATCATTGCTTTTCGATAAAACAGTTTGTTACTATATATGGATAGAAAAGAAAAACGCAGATTAATACAGATTAATGCAGACCGAACATCTGCTTAAATCTGCATTAATCTGCGTTTATGCTAAAATCTCCTTATTATGGGAATAATCTCAGATTATCTGCCTGCTGCGGCTGCTGCACCTCTTGCTGCACGAGTCAACTTAACGGCACATACAACGGCTTCTTTAGCGCTGATCAGTTCAAGGCCTTCGAAGCTTAGTTCGCCTACCTTAACAGTCTTACCCAATCCCAAGTGAGAAACGTTGACAGTCAGTTTTTCGGGAATTGCGTTGTACAGAGCTTTCACTTTGATTTTACGCATCTGCAAAGCCAATTTACCACCGGCTTTCACACCTTCTGCAAGACCTTCCAACTGTACCGGTACTTCCATTACGATGGGTTTAGCTTCGTCAATCTGATAGAAGTCAACGTGCAGGATAGTATCCTTTACCGGGTGGAACTGGATGTCTTTCAAGATAGCGTTTACTTGTTTGCCATCGATATCCAAGTTTACTACGTAGATGTGCGGAGTGTAAACCAAGTTGCGCAGACCTTCGTTGGTTACAGTGAAGTGAACCACTTCGTTACCACCGTAAAGTACGCAAGGTACGCCACCATTCTTACGGATTCCTTTCAAAGCTCTTGCCTGTTCTGAAGAGCGTTCTGCAATTGTTCTTGCAGTTCCTTTTACTTCAATAGATCTCATTTCTTTAAAATTTGTGTTACTCTAAATTAAGTTATTTTGCTTAATTCACCATCACACGATGTGGATTATCACACGATGTTGCAAAAAAGCGGTGCAAAAGTATTCCTTTTTTTTGAATTATCAAAGAGTTGCTTCCTTAAAAGTCGATATCTATTTTGATTTCGCTTTCCAATTTGCTCTCTTCCGCCTCTTCGGCAACCTTTTCTCTCTTTTCTGCGATGTGTCTTTGCGGGCAACCGGGATAGTTGTCGGCAGAGTTCTCGCCGATGAAGTCAATGGCTTCGTTCAGTCCGTCCATAAACTTCTGGAAGTCCTCCTGATATAAGAAGATTTTGTGCTTCTCGAAACTGACCTGAGAATCATCACCTTCTCCCGTTATCACTTTTTTACTTTCTGTAATAGCCAAGAACATCTCATCTTTACGATTCTTTTTTACGTCGAGGTAGTAGATGCGTTTACCTGCTTTGACAGACTTGGAGAACACAATCTCCTTGTCATTCATGTCTGCACTCATTTTCTTTTTAAAGTCTTCCATATCTTACGATCTGTTTATAATCGGCTTCAAAATTGGATATTTTTTTTAAACTGTCAAAAGAAAATGCGCAGAGAATAAAATACTGCATTAAAAAATGTGATTTGCTTGTGAGAATTCATTAAAAATATCTACTTTTGCAATTCGATAACAACAGTATTAATTTGAATTATGATCAACAGAGTTCTTATTCGTCTTAAGATTATACAGATTGTGTATGCCTATTATCAGAACGGCAGTAAAAATTTGGACTCAGCGGAGAAAGAGTTATTCTTTAGTCTTTCAAAGGCGTATGACCTTTACAACTATTTGTTGATGCTGATGATAGCATTGACGGAGTATGCACAGAAGCGCATTGATGCGGCAAAAGCCAAACTGGCACCCACGGCAGAGGAGCTATATCCCAATACAAAGTTTGTGGACAATAAATTTATTGCCCAATTGGAAGTCAATAGACAGTTGGCGGAGTTTATCGCCAACCAGAAGAGAACGTGGGCAAACGACCAGGACTTCGTGAAAGGACTTTACGAGAAAATTATAGAAACCGACATCTACAAAGAAT
>NZ_CAJULN010000021.1 GCF_910586915.1 uncultured Bacteroides sp.
TCGAGAACAATGTTAAGCACCGCACCGATAAGCACCGAACACATCGCGATGGCAGGACGTCCCTGCGCATTGATAAAGCCGTTCAGCCCCGTAGCTATCTCTACGAAAAGGGTACCCAGCAGATAAACGGACAGATAATCGACCGCATAGGGCAACGTGTTTTCCGAAGCTCCCGTAAACAGCAGGATAGGTTTCATAAATGCATAGGCTATGAGAGAGGTGAACAGCGTAAAGAGTATCAGAAGCGTAAAACCGTTGCCCACTATCTTACCGGCACGCAGACGGTCGCCCTGCCCCAGCGCAATGGCGGCCAAAGGAGCACCGCCACCGCCTACAATGGCAGAAAAGGAGGAAATCAGAATGATAAGGGAAGTAGTCACCCCCACACCGGCAAGTGCATCGGTACCGATGCCGGGGATATGCCCGATATAAATACGGTCGACAATGTTGTACAGCAAATTGACCAACTGGGCAGCTACCGCCGGAAGCGCCATCTTAAAAACAAGCGGCAACATACGTTCCGTACCCAGCCGTTCTTCGTATTTAGATACCATTCAAAACTCCTTTTTCTAAAATCCGGAGCAAAGTTACTATTTCCTCACCGGACAAATAGCAGAAATCATACCGAATTTAGCTTTGTCGTTGAGTTGCCATACCACTTTTCCGTCCGAATCGAGCTCTATCACCTGAGGATGATTGGCCTTGCCCGCCTGGCGGTCGTGCCCCTGCCAGTTGCAGATATACAAGCCGCCTTTGCCGGAAGGCAGGAGTTGGGCGACAAAGTACAGTTGTATCCCCGCTATATCGCGGGCGTTCACCCGACGGACAATCTTACCCAGTCCGCCCTCCAATTGCACAAAGCAATGCGCGTCGCCACAAGCCACCAGGCAGTCGCCGTTCTTCAGGAAAGCGGTGGAAAAAGGAGTGCCCGAAAGTTTGACGGTGTGCAGCAAGCTGCCGTCGGGGGCTATCTCGCGCACTTCGGAGGTAGCAAAGAGCGGAACAAGGTAATTTCCCTGTTTGTTCTTGTTGATTTGACGAAACTGTGCGTGAGGGTACCCGATGCCTGTTTCAAACTCGGTCTTTGAGAGAATCTCCCCTTGACGACCGACCTCCAGAATAGTGGAGGGATGTCCGCACCAAGCTATCAACGCATTGCCGTCGGGCAGTACACGTGCCGTCTGCATCTCGCATCCCTCAGGGGCGGCAATGTTCCACAGCTCCCGTCCGTCGCGGGTTATCATCTTGGCACCTTTAGAGTAGGAAAAAAGGATTTCTCCCGTCCGGGTGGCTGCCACCGAGTTGCACTCCCATCCTTTTTCCAACGGATATTCCCATACGATTTCACGGGTTTTCTTATCAATGATGGCAATCTTGTTCCAACCGGAACCGCCCAGCAGCAAATAGCGGGGAGATTTGGCCCGGACCACGGAGGCCGTCAGCAACAAAGCGCACAAGAGTAAAATATGTTTCATACGATGCAATGGTTTAATCAATAATTTATCTGTCATCTCCCCTCCCCGATAAGCAGAGGAAGCAACTGTTTTCAATCATTCGTTTTCCGTCTCCTCGCAAAAGCAATGCCCCCTATCAATGCAACAAAGAGCACCGAACCGAGCAGGTAGACAAAGATGCTGTCTATGTAATCGTTCCGCCCATAGGAATGCATACCGCTCAGGAAGTAATTCACCCCGAAGAACGTCATCAGCACACTATAGAAAGCCATTACCGAGGAGAGATTGAACAGCCACAAGTAGTTGGCAAACGGACGCAGATGAAGATGCGTAACCACAGCGTAGACTACCATCGTGACAAGCGCCCACGTCTCTTTGGGGTCCCATCCCCAATAACGCCCCCACGATTCGTTGGCCCAGACGGCTCCCAAGAAAGTGCCTGCCGTCATCAGCGCAAGTCCAATGAGGAGAGACATCTCGTTGATGATGCTCCATTCCTTTATCCGTTGCAGCAAACCGGGCTTCCCCAAGCCAAGCATCAGCAAATTGACCAGCCCCAATAGGCAACTGATACCGAAGAAGCCGTAAGCTCCCACAATCACTGCCACATGAAACATCAGCCACGGCGATTTCAACACAGGTACCAACGGATTGATTTGCGGGTCCATCCAGTTAAGCCCCGATACAAACAGGATGATTCCACCAAACAGGGCAGACAAAGCCAAAGTGAGCAGACTGCGCCGGGCAAACAGTAATCCGGCAAAGACCGTAGCCCAAGACACATACACCATCGTTTCGTAAGAGTTGCTCCACGGTGCATAGCCCGCTATATACCAGCGCATCCCCATCCCATACATATGAAAAAGGAAAACAACCAAAATAACTCCGCAAACCGCCTTACTTGCCCAACGTATCCACCGGACAGGCCGGAACAGAGCGGCAAAAGCAATCAACAGCAACACGCCCCCCGCCATGAGATACCCCCTCTTGCATTGGGCAAACACATCGAGCCGATTATATCTTATCTCGGCTTGCATCTTTTCGGGAGTGACGCCCGCTATCTTGTTCTTTGCCTGCTGGTAGGTGGCAATCATCTCCGTTATCTCATCGGGTTTGCTCCAGTCGCCGCTCTGAAAGGAGGATTGCACCTCTTCCACATACCAAGTCAGCACACGGGAGACAAACATCGAGTCCTTTCCCGAAAACTGAGACAAATCGTCGCCGGGCGCATACCACTTCTGTTGCGGCTCGTCTTCCCTGGGGAAGAGGTTGAGCAACTGACGGTGGAGCAACTGATGAAAGATATTGATTTGTTCGTCGAACTTTATCAGGTCTTTATCGAAACGGGTACGCTCGGCAGCCATTCTACCATAGGCCTCTTCTAACTTTTCCTGCAATTTGTAGTTTCCGTCAGTATCAAACATATCCATATAGGCACAACGGCCGGAAGGAAGGGCATACAACCGGCTCAACTCTTTGGTGGGAACGGCTATGAAAGGTACGTACATCCAACATTCGGGCATTGCCAAAACGCTAATCAAGAACTGGTCGGAAGTGAGTGTGCCGAATCTGTCCGACTTATGCAGCTTCCGCAAGACCTCGGACGAGAAGGTATTGACGGGAAGCACACGCCCCCTGCCCGACTGGAGTGGCAACGCGCCGAAACGGGCGGCATGACGCGCATCTACAATATGCGTACGTACGGTCTCCGCCGCCTGTGACGAAACATCGGCAGCACACGCCGGCATGGAAAAAAGCACAGACGCCACCGGAAGCAGGCATACGCAACGTAACTCCTTCAGCCGGCGGGCAAGATGCATAAAGCGCGAACGCTTGTCCGTAAAACAGAGCACCAGGCCAAGCAGCAGTATGGCATAACCGACGTAAGTCACAGTACGCCCCGCCACATCACGATTGACGGAAAGCACAGTGCCCCGCTCATCCGGGTCGTAAGACGCCTGAAAGAAGCGGTATCCCTTCACGTCCAACACGTTGTTCATATATACCCGTGCCGGAAAGGTCTCTTCGCCGATATGCACCAACAACTCGCTTTCGTAAGCCGACGGACTGGACGAACCGGGATAGCGGGTAAGCGTAAAGTCTTTCAGTTCCACACTAAAAGGAAGGGTGCGATAAACCGTTCCGCCGGACTGACGCACCGCAAAGCGATTGTCCGTCTGCCCTTCGCGCAAATGCAGGACGCCCTCTTCGCTAAAAAGATGAGATACCAAAGCTCCCAGCAGAATCACAACGAACGCACCATGAACCACCGGCATCCCCCATCCGCGCGTCTTCAACGAACGCCTTCGGGCAGCAACCGCCAGCCAATTGACCACCAACAAAAACTGAAGCAGGAAAAACAAAGGCGAATAATATACCGCCGCCCTGGCGGCCTCACTTCCCTGATACTTCTCTATAAAAGTGGCGGCCGACAAGCCTGCGCCGTAAACAAGCAGCAACACAAGAGTAGTTGCCGACGATGAAACCAGTCTTTTCTGATTTGTTTTTCCCATTCAATCTTTCACTTAATCTTCAATGATGACACGGAAACCTACATTAAATATACATTGATACGGATAGTATCCCTTGCGCGAGTATGAAGCGGCATATTTAGGCCGGTCTATGTACGAACCGCCACGCACCACTTTATATTCGGACACTGCCTTCGGATGCTCTTTATACGGATAGGGCACATAATCCGAACGCGTCCATTCGGCTACATTGCCATGCATACAATACAACCCGAACGGATTGGCTTCGTATTTCTTTCCGCCTACCTGTATCAAGCTACCGTCGTCGACATTTTCCGCTTTGGGTAGGAACGTGTAATACGGATACCAGGAAGACTTGGGCGACATCGGCTGGGGGTCGACTCCCGCTACGGCAAACTTGTTGGTAGTTGCATCGGCGAGATTGTCTTTCGTACCGAAATCAGCATTCAGATTGCCGAACCAGAAAGCCTCTTCGCTGCCACCACGGCACGCCCATTCCCATTGTGCCTCGGTGGGAAGCGTGATGTTCAGTCCGGTCTGCCGGCTCAATATCCGGCAATACTCCATCGCATCGTTATAGCTTACGCGAATCACAGGCTGCTCCGGCAGGTTAGCAGGATAGCCCGGCACTACGTGGTCTTTCCACTGTTGGTCTACATAGCGGCTGTCGTGCTGCGGGAATATAGCGTTGTATTGCTGGTTGGTCACTTCGAGTTCACCCATCCAGAAGGGTTTGGCAATCTTCACCCGGGCGGTAGGATAGGTATCCGGTTCGCCCTCGTAACTTCCCATCACAAACTCACCTGCCGGGATACGCACAAAGGTCATCCGAACACCGGGGGCTATCTCCACTACCTTGACGGTCTCTGCTTCGCCTGCCAACATCTCTTTTACCTTATCCGCCGCAAAAGGCCAGCCTTTTGCCTTCCGTACCTTTTCCTTCACCGGGGCGACCACTTCCGGCATCACCAGCTTTATCTCTCCTTTGTTTTTCAGTTGGGCGGCATAGTCGGCTATCTCCTTCTTCCAATCTACTGCGGCACCACAGGCGTACTTGTCGTTCAGTTGTTGGCGCCGTTCTATCTGGTCATATCCCTGATAAGGGAACGATGTCAGCACATTGGCATTGAAGTATCCCTTGTCGGGAGCATTGTAGTCAATCCAATTATAAATCTTACGCCATTCCGCATCCGTCAGCTTCACGTTGTAATGTCCTTTCTTCAACAGGCGGACCAGTTCGCTGGTATTGGGATGATATTCGTAAGGATAGAGCACTACCATATCGCCTTCACCTCCCTGACGGTGCACATACGGATGGAGGTTGAGATAGGATGTACCATATCCGTGTTTGTCTTTCTTTCCACCACGCAAATCGAACGCCTTCCCTTCGCCGTTATGACAAGCGATGCAGGCGCGGTCTAAAATAGGTTGCACCTCCAAGTCGAATGTAAAGGAGCGGGGTCCTCCTTCGGGGGGAGTCAGGGTGTGCGGCTCCTTTTGCGAAGCAATCACACGCTTGGGAATGACAATCTGATTCTGATTTTCGTGACATCCCACACAAGAGACAATCTCTCCCGGTTGTCCGGTCAGCCAGCTACGCATCCACTGTACCGCCACTCCGTCCTTGTCCAAAGGCTGGATGGAAACGGGTGTGTTGGCAGGGATTTTAAAGATTACCGAACCGTCTTCCTCCACAGGCACAGTGCCCAGCATACGCTTGATGTCCCAGCCCGACTGGATACCGTGCCAGTTGTGGTCGGACTGCGTCTGTACATAGGCATATTCGTAAGCGTGCAGACGGAGTGCTTTCACCGTTCCGCGCGGAATACCTTGCAGCCCTTCGCCTTCGTATATATCCTGTATAAAGACGGTCGCCTGCTTGTCGTCCAGTTTCACCCGGTCGGGAATGGCGGGCGGAGTCACTGTTTTGCGCACGGCTATCGGGCTGATGTATCCTTCGCCTTCCATCTTATGCAGGCAAGTCACGTTATCGAACTTGTCTACCAAGTAAATTCCCCACAAATCATCCTCCGACAGTTTTGCGGCAACCAGGAAATAGGTGTCATTGAGCGGAGAGGGTTTGATGAACTGCGGCCATACCCCATCCACCAAACGGTCTTTCACCACTTCGACTATCGGACGGTTGCGGTAGGGAATCTCCTGCAACATACCCGCCGCGCCTTTGCGCGCCTTCGCCGGGTCGAACAGGATAAGACGCCCCGAACGCGCCACGCCGTGATGTCCGGAGATGATACCGACAAAGGCGGAACCGTAACCGGGTAAAGGCTGCACGTCGAAAGTGCTGTTGGGAAACATCGACCCACTGCCGTACAAGGCTTTTTGCTCAGTGCCGTCGGGGTTCATGTTCATCACGATGCGGGTATAGTAATGCGTCAGGTCGGTGTATTCCCAACGTGTGTACATCACACGTCCGTTGTTCATGACCACCGGATTCCAGTTGGCATCCTGGTCGAACGTCAGACGGCGGAGAGTTTTGCTTTGCGGCGTATAAAGTACCATATTTCCTACGGGGTCGCTACCGTTGACGCAAGGAACGCCATGATAACCGATGTTTGAATTGGCTATGATACGCCCGTCAGGCAGATATGTGCCGTCATAAAACTCCAGGTCTGGCTCCGGATTGTCAATCAGTTGCCGGCAAGTTCCAGTTCCGCCATTCAGTTTCACTTCAAATACATTCCAGCGATTGTCGGACATGGTTTGAGTGAACATGGCACGCTCACCGTCCCAATGCAGCCGCAAATCAGCAATCGAAGAGGTATTGGTTGGTTCATAGATAGTACGTATCCGTATATCTTGGCGCAAATTGCTCAGTTCTACAATTTCAGCATCGAAGCCTGTGCGGCGTGCCGATTCCTGGTTGCTCCAGTTGTTGGATTGTGTGCCAAGCTCGGGAGCCATCGCCGCGCGGGCTTTGTCGCCCAGTTTGTAACGGACGGTCAACACCTTGTCGCCGTTCAGCAACGGATTGGCGAGCAAGAGCGCGCGTTTGTTGGCTATCGCTTTTTCCGCATTTGCCAGCACAGCCTCATCGCCGCTATTCACATCACCGAATCCTTGCTTCACTTGCAGCTCCAGTTCTGCCAGCACGGGTTGATACTTGGCGGCATCAAACCCTTCAAGCTGCTTCATATCTTCATACGCCAAACGCACGGCTTCTATATTCAGCCATTCCAACTCGGTTTGCAACAGGCGTATGCGTTGTGCCTGTTTTTCTGTTGCGGAAGCATTTGTCTCGGTTTGCTGCTGTTGGGAGTGTGCCCCGGCAACAGAAAACAAAGAAAATGCAACACACAATAGTAATGTATGATATCTGTATCTCATGGCGGTTCGTTTAAGTCGAATTGATACTCTTTCGAGAAATCCGGTTTATAAGGTAGCAGTAGGATGAGTGAAACGCAAACCTGCATTGTCGTGATAGTTTGCCCATTCGCAGACAACAGCGCCTTCGGGACCTGCCATCATAAAGTGAAAGGTTTCCATCTCTTTCAGACGCAGGATGTCGCCCACCTCCTGTTTCACGCAATTCCGGCTTTTGACGGGGCCGTGTGTAGCAGGAATAGCCGGTGCATCCGGAGTGTCCTCTCCCACTTCCGAGAAGTTATACACCCAGCCTTTTTCTACCATCCATGATTCGTGTTTGGCAGGGAAGTCTGTCCGGACGTGTGCGTGTTCGGGAATCATCTGCCCCGGAAGCAAATAAATGGCATGAGCAAAATAGCCATATTCCGCATCGTTAATCCAAAAGATTCCTCCCATACCTACGTGTTCGAAATCTCCCAACCCAAAATCCGTCACCCACATATTCTCTGCCATGAACCGGGTGAAGGGGACATCGTAGTGGGCAAACATATCTTTCATCGCTTCGATGGCTACTGCCTGTTGGAACTCGCCGTTTTTATAAAAATCGGCATTGGTGTACTTTTTCAAATAAGTTTTTGTTTTCATTTGTCTATCATGTTTTTTAGTTAGTTTATCCTTGTCATATCCGGCAAATCATTCTATCGCTATCCCTTCTATCTCAATCAGCAACTCTTCTCTGCACACATCTGCCTGCAAATAGACAACAGGAATAGAGAGCCCGTACGTTTCGAGCACATCTCTCGCCGCCTCATAGTCGGAAGCATTTTTCAGATAAACACGCAGCATCGCCAGCCGGGCCTTGCCGGTCAACTGGGCTATGTTCTCCATTGTTGTCTGCAACTGCTGTTGCACTCCGGCCTCTTTCAGACTCTCTTCTCCACGGATAGCAGCCGTTCCCGATATGTACACCAGGCGACGGTCGCGGAAAGTGATGCTCTTGGCACGTTCGAACTTCGGGGTTGTCTTTGGCTGGCGGGCCTCTTCGAGCACCCGGCCGGAATAAGCGTGAGCGGCTACCTGCAACTTGTTGTCAATAGCAGTGACAAAAGCATCGGACGTATGAAACAGTGCCGCATCCATATCAATCAACACACCGCCCAGGCTCATACCTATCCCCGTAGCGGCAGGGTATCCCTTCTGCCACTCGCCCGCCGCATAAAAGGCGGAACGTACGTTATTGAATGACTGATAGTGCTGTCCGGCTCTGTCGTATCCCGTGATTTGCCCGATATAGTTCCATTGGCGGACAATGCTGTCTATCGGAAACGACTCTTTATCCAATATACTTTTCCAGCGGTGAAAAGCGGCTGCCGATTGTTGTTCCTTGTCGGCACAGGGTTCGTCTCCCCGACATCCGCCTGCATAAAGGAAACGTCCCGACTCATTTTCCAATACTACATAAGGCAGGTCGTCGTAGTGTCGATATTCTATCCGTTCGTCTGCTTCGGGACGATAGCTATGCACTTCCATCGCCAAAGAAGCGCCCAACACCGGTTGCAGCACATAACAGACAGCTGGCTCGTAATCGCCGAAAAGACAATGCAACTTCTCCTTGAGAATCTGCTGCCGGGCAGCCAACTCCTCTTCTACGGCAGGCGTACCGAACCATACCAGCCTCAACACGCTTTCTTCCACGGGCAACTGTGCCAGCAAAGTGTCTACCATAGACGAAAAATCAGCCGCAGCAGCCGTGTATAGGGAATAATGTATTTTATCGCAATAGTTCATAATGTTTTCCTTGTTAAAGGGAATTGACGTATTCGGTCAATTCCTCGATTTCTTTTTTCGATACTTTTCTGTCAATCCCGTGTTTGTGAATCTCGAATACCTCCTGCATAGTGGCGGCACGACCGTCAAACAGATAGGGAGCCGTGCGCCAGCACTCTATCAACGTAGGGGTATCCCAGCCTTTTTCAAACTCTATATCTTCGCCTATCCGATGCAGCTTCATGTCCGTATAAAAGGGGCCGCTATGACAATCGCCGCACTTCAACTTATCGAATACTTTTCTGCCTGCCTTAGCCTTCTCCGACAACTCACCGTCTACCAAATACGGACTGGGAACAGGACGCAAAGACTTCATATAAGCATCCACACACTCCGCCATCTCTTCCTCAGGCTCATAGAACTGGATATACCGGAAACCGGCACGTACTGCCACTTCCGCTTTGGCGCGAATGCCCGAAATCATATTGGGCGGCGTCGCATGACTATAAAGCAGGCTTTTGCAGTTTTTAGGATTGCCTACTCCGTCGTTCATCAAGTCCCAGTTCATGCCATCGGTACGACCGTCGCCGGGATGACATCCGTTGCAACTTTGCCAACCCTGATAACAGTGCGCGGCGTCATTAAAGTATTTCTCTCCTTTCTGCTCTTTCGTCTCGGTACGTCCTTCGTTCATCGGAACGGCAGTGACCGACAGTGTATGCGTGTCTACTATATTCAGTATATCGGCAAAATAGGTGGGAACAATCAGTTTGTTGCCCGACAGGAGAAGGTTGCGAGGACCGTTGCCCTGCAAAGGAATCCTTTTACGAAGTCCGTAGAGAAAAGTCAGGTCGTACTCCAGGCGGCTTCTGTCTCCGTAGTTTCTGAACTTATCGAGCATCCGCGAATGCTCAATAACGCTGACTTCGTGCGTGCCGCTATGCGCAACGTAGATATACCGTTCGTCGCAGGCAATCCCCCACACTCCGGCAGCTCCCCGGTCGGCTTCATCGACCAGAACAGCTCCCTCGAACTCCTGCTTCTCCACATTGATGATGCTGAAAGCGCTGGTATTCATCCATCCTTGCTGCAACTGCGAAGTGGGTACCGTGAAACGGCCCAAGTTATGAGAAACATAGATATAACGCCCATCGGGAGTGATGCATATATCCCGCAAAGCGTTGCTGCCGTTTGCCAGCCGGATATCTTTCACTTTGGTAAAGCTCTTCATATCAATCACCGACACACAAGCTGCCACAATGTCGAGGTCTGCCCGTTGGGCGGGCAGGAAGTTGGCTACGAACAGATATCGTCCGTCTTTGCTGAACACTGCCGCTCTGGGCTCGCGCAGCACTTTTACACTTCTCACCACTTTACGTGCCACAAGGTCTATCTCGCTCACTGTACCGGCAAACCGGTTGCATACATAAATATGTTTCTTATCCGGCGCCAAGAGCGGAGCGCAGGCTCCCGAACCGACAGGAACCACTGCTTCCACTTTTCCCGAAGGCAACGACAGCACTTCCAACCGTCCGGTCTTCTCGAATGTAGTCACATAGGCTTTGTCTCCGTCGAGCCACAATCCGGTAGGCGTCTCCTCCAACGGATACGAACGAAGGCACGTACGCCCGTCGGCCGTAAAAACGTCCAACTGCTTTGTTCCCTTTTGAGTCATCAGCAATTCTCCTTGCTCACTGACGGCAGTGCCCGTGGTAAAGAAAGGCGGGTTGCCGGCTGTTGCCACAGACACGCCACAGCCAAGCAGGCAAATCAACAAAAGTTTCCTTATCATAGTATATTCCGGTGTTCTCATGATATTCTCTTTATACTCTTCTATAGCCCAATTCGGCGGAAATCTGTCCGGCTATCTCTTTGACTGTTTGTATGGTGCCGCGCAACTGCTCTTCCGGCAGACGGTCTTTCGGACCTGAAATCCAAATGGAACCGCAAGGATATCCCGTATAATTCAGCACCGGAGCACCTACGCAAATCACGCCGCTCAACTCCTCCTCATTGTCGAGCGCATATCCCTGCCGGTAGACTTGCTCCAATTCCTCGAGATACGCTTCGCGCGAAGTAATCGTGCGGGAGTTGTAGCGGGCAAAAGTCATATAAGAAAGGTAGCGGTTGCGGACGTTCACAGGCAGATAAGCCATGATTGCTTTTCCCGGAGCGGAACAGTGCAACTCGAAGGGCTTGCCCGGCGACAGGACAAAACAGAATGCGTGATGCCCCCGCACCTGCTCAATAAAAATACCTTTTTCATCGCCCAATACGCCGAAGCAGGCAGTCTCTTTCACCCTGTCGCGCAAATCGCGCAAGTGGGGCAATACTGTTTCCAGCAGATTGTGTTCATTCAATGCACGGAAACCCAATGTCAGCAGTTTCCGCGTCAATTTATATCGCTTGGCGTCTTCGTGAAACGATAGATAGTCCAGCCGCACCAGCGTATTGAGGATGCGATAGGCAGTAGTCTGCGATATCTCAAGTGCCTGCTTTATCTCCTGCAACGTCTCTCCATCGGGCCTTGAAGAGAGATATTCAATCACTGCAATGCCTTTTTCCAGATTAGGCACCTTATAATTATCGTCTGTTTTTTCCAGACTTTGCTCTACATTTTCCATATTTGGTAATTTGTTTTCCATATTTGAAACAACGTTCCATCTTTCGGATAAAAATAGGGATGTTGATTTTAAATGGAAGAATGAAGATGCGAAAATAAGTTAAGTATGCTGCATAACATAATTTGGAAGATAAAAAAAGGGGATATCCGAAACTACTCGGACATCCCCCTTTTTTTAAATTAAAAGAATACGTTTGCTATTTATCTGAGAATCAATAATTATCCGTCACCTCCCCTGGCCGGAGTTACAGTCTAATAATCAGCTTGTTACAGCAGATATATGCGCTGTATGCAGGACATATAGATGCTGGACGTAGCGCATATAGATGCTGGAGACAGGACATATATGCGGTGGACGCAGGATATATATACGCTGCAAATCACTCATACATAAGGAAATAGCAGACAATCTTTTCTGTCTTTACCGTTTTAGTCTATTTCAGGACCTTGTCCGCCAATCTTTGGCCAACCCGGATTCTGATAAATCACAGATGTTTCAAGGTCTGTCTGGTCACCACTGGCTGTCTGGCGGAATGCACTCTGGGGCAAAGGAGACAGATAATGAGCGGAAGTGAATTTATAACCGTCAAACGCTGAGTTGTTCACCTTACTTATTTGGTAAGGACGAATATATACTCCGCTGGTTTCCTGACTTGACATATTACCTTTACCGCCTTCAACATCGACAACAACCAAATCTTCATTGTTCTCGTTCTTCCATACTCCTTGATAAACACTTCCCCAATAACGCATACCTTCAATCTGATAACCGTCAATTTGGTCGCAAGCTCTCCAACGTTTCAGGTCAGCCCAACGCATACCTTCGCCGATAAATTCATTGCGGCGTTCACGACGGATGTTATACAATGTAGCATCTACCAACTGGCCATGAGAATAAGCACCGAAGTCGCCTTCCGCTTCCTTATTCATCTGTGTAGCGTTGATGGTCTTCGTGTAGTCAGTATCAACCTTTGCACGTGTACGCAACTTTCTCCAGTAACGGTCAGCAGTAGCGTCAATGTTTCCGTTCTTTTCATAGCACGCTTCCATATAGTTGAGCAAAGCCTCCGTACCACGGAACACGATGCTACCGGTAGTGCCTTTGTGATGCAACGTCTGCATATAACTATTGTAGTGCTTACCTTTCTTGATGGCATACCCCGTTACCATACGGGTTTCATTGTTACCTTTCACCACCCAAGACAAATCTACGCGGTTGACATCTCCGCCGGATGTGTAATTCTCGATATCGTTATCCTTCTTTGTAAAGAGCTGAATGCGAGAGTCGCGATTTTGCAAAGTAGCTTTAACGCCTTCCTTTTCCCATTCCGGTTCATATCCGGAATTGCTTGCGTAGATAGGCAATCCGTTACGCATCAAGAAAGAATTGACCAATCCGCGTGTCCATCCCGAACCACCGCCATTGTTCTGCAACTGCATCTGGATGTTATGAGTCACGCCTTGCGCTTCGATAAACTTACGCCACAGCAGAACTTCGCTGTAATTTTCCATATTTTCGTCGCAAAACATGGTGTAATAAGGATTAAGGCTTGCGAAACTTCCGCTCATTCCTTCAGGAGCATCCGTGTTCTCAACCAGGTTGCCTACCAACTGGTCACCTACAACTTTGGCAGATTTCATCGCTTCCTCCAGGAAATAATTAATTTCCGTGTCAATATTGAATCCGTTCAAGTCGGCAGCATTGCCAGGCCATCCTTTTCCTCCGGGAACAAAAGCGATTCCTTTGTGATGCTTCAACCAAGTGCCTTCATACAGTGCCACACGCGAACGAAGCAGATAGGCCACATTTTTACTGATACGGTTCTTTCCTCCAGGAGCTTCATTACTCAAGAATTCAATGGCTTTATCCAAATCGGACAAGATAAAACGTGCCACTTCATGACGCGGACGACGTTTGGAGGCTTCAATCAATATCGCCTGCTCGTCTTCCAACACTTTCTCAATGATGGGACAATCGCCAATGGATTGCAACTTATCAAAGTATGCATATGCACGATGCACATACATTTCACCTATATAGTGACGGATATTGGCTTCCGAACCGGAAATCTGTCCTGCTTCGTATTTGGGAAGCACCTGCTGGAAGAAATAGTTGCAATCACGGATTTGGAAGAAATTCCATACTGCTCCTCTTTCATCGTCGCTCGTAGTAGAACCTACACGCCATTCGCCTGGAACCCACCGCGAAGAGTAAGATGTAGAAGCCTGATTGTCCGTATTATTATCGTTTCCAAACACGCTGATACCATAGCTTCCCGGAGCGATGGAAGTGAAGAAGTTATACAAGTTGATGGAATATGCCGCCAAATCGGCTTCGGCCGAGAAATAAGCAGCAGGCGTAATGGAACTTTCAGGTTCCTTATCCAAAAAATCGTTGCATGAAGTAAAACCGGCAAGCGATGTACTCAACAACAGGATATTTATATATTTCAGTTTCATAATTATCTTTTTAGAATGTTACACTTAAACCAACAGACATTGTCTTTGATAACGGATAAGTTTTACCGAGATTACCACTACCATATCCGGCACCTATCAATTCGGGGTCTGCTATGCTTGTAAAATTAGTTATTGTCAACAAGTTTTCAGCAGATGCAAAGACACGCAGGTTCTCCACATAGAATTTCTGAGTCAGCGCTTTAGGCAATGTATAACCCAAAGTGATATTCTTCAGACGGCAATATGCCGCGTTCTGCAAATAACGAGTCTGCGTACTAGTGTTTCTACCACCACTCCAGTCCGGACGCGGATAATATGCACCTTGATTTTCCGGTGTCCAATAGTCTCCATGTTCCTTGAAGCCCAGTGCCTGCCATTTGCCTGTACCAGTCGCTCCCCAGAAAGTGGCGCTACCTGCCATATAATCACGTTTTAAAGTACCCTGGAAGAATACTTTCAAATCGAATCCTTTCCAAGCCGCATCAAGATTCAGACCGAAATTGTAACGCGGAGTTGAGTTACCGATGATTGTAAGGTCGCCATGATCTTCAAGAGTATTTTGGCCATTGTTCACTTCACCGTCTCCATTCAAATCGGCATACATGATATCTCCCGCCGTCCAGTTGCTTCCGAAACGGCTTTGGTCTGCTTCTGCCAAGTGCTTATCCATTTCTTCTTGCGAATTGGCAATACCTATTGTAGTATATCCCCAGATGTCGCCCAACACTGCGCCAGCATAATAGGTACTTAAACTCTTTGATGGATTAGGATATTTGTCGATAACCACCTGGTTGTCGCTCAAAGTCAACGAAACTCCATAACGGAAATCCTTGACTACATCGCGCCAGCTTACCTGCAAGTCCCATCCTTTAGATGTCATATCCAAGTTATTGATTTTGGGTTCTTTTGCTCCCAATACATCTGGAAGTTCTTGTGCGGGACCTACCATGTCATAAGTTTTACGCTGGAAATAGCCAAACGAACCGGTGAGGCGATTGTTAAATGCTCCCCAATCCAAACCGATTTCCCAAGTACGGTTCTTTTCCCATGTAAGCAAGGTAGATACCAAAGCAGGTTGTCCGGCAGTATTGGGTTTTGCGTCATTCACCAGCCAGTTACCATTGTTAGGTTTGTAATCAATGGTCGGATAGAAAGGATACCAGTTATCAGTATTTTGGTTACCCAGTTCACCCCACGAAGCACGAAGTTTCAAAGTGCTCAGAACATCTGTATAATCTTCCCAGAACGCTTCTTGCGAAATGTTCCAACCTGCTGAGAAGGAAGGGAACCAATTCCAACGGTTGTCGCGCAAGAAACGTGAAGAACCATCGTAACGGATATTTCCTTCAAACAAATAACGGCCTTTATAATCGTAGTTCAGACGACCAAAGAAACCGGCAGTAGTCCAACTGTTGTATGCACCACTCGCTTTCGGGTTGGTACTTGTTGTGTTCAACGTAGGCAAACCGGATAAGATACCATCCTGCTGAGCCTGTATAGTACGCTGACGGAACCATTCGCTTTGGAAACCGACCATTACCTTGAAGTTATGATCGTTCAACGAATGGCTATACTCCGTGAAGATATTAGGATTAAAATAATTGCTCTTATAATTATACTCTCTGACAGAAGAAGTTCCGTTAAAGTCGACAAATGGCTCGTTATTTATATTATAACCATATGTTGTCTGCCAGTCTGTATGTGCATTATTATTGTTAATGCGGTAGTTCAATTCGGCATTGATTATCCAACCTTTCAACGGAGTCACCTTGAAAGCCAATTGTTGTGCCAAGATGTCATTTTGAGTGTTATACATACCTCCGTTCTTCAGACGTTCGATGTACGACTCTGCCACATAATGTCCGTTCGGGTCTATTGTAGGAATGATAGGCCAGTAACGACACATATTATGGTAAAATTCATCCGTACCGTTCACCATAACTACCGGAGCTTGATAGTCTGTACGGGTAAACCGGCTACTATAAGTCATTGTCAACCAGTTTGTCAAATCCGCATTAATCTTTGCGGTCACCGCATAACGTTGTTTGTTATCGTCTCCATGACGCAATATACCGTTTTGGTCCAGATAGTTGGCAGAGAAATAATATCTCATTTTCTCCGAACCGCCATTGATGCTCAACGTATGTTCCTGTGAGAAACTATTGCCGAAATGCTCTTTCAGCCAATCGGTATTGGCTATAGGCAACAGTGGATTATCATCCCACACTTCCCAACGGTTGTTACTATTGGCGAACATGGTTTTCATGGTAGGATCAGTTTGAGCCTGCTTGATTTGAGCTAACTTCGATTCGGAAAACCAGATGCCATTACCGGAATTTATACTTGCTGTATTCATATAATTGGCCCAAGTATAAGAATCCATCATTTCGGGCATATTCAACGGTGAGTTAAAACGGAAACTGTTGTTATAGTTTATGCTCGTTTTACCAGCTTTACCGCTTTTGGTTGTAACCAATACTACACCACCTGCCGCGCGCGAACCATAAATAGAAGAAGCCGAAGCGTCTTTCAAGACTGAAATATTCTCAATATCCTGCGGATTCAATGCATTCAGGTCGCCTTCCATACCGTCAATCAAAACCAACGGCGTAACAGAAGAGCCCGCACCGATAGTACCCGTACCACGGATATTGATGCTTTTGCTGGAATTCAACGTACCACCACTCTCTGCAACAGAAAAGTTCATACCTGCCACAGTTCCCTGCAAGGCGTCAACTACAGAGTTAATCGGACGTGCCCCGATTTCTTTCGCTCCTACAGTAGAAACGGCACCTGTCAGATTCACTTTCTTCTGAGTACCGAACGCTACTACCACAACCTCTTCCAAAGTTTTGGAATCTTCTTGAAGAATAATGTTCAATGGCTTTCCGTCCCATACAATTTCTTGTGTCACATAACCTACAAAAGAGACTTGTATCACATCCCCTTTCTTAACTCCCGACAGAGAAAAATCTCCGTCAAGCCCCGTAATAGAACCTATAGTAGTTCCTTTCACTACTACAGATGCACCAATCACTGTTTCCCCGGTAGTGTCTTTTACAACTCCGGTACACGCTCCACTCTGCTGTGTGATTTTCATATCGGTAACGCTCGAATTGGCGACCGCATACGCTGTTCCAGTAGAAATACTCATCAGAAACAGCACCATACTGACTGATTTTAGTCGTTTTAACATAGCTGTGATTTTTTTATTAGTCTCTTCCGATATATTTGTTAAACACATTTAAAATAGATTCTTAAAATGTGCAAATAAAATATCGGATGAGTTTTAAATTCAGTCGCAAATATATAAATTATATTTATCACATACACTGAGTTTCTTGAAATATTTTTTAATAAAAGAACTGTATTGTAAAACTTTCCCCTTTTTATAACATATAAAAGAAGTATAAAAACAAAATGATTATCCAGTATTTTTCCCTATCTGCCAAACGGCGAATTTACAGTCTAATAATCAGCTTGTTACAGCAGATATATGCGCTGTATGCAGGACATATAGATGCTGGACGTAGCGCATATAGATGCTGGAGACAGGACATATATGCGGTGGACACAGGATATATATGCGCTGTAAACGCCTCATACTGAGACTGAAAATAGCAGATAATCATATACAAATAAGGGGCACCCGTTGCCGGATACCCCTTATATATAATGGAATGTTAATAATCAGTTGCCCTGGTGCACCGTAAGCTGCGGGAACGGGAAATTGATACCTTTCTTATTAAAGGTTTCATAAATCGCCTTATTGATATCGAAATATACTCCCCAGTAGTCTTCACTGTTTACCCATACACGGGCTACCACATTCACACTGCTGGCATCCAGCGCGTGAAGAGCTACAAACGGTGCAGGGTCGTTCAGTATGCGTGAATCGGCGGCGAGTATGTCATTGACGATTTGCTGCACTTTATCGTAATCTTCGCCGTAGTCGATACCGACAATCCATTCTACGCGACGGGTGTTGTGTGTATTGTAGTTCGTCACTACGCCACTGCTCATTGCGCCGTTTGGAATGTAAATCACCTTGTTGTCACCGGTGGTAAGAATGGTGTGGAAAATCTGAATCTCTTTTACTGTGCCCGAAACGCCCTGGCTTTCAATCCAGTCGCCCACTTTATAGGGTTTGAACAGCAATATAATCAGTCCTCCGGCAAAGTTCTGCAAATTGCCGGACAAAGCCATACCGACAGCGACACCGGCAGAAGCCAACAAAGCCGCAAAGGAGGTGGTTGCAACACCTAACGCGCCGATTACCGAGATTATCAACAGGACGGTCAGCAGAATATTGACAAGGCTCTTGACAAAGGTCTTGATACTGATATCTACTTTCCGTTTGTCCATCAGGCGGCCAACGAATTTGTTGAGCATCGAAATAAGGAAACGTCCTATAATAAAGACAATGGCCGCTATCAAGATACGTTCGCCGGCACGAACACCGAAATTAAGCAATTGCTCGGTTATCAAGGAAATCTTGTCCAGCCCTTCCGCATTGGCAATGGCTTGTGCCGTTAACTTATCGGCGGCCACCCGGGTAGAATCTGCAACTTGTGTTGCCAGAAATAATAGTAACATAATTCTGATATGTATAAAATGAATAAATCGTTGTATAAACCGTTCCTTAAAAAGCGCACAAAGTTATGTTGTTTTCGGTAAATCTAAAAGTTTTTTTTGCTTTCCTCCTGCAAAAGCCGTAATTTTGCCGCCGATTCACTGGTAGGGGTGCCTTAAGATGACGGGCTGAGAACATACCCATAGAATCTGAACCGGGTAATGCCGGCGTAGAGAACTAATTAACAAGCAAGATGAATTTTCTTGAAATATTCGGTACGATTGTCGGTTTGGCCTACCTTTGGCTGGAATACCGGGCAAGTATTTATCTTTGGATAGCGGGGATTATCATGCCTGCCGTTTATATCTTTGTATATTATGAAGCAGGGCTATATGCCGATTTCGGTATCAACATCTACTACCTGGCAGCCGCCGTCTACGGTTGGGGGTTCTGGAAGTGGGGGCAACGGAAAGGCAAACGACACCCGTCTGTTCTACCTATTATACATATGCCGTGGAAATGTTATCTCCCTCTCCTGTCGATATTCATCGTCTCGTTTGTGGGTATTGCCCGGATATTGATTGAATATACGGACAGCAATGTGCCCTGGCTGGACAGTTTCACCACGGCACTGAGCATCGTAGGTATGTGGATGCTGGCGCGCAAGTATATCGAACAATGGTTTGCATGGATTCTTGTAGACATCGTCTGCTGCGGACTTTATGTGTATAAAGAGCTTTATTTCACATCGGCCTTATACGGGCTTTACTCCATAATAGCCGTCTTCGGATACTTGAAATGGAAAAAATTAATGAGCATACAATGATAAACGAACGCTATACTCCCGAAGCTGTGATATTGGCCAACGGTGAATACCCTACCCACCCTCTCCCCTTGCAAATGCTGGAAGAAGCCCGGTTTGTGGCTTGTTGTGACGGCGCAGCCAACGAATATATCGCCCGCGGCCACAGGCCGGACGTAATCATCGGCGACGGTGATTCTCTTTCACCCGAATATAAAGAACGTTTCTCGTCCATCGTGCTCCGGATAGCTGACCAGGAAACGAACGACCAGACCAAAGCCGTCCGCTTTCTGCAAGAGAAAGGGGTTCGACAGATTGCCATTGTAGGGGCTACCGGCAAACGGGAAGACCATACATTGGGAAATATCAGTCTGCTGATGGACTACATGAAAGAGGGCATGGAGGCAAGGATTGTTACGGACTACGGTGTGTTTATACCTGCAAATGGCACACAGACTTTCGAATCGCATCCCGGCCAGCAGATTTCCATCATCAACTTCGGAGCGAAGGGATTGAAAACGGAAGGATTGGTGTATCCGCTCAGCGACTTCGGCAATTGGTGGCAAGGCACACTCAATGAGGCAACAGCCGACAAGTTTACCATTCATTGCACGGGAGCATATCTGATATTCCTGGCTTACGTGTAAAACAACAATCGAAGGAAAGGTTTGTGCCACCCCATTGGCACGGCTGTGCCAACGGGGGAAATGAAAGTCAACGCGCAAGCAGGTACTTCCTGAAGTCTGCAAATTCTTTGGTCATCGGCAGGCTCTTCTTCTCGCCCTTCATAAATTCCTGCAATTTGGCGGGTATTTCTACGGTTTCGCCAATGATGCTTTCTACGGTTTCGAGGAACTTGGCAGGATGGGCTGTTTCAAGGAACACGCCTGTTTCGCCCGGTTGCAGGCTTTCTGACAATGCACGGTAGCCGCACGCGCCGTGGGGGTCGAGCAGATAATGATGTGCCGTCCAGGTCTCTTTGACCGTCTCGCGGATTTGCGCGTCGGTATAGGCAGTTCCCGAAATCTCGGCAGAGATAGCGGCATGGGAGCCTTGATACAAATCGAGTATGCGGGCGAAGTTGCTCGGGTCGCCTACGTCCATTGCGTTGGCGATGGTTGCAACGGAGGGACGGGGATTGTATTCGCCCGTCTGCAAGTATTGGTAAAATATGTCGTTGCGGTTGTTGGCGGCAATGAAACGTTTCACGGGCAGGCCCATCTTCTTGCCAAAGAGGCCGGCGGTGATATTGCCGAAGTTGCCGCTGGGCACACAGATTACTGCATTGCCGGCTTTTCCGGCACGCTTCAACTGGGCGTAAGCGTAGAAATAATAGAAGGCTTGCGGCAGAAAACGGGCAACGTTGATGGAATTGGCCGAGGTAAGGGAAAGATGTTCGTTCAGTTCCTTGTCCATAAAGGCCGATTTCACCAAAGCCTGGCAGTCGTCGAATGTGCCGTCTACCTCAAGTGCGGTGATATTCTGTCCGAGCGTGGTGAATTGTTTTTCCTGTATTTCGCTGACTTTTCCTTTCGGGTAGAGCACATAGACGTGGATGCCTTCAACTCCTAAGAAGCCGTTGGCTACCGCGCTTCCCGTATCACCGGAAGTAGCTACCAGCACATTGACATTCTTCCGTCCTTCTTTTTTAATGAAGTAACCGAGCAGACGTGCCATAAAACGGCCGCCCACATCTTTGAAAGCCAACGTAGGGCCGTGGAAGAGTTCCAAAGAGTAGATATTCTCCGATACCTTTACCAACGGTACGTCGAAACTTAGCGTATCGTACACTATCTGCTTCAGCGTATCGGCAGGAATGTCTTCACCGAAAAAGGCGTCGGCTACCCGATAGGCTATCTCCTGAAAAGAAAGACCGTCGATTGTATCGAAGAAGTCTTGGGGAAGGGGTTTGATAGACATGGGCATAAAGAGGCCTTTGTCGGCTGCAAGGCCTTTTACCACTGCTTCTTGCAGTGAGGCTAAGGGGGCTTGTTTATTTGTACTGTAGTATTGCATGGGGTGATATTTTTAAGGTTCACCACAGAGGACACGGAGTTTCACAAAGTTTTTTCTTTATGTTTGAAAAAGCCCGAAAGTCTGCGTGTGTCCGGCGATGAGGTTTTAAATTTCGTCTTTATTCTCAAACTATCTAAAGAAACTCTGAGGGATTCTGTGTACACTGTGGTACAGAATTCATGAATGCTTTGATAAACTCGTCTTCTTTCAGTAGGCCGTAGCTACCGCTACACGCTGCAACTTCGTCATATGTCTGTACTCCGTCCGGCTCGATGCTCGGATACCAGATGAGGAATGGGATGGGTTCGGCGGTATGTGTACGCAGTTCGCAGGGAGTGGGATGGTCGGGCAATACGGCTATTGACACAGGCTCGTCCCAGTCTTTCACCGCTTCATAGACGGGGCCTACGACACGCTTATCGAGATTCTCGATAGTCAGCAGCTTCAAGCCGACGTCTCCTTCGTGTCCCGCCTCATCGCTGGCTTCGATATGCAAATAGACAAAGTCGTCTGTCTGCAAGGCTTCCAGGGCGGCAGCCACTTTGTTTTCGTAATTCGTATTGTAAAGTCCGGTGGCTCCTTCTACAGCGATGCGGCGCAAGCCTGCGTAGTAACCGATTCCGTTTATCAAGTCTACTGCCGAGATAACCGCTCCGCGCTTCACTTGCGGGAATGTTTCGGAGAAAGCAGGCATCTGCGGACGATAACCGGGACTCCACGGCCAAATGCTGTTTGCCGGGTCTTTACCTTCGGCGATACGTTTCAGGTTCAACGGGTGGTCTTTCAGCAATTCCTGCGATTTCATAATCAGGTCGTTAATCAAGCCGGCTGTCTCCTGCGCTTCCGGTGCTAAGGCTTTCACCATCAGCGGACGGAAAGGTTTTAAAGGTACATCGTGCGGCGGAGTGCAGTCCAACTCCTTGCTTCCTCCTTTGATAACCAACAGGTGACGGTATTGGACACCGGTATGGAAACGCACGCGGTCGCTGCCCAACTTCTCTTGGAGGTATCGAATCAGCACGTCGGCTTCTTCGGTCGAAATGTGTCCTGAAGAGTGATTCTTCAGTATCTCTCCTTCCACACAAATCAGGTTGCAGCGCATCGCTATCTCTCCCGGTTGCAGGTCTACGCCGATACTTGCCGCTTCGAGCGGACCACGTCCCTCGTACACCTTCGGAAGATTGTATCCCAACACCGACATATTGGCAACCTCGCTGCCCGGATGAAAACCTTCGGCTACGGTACACAGCCGCCCTACCCTGCCCATACGGGCTAATTGATCCATATAAGGCGTCTTTGCATATTGCAGCAGCGTCTTGTCTCCCAACGACTTCACGGGCCAGTCAGCCATTCCGTCTCCCAATATGATAATATGCTTCATAAATTGAAAAATTGAGAATTGAGAATTAAAAAATGAAAGAAAGCCTCATGTCCGTTTCCGTATGGTGTTTCTCTATTTTTAATTCTCAACTTTAATTTATTAAACGTTGGCAATGCTCATGATATCGGCAAATACTCCGGCAGCAGTCACGCCCGCGCCGGCACCGTATCCTTGAATCATCATCGGATATTCTTTATAACGCTCCGTAGTGAGCAGGATAATGTTGTTGCTACCTTCGAGGCCGTAGAAAGGATGGTTGGCTCCTACCTCCTGCAAGCCTACAGAGGCTTTACCGTTCTCCAATTTGGCAACGAAACGCCAGTGTTTATTCTCTTTTTCGAGTACTTGTCGGCGGGCTTCAAAGTCGGCGTCAAGGCTCGGCACCCGTTTCCAGAAGTCTTCCAGCGAACCTTCGAAGAAATCGTTCGGCACAAAGAGATTCTTCTCCACATCCTCCTGTTCGATGCGGTATCCGGCTTCGCGCGCAAGAATCACCAATTTACGGATAACGTCCTTGCCGCTGAGGTCGATACGCGGATCGGGTTCGGAATAACGCTCTTCCTGCGCCATCTTGATGGTGTGGCTGAAAGGGATGTCGGCGCTGATTTTATTGAAGATGTAGTTCAGCGTACCCGAAAGGACGGCTTCAATCTTCAATATTTTGTCGCCACTGTGAATCAGGTCGTTGATTGTATTGATAATCGGAAGTCCCGCGCCTACGTTTGTCTCGAACAGGTATTTCACACCACGTTGGCGGGCAATTGTTTTCAGGTCGCGGTAGTTCTCGTAGGCCGAAGAAGCGGCAATCTTGTTGGCTGCCACCACAGAGACGTTGTGCTCTAACAAGTCCTTGTAGAGTGATGCAATGTCGGGGCTTGCCGTACAGTCTACAAATACGGAATTAAAGATGTTCATGCCGACTATCTCGTCACGGATAGTCTGCAGGTTGCTCTCCTTGCCTTTCTCCTTCATCTCCTGACGGAAGTTGGAAAGGTCGAAACCTTCACGGCTGAACATCGCCTTGCTGGCGTCGATGATACCTACCACATGAAGTTTCAGTCCGTTCTCCATCATCAGTTTTTGCTGCTGGCAACGAATCTGCTCCACTAAGCTGCCGCCTACTGTGCCGATACCGCAGATGAAGAGGTTCAATACCTGATATTCGGAGAGGAAGAAAGAGTCGTGAATAACGTTGAGCGATTTGCGCAACGATTTGGAATCGACAACAAAAGAGATATTTGTTTCCGAAGCACCCTGTGCGCAAGCGATTACATTGATACCGTTGCGTCCCAACGTACCGAAAAGTTTACCTGCAATACCCGGCGTATGTTTCATATTCTCGCCTACGATAGCCACTGTAGCTAAGTTGCTTTCCGCAAGAATCGGCGAGATTTCTCCCATCTCTATTTCTTTGGCAAACTCTTCGTTCAGCACTTCGCAGGCCAAACCGGCATCGGCATTACGCACACCGATGGAAGTACTGTTTTCAGAGGAAGCCTGAGACACGAGGAACACACTGATTCCGTTCTTTGCCAACGCTTTGAAGATGCGGTAATTGACACCGATTACGCCTACCATACCAAGACCCTGAACGGTAATCAGACTCGTATCGTTGATGGAAGAAATACCTTTAATGGCTTTGGTCTGCGGACTGGACACCTCCTGTTTGATGACCGTTCCCATTCCGTCGGGATTGAATGTGTTCTTTATAAGAATAGGTATATTCTTGTGACATACCGGATAAATGGTAGGCGGATAAACTACTTTCGCACCGAAGTTACAAAGTTCGGTGGCTTCCACATAAGTGAGTTCGGCAATCGTGTAGGCAGTTGAGATAACACGCGGATCGGCAGTCATAAAGCCGTCCACGTCTGTCCATATCTCCAGACTATCGGCATCGAGCGCCGCAGCTATGATGGCAGCCGTATAGTCGGAACCGCCACGGCCGAGGTTCGTCACATCGCCCGATATCTTGTCGGAAGAGATAAATCCGGGCACCAGCGACACCTTCGGAAGCGAACGGAAAGTCTCTTTCACCAACCGGTGAGTCAGTTCAGCATCCAGCGTATGTTTGTTATGTTTCTTCTCTGTCTTGATAAAAGTACGCGAATCGAACCATTGTGCCCCTGCAATCAGTTCGGCAACGATAATAGAGGAAAGACGCTCACCATAGCTGACGATTGTATCCGAAGTCTTTGGCGAAAGGTCTTTAATGAGATAGATTCCCTGGAAGATGTCTTTCAGTTCGTTCAGTAACTCGCCTATCTGATGCTGCAATACAGTCTGTCTTTCTCCGGCAGGAATCACTTCTTTAATCATTTCCATATGGCGACAGACAATCTCACGGAACTCGCCTTCGTAAGCGGAATTTCCTGCTGCCGCCATTTTAGATGTATTTATCAATTTGTCAGTGATGCCCCCCAATGCGGAAACAACTACAATTACCGGCTCTTTAGCCGACTCTACGATTCTCTTTACGCTTAAAATGCTGTTCACGGAACCTACGGACGTTCCGCCGAATTTCATTACTTTCATTAAGATACTTATTTTAATGCAATGTCCTGTGTATAATTTCACAGAACAATGGGTTGGTTACAGATAAAATTAAATTTGAACTTGAATTTTGCTTGTTCCTACAAGCGTGAATCACGTAGATACACAAAACTATCCATCAACCCCTAAGGGTCATGGTACACATCGATGTGACTGTATGCGGATAGTACTTCTTCATTGTGCCGTCTCTACTTTTTCGTTTTGATAAGTGTCGCAAAAGTAATAATAAAAACGTTCAATCTATCACTTTTTCCCGTTTTTTTCTGATAAAAAGAACATTCCGTTTTCTTCAACCTCTGCAACTCCTCTCCATTTTTATAACATTTTGCTACCAACATATCATTTTATATTATTATATTTGCGAAAACCAACGCATAAATCAACTTATGAATCCGCAAACAACTTCCGTATTGTTAATATATACCGGTGGAACAATCGGAATGATTGAGAACACCGTAACAGGAGCCTTAGAGAGTTTCGATTTTGAACAACTCCAAAAGCACGTCCCCGAATTACAGAAATTCAACTTTCCGATTGATACTTATCAGTTTGACCCGCCTATGGACTCTTCGGACATGGAGCCGGATATGTGGCGGAAGTTAGTTCGCATCATTCACGAGAATTACGACCTTTACCACGGTTTCGTCATCCTGCACGGTACGGATACGATGGCTTACACTGCCTCGGCACTCAGTTTTATGCTGGAGGGGCTGGACAAGCCCGTTATTCTGACGGGCTCTCAGCTTCCTATCGGGATGCTTCGTACGGACGGAAAGGAAAATCTGATGACGAGCATAGAGATTGCCACCGCTCAGAACAAAGAGGGGAAGGCACTTGTACCGGAAGTATGCATCTTCTTCGAGAATCATCTGATGCGGGGAAACCGTACGACAAAGATGAATGCGGAAAACTTCAATGCTTTCCGGTCTTTCAATTATCCGGTGTTGGCGGAAGCGGGGATTCATATTAAATATAACAATGTGCAGATTCATGTGAACGGGGAGGAACGGGAACTAAAGCCGCATTATTTATTGGACACGAATGTGGTCGTATTGAAACTGTTCCCCGGAATTCAGGAGAATGTAGTAGCTGCCATCTTAGACATTGAAAGACTGAAGGCAGTTGTGCTCGAAACATACGGTTCGGGCAACGCTCCTCAGAAGGAGTGGTTTATCCGACGGCTTTGCCAAGCAAGCGCACGCGGCATCGTCATTGTCAACGTGACGCAATGCAACGCAGGGACGGTGGAGATGGAGCGTTACGAGACGGGGTATCAGTTGTTGCAGGCAGGTGTTGTCTCCGGTTACGACAGCACAACCGAGTCGGCCGTCACCAAATTGATGTTCTTATTGGGACACGGATATGACCCGGATGAGGTGCGCGACCGGATGAACCGTTCGATGGCAGGAGAGATAACATTATAGGACACACCTATTTCTATCAGGCAGGGATAACTTATTATTAATAAATTATCCCTATTTTTGTGCCCTACAATAAAGAAAAGAACTTCAATGGCAAAAGAGAAAACCGTATATGTATGCAGCAATTGCGGACAGGATTCACCGAAATGGGTAGGCAAATGTCCGTCGTGCGGAGAGTGGAACACGTATGTAGAAGAAATAGTACGGAAAGAGCCGGCAAACCGGCGACCGGTGTCGGGCCTCGGGACGCAGAAGGCACGCCCTGTCGTGCTGAGCGAGATAGAGGTGGACGAAGAGCCGCGCATGGATATGCACGACGAAGAGTTGAACCGTGTGTTGGGCGGCGGACTCGTGCCGGGGTCTTTAGTGCTGATAGGCGGCGAACCGGGAATAGGGAAATCGACGCTTGTCATGCAGACCGTACTGCATATGCCGGAGAAGAAGATTCTCTACGTATCGGGCGAAGAGAGCGCACGGCAACTGAAACTGCGTGCCGACCGCCTTTCGAATGCTTTGAGCGACTGCCTCATCGTCTGCGAGACTTCGCTCGAACAGATTTATGTACATATCAAGAATACGAATCCCGATTTGGTTATCATCGATTCCATTCAGACGATTTCGACAGAGAGTATCGAATCGTCGCCGGGAAGTATCGCACAGGTGAGAGAGTGTTCTGCTTCCATTCTGCGCTTTGCCAAAGAGACGCATACGCCGGTGCTGCTTATCGGACATATTAATAAGGAGGGAAGCATCGCCGGACCTAAGGTACTGGAACATATTGTGGATACTGTTCTCCAGTTTGAAGGCGACCAGCATTATATGTACCGCATTCTGCGCAGCATCAAGAACCGTTTCGGCAGCACGGCGGAGTTAGGTATTTATGAGATGCGGCAGGACGGATTGCGACAAGTAAGCAACCCGTCGGAGTTACTGCTCAGCCAGGAGCACGAGGGAATGAGTGGAGTGGCTATCGCTTCCGCCATCGAAGGGGTACGCCCGTTCTTGATTGAGACGCAGGCTTTGGTGAGCTCCGCCGTCTACGGAAACCCGCAACGCTCGGCAACTGGCTTCGACTTGCGAAGGATGAATATGTTGCTGGCGGTGCTCGAAAAGCGGGTGGGATTCAAGTTAGCACAGAAAGATGTATTCCTGAATATCGCCGGGGGACTGAAAGTGAATGACCCAGCTATTGACTTGCCGGTTATCAGTGCCATTCTTTCTTCCAACATGGACGCGGTCATCGAACCGGAAGTGTGTATGGCGGGAGAAATCGGGCTGTCGGGAGAGATTCGCCCGGTAAACAGAATAGAGCAGCGCATCGGAGAAGCGGAGAAGTTGGGATTCAAACGTTTCCTGCTGCCGAAGTATAATTTGCAGGGCATCGATACGAAGAAGTTAAAGATAGAACTAATACCAGTAAGAAAGGTAGAAGAGGCGTTCAGAGCCTTATTCGGATAAGATATTGATTTTTTATACATCAGTTTTATCCATTTTATAATCAAAAACAACAAGAATCAGATGATACAAGAATACCAACTACGCCTCCTCCCCGAAATCGCCGCCAACGAACAGCAGCTCAAGGAATACCTTTCGGAAGAAAAAGGAATCAACCCACGCAACATCCACGCAGTCCGAATCCTGAAGCGCAGCATCGACGCACGCCAACGGACGATATTCGTCAATCTGAAGATACGTGCCTACATCAACGAGAAGCCCGAAGACGACGAATACGAACATACCATATATAATAATGTAGAAGGCAAGCCACAAGTCGTTGTTGTGGGTGCAGGTCCCGGCGGACTGTTTGCCGCGCTGCGCCTCATCGAACTCGGGCTGCGCCCCGTTATCGTAGAACGGGGAAAAGACGTGCGCGAGCGGAAAAAAGATTTGGCACAAATCAGCAGGGAGCATACCGTAAATCCGGAGTCGAACTACAGCTTCGGCGAAGGAGGCGCGGGAGCCTACTCGGACGGAAAGCTCTACACGCGCAGCAAGAAAAGAGGAAATACAGACAAGATACTGAACGTATTCTGCCAGCATGGAGCCTCTACGGCGATATTGGCCGATGCACATCCGCACATCGGAACGGACAAACTGCCGCGCGTCATCGAGAATATGCGGAACACCATCATCGAATGTGGCGGTGAAGTCCATTTCGAGACCCGTATGGATGCACTGATTATCGAAAACAACGAAGTGAAAGGCATCGAGACGAATAGGGGAAAAACATTTCTCGGGCCTGTGATATTGGCTACGGGACATTCGGCAAGGGATGTGTACCGTTGGCTGGCAGCAAACCACGTCGCGGTGGAAGCCAAAGGAATTGCCGTAGGCGTGCGGCTGGAACATCCGGCAAAGCTGATTGACCAAATACAGTATCACAACAAGCAGGGAAGAGGAAAGTACCTGCCCGCCGCCGAATACAGCTTCGTCACGCAGGTGGACGGCAGAGGAGTGTACAGCTTTTGTATGTGTCCCGGCGGATTCATCGTGCCTGCTGCCAGCGGTGCGGAGCAGGTAGTGGTAAACGGTATGTCGCCTTCCAACCGTGGCTCGCGCTGGAGCAACTCGGGAATGGTGGTAGAGATACAACCGGAAGACTTGACAAGCGGAGCACTCAAAATAGAGAGCGGAGAGGCGGCCACACAACCGGACGAACAACTACGCGTCCTTTACTTTCAGGAAGCGTTGGAACGTCAATGCTGGCTGCAAGGAGACAGGCGGCAGACGGCGCCGGCACAACGCATGGCGGACTTCACCCGCAGGAAGTTAAGTTACGACTTGCCGGAGTCGTCGTATGCGCCGGGACTGGTATCTTCGCCGCTCCACTTCTGGATGCCTGAGTTCATCAGCCGGAGGTTATCCCTCGGTTTCCAACAGTTCGGGCGCAGCAGTCACGGGTTCCTCACCAACGAGGCGGTGATGATTGGGGTAGAGACGCGCACCTCCTCCCCCGTCCGCATCGTGCGCGACAAAGAGACATTGCAACACGTGATTGTCCGCGGGTTATTCCCCTGCGGCGAGGGTGCGGGTTACGCCGGAGGAATCGTTTCGGCCGGAGTAGACGGCGAACGGTGTGCGGAAGCCGCAGCACAATATATCAACCGCTGACCGGAATGCACAGCTTTATGAACACTTCACCCGAAATAGCAATCGTAGAGCCCAATACCCTCACCTGCCTGGGGCTGAAAGGAATCTTGGAGGAGATGATTCCGATGGCAACGATACGTACCTTCCGCCGTTTCGGCGAGTTGATGGACGACACGCCGGATATGTACGCGCATTACTTCATCTCCGCCCAGGTCTATGTGGAACACAATGCTTTCTTCCTTCCGCGAAAACGCAAAACGATTATACTGGCAAGCGATAGTCCGCAGTTTCAGCTAAGCGGAGTGCCTGTGCTCAATATCTACGAAGCCGAAGAGGAGTTGGTGAAAAGCATCTTAAGGCTTCACCAGCACGCACACCACGGCGGTTATCCGGTGAAAGACAAGCCGCCCGTGCCTGCGCCGCCTTACCAGGAGTTGCTCTCTGCCCGCGAGATTGAAGTACTCGTACTCCTCTCCAAAGGGTTAATCAATAAAGAGATTGCGGAGAAACTGAATATCAGCCTGACTACCGTCATCACCCACCGGAAGAATATCACTGAGAAATTAGGAATCAAGTCCGTCTCCGGGCTGACTATCTACGCCGTGATGAACGGATATATCGAGGTAGACCGTATCTGACGGCAGCAAGAGATGCTTCGCTGCCGCACCTTTCCGTTTAATTCCCCCACGCAATGGCGCTGTATGACACATCGGCAACAGAACAGACGGGTGTTTCCCATTTGTTTTGGTTGCGGTCGTAGTCGGCAACGGTGTACGTGCCGTCCTTTTCGGACAGTACGGTGAATGTGCCGGGACGGTCGAAGCGATGCGACACAGAGACTACCTTATCCTGCCAAACGGCAAACGGTTCTTGCGCCCACAATCCTTCGTTTACATGGTCGCCGCGTAAGTAAAAACGGCTGCCGCCTTCATCGGCAGGGGCCGAAACGACATAGCCTGTCATCCTGACAGACTCCGGCTTCCCGCCTTCTGCTGCGGGAAGGGGCACACTGAAAAAAAACGGAATAAGTGCTTCGGCTTCTACCGCTTCCTGCATATGAAATCCGCTCAAGCGATGGTAAAGCACAGGCGTCCATCTTCCCTCTCCGGTCTTTGCCGACAAGAGAACCACCCCGTCGTTCGCCACCACTCCAGGATAGTCGCCAAACTGTTCGGCACGCAATCCTTCGGGCAGTTCGTAATACGGTCCGCTACCGGACGTGGAGTTCATCCGCGTCGGAACGGCATAGTTGCTTCGTTCCAAACAGTTGGAGACGTTTTGCATGGAGTATTGCTTACCGTTCTTGCCGTCTCTCGACTGAATGGCAAAAATGCTGCCGGGATGTCCGGCAATCAAGGCCAGTGTAGTATTCGGAGAGGTATCCAACGGTTTCCATTCTCCGGTGCAGAAATCGAGAAAGAAGGGTTGCTGTGTACCGTTTTCTTTCGACAGTCCGCACAGTCCGTAGGTATATACGCAGTTGACGATGGAGTGGAAATCCTGCCGTTCGCTGATGTCCCACGTGCTCTCCGAGGGAGTCACGGCGGACGTTGCCCCTATCCTGCCTATGGTGTGGCGCCGGCCGTCGAGTGCATAGAGCCGGAAGTCTTGGGGTGTCTGCCCGTCGGCTGACAGAACCTTGCCCATCAGCATACGGTCGCCTTCTCTACGCAGGAATATGTCGACGCGGGAAGGCGGCATACGGTAAGGCATACGCACGTCTATTCCATCCGGACGGTTCGCGGTAATTTCGGCGGAAACCGGGCCGCAAAATCCTTCGGGCATCATCTGTTCGCCGGTGTCCCAGCGGAAATCGTACTCTACACAGTCGTTTGCCCGAAAGCCGTTGCCGTAAATGTGTACGACGTCGCCCGGTCGGAGCGTCTGTCCGGCTTCGGTCACTCCGTAGTCGGTCACTAATGGTGTTTGCGACGGGTTGTCGTCGTTGCCGCACGCACTGAAAAAGCAACAAAGAGAGAGGACAAAGAGCAGTGGGAGAAGAGGTTTCATAGTCTACTTTATTGGGTGAATGAATCCTTGCAAAGATAAGGGAGCTGCATAGTAAAGTGTGCGGAAAACGACCGTTTTTTATGAATTATTCACAGGCAATAAAGTTCCGGCGAAGCACTGCCGAAGTTTGCAGCAAGCGTAGAGAAAGTTCTGTTTTATCGCTTTCAATCTATAAACGAAGGCTTCGTTTATAAAAATGAAACTTGCATTTATATAAATGAAGGTTGCGTTTATAAAAACGAAGCCTTCGTTTATAGTTTGCAAACGGCAGTCGGGAAGTTGGCAAACGGCAGGAAAGAAGTTTGGAAGCAATAGAGAAGAAGTTTTTCACGAATAGACTGAGGCGGATTGTACCGTTGTCTGCGGGAAAACGTGCCATCCGTTGAGGAAGGCGGAGAGGCGATGCTGCGGGACAGTGCCCCTTTTGCCAACCGAAATCCTAATAAATGAGGATTGCCCGTGTCCCTTATTTGCCGTTACTTTGCACCCGATAAACCAACAACGAATGAAGACAAAGAACCTAATGCTCGCCCTCGCTCTCCTGACGGCAGGAAGCGCCCGGGCGGAAGAAGTGCTGAAAGACTCGCTGAAAGTAGTGGATATGGAAGAAGTGGTGGTGGTCGCCACTCCGAAAGAGAACCGCAAGTTGCGCGACTTGCCCGTGGCGGCTACCGTGCTGTCGCAAGAGAGTATGCGCGCCAACCAAGTAAAGACGGTGAAGAACCTGTCGGGACTCGTCCCCAACCTGTTTATCCCCGACTACGGCTCGAAGCTGACCACCTCCATCTATATACGCGGCCTCGGCTCGCGCATCAATACCCCGTCCGTAGGGCTTTATGTAGACAACATCCCTTTTATAGACAAGTCGGCTTTCGACTTCAACTACTGCGACATCGAACGCATCGATGTGCTTCGCGGCCCGCAAGGGACGCTGTATGGACGCAACACGATGGGCGGACTTATCAAGGTGCACACCAAATCGCCCTTCGCCTATCAGGGAACGGACCTACGGATGGGTGCGGCAACCTACAACGACTACAACGTGTCGCTGACGCATTACCACCGCCTGTCGGACCGCTTCGCCTTCTCCACCGGAGGATTCTACGAGCATACGGGCGGCTTCTTTGAAAACTCGGCACGCAACAACGAGAAGGTAGACCGGAGCAACGCCGGAGGCGGACGTTTCCGTGGTATCTTTCTGCCGACACCGAATCTGAAGATAGACATGACGCTCAACTACGAGTACAGCGACCAGGGCGGTTATCCTTATTATTATACCGGAATCGCCCCCAGCGCCCGAACCGAAGGGAAAGAACTCACCGAAGAGCGCGCCGACCGCATCGGACGGATTTCCTACAACGAACGCAGCAGCTACCGCCGCGGACTGACAAACGCCGGTGTCAATCTCGAATACCAGGCACGGCACTTCACACTGAGCGCCGTGACGGGCTACCAGCACTTGAACGACCGTATGTTTCTCGACCAGGACTTCACCGAGAAGCCTATCTACACGCTGGAGCAACGGCAGAAAGCGCATACCGTATCCGAAGAAATCGTGCTCAAATCGAAAGCCGGCAACAGGTGGCAATGGACTACCGGTGTGTTCGGTCTGTATCAGGGGGTAGACACGAAAGGGCCGGTCAACTTCTGCGAAGAGGGAATAAAAGAGGTGATTGAGGGAAATGTGAACCGCATTTTCGACGGAATGAGCAGTGCGGCGCCGCGAATGCATCTGACGGTCAACAATCCTTCGATACGGGTAAGCGGCGACTTCGACACTCCGCTTTGGAATGCTGCCGTGTTCCATCAGTCTACCCTGAACGACGTATTGGTGAAAGGGCTTTCGCTCACCGCCGGGCTGCGTCTCGACTACGAGAAGATGAGCATGAAATACAACGCTGCCTCTGCGCCCACGGATTTCAACTTCAGCCTGAAGATGATGGCTCCTCCTCCCCGCCCGTCTATGTCGATAGAAGCTAAAAACCTGCTCGCCAATGCCGGCTACAACGGGAAAATAACGGACGACTACGTGCAGTTGCTTCCCAAGTTTGCCCTGCACTACGAATGGAAAAAGGGAAACAACGTATATGCCACCGTATCGAAGGGGTATCGTTCGGGAGGATACAACGTGCAGATGTTTTCCGACTTAATCAGTGGCGACTTGAAGAATTCGATGATAGATGCCATCAAGGAGAGCGACGAGTTCTCTAAGTTTGCCGCCATCATCGAACAATATGCAACGAAGGACGAAGTGCCCGAAGTGAAAGAGGCGACACGCTACAAGCCGGAGTATTCGTGGAACTACGAAGCAGGCAGCCACCTCACCCTGTGGGACGGCAAGCTCTGGGCAGACCTCTCCGCTTTCTATATGGATATGCGCAACCAGCAGATTTCGCAGTTTGCCGAAAACGGCTTGGGACGCATCACCCTCAACGCCGGAAAAAGCCGCAGCTACGGCGCCGAAGCCGCCCTGCGCGCCAGCCTGACGAACGCGCTGAGCCTCAACGCCAGCTACGGATATACGTATGCCACCTTCACCGACTACGTGGTAAACGAGAAGGACAAGGACGGAAACCTGCAAGTAAAAGCCGACTACAACGGCAAGTACATTCCCTTCGTGCCCAAACATACGCTGAACATCGGCGGAGAATATGCCGTCACTTGCAGTCGGCACTCTATCTTCGACCGCGTGGTATTCCAGGCAAACTACAATGCTGCCGGACGTATCTACTGGACGGAACTGAACGATGTAAGCCAGTCTTTCTACGGAACGCTCAACTGGCGGACGAATCTCGAAACCGGCAATGCAATCATCAGCCTTTGGGCACGCAACTTCTTGAACAAGGAGTACGCAGCATTCTACTTTGAAACAATGAACAAGGGATTCATGCAGAAGGGACGGCCGATGCAGTTCGGGGTAGAGGTTCGCTGCCGATTCTGATTCACCACAGAGGACACAGAGTTTCACGGAGTTTTTTTATGAGTTGTCAGTTGTTAATGGTAAGCCGGTGCGAATCGTTACTCCTGCTCATGGCAGTCCACAGCTAACAAAAAGACTCCGTGGAACGCTGTGTCCTCTGTGGTGCAAAGCAAACTATTCATTGACAGCCCCGCACCGCGGGCACACACCTTTCTCTTTCAGCTTCTCCCCACAACGTCCGCACACATATTTATAGCTGCTATTCCGCCTCACCTTCTTCGCAAAGACGAAAACAAAAAAGGCAAAGCACAAATAGCCTACATAGAAATGCACCGTCAGGATAAAGAAGAAATAGCAGAAGATGCAGCAAGACATCAGCCCTAACAGATAGAAGATAGCCGCCTCCGGAGCCAACTGCCGGAACAAATCGTCGAGCACCGCCAATGCTACAATTAAAAACAGCCAGATACTCAGCAGAAAGACCGAAAGAATAAGAGGAACCCTGAAGGGCGACAAGGTGGGATTGAAGTAAAAATGCTCCCATGTATCCGGTGTAAAGACCTGCATCGTCTCGTACACCGTCGCACTGAACGCCATCAGCAGACAGAGCAACAACGGATAAACACTGTCGATATCATTAAAATAGACCATACGCAACTGCTTCCGCCGGAACGTCCGGAGCAACCAGACACCGACAAACAACGCAAAGACAACCACACAATAGGAAGCGTGTGTATTGCTGAACAGATGGATGGCCTGCGAAATACTGTCGGCAGGAACAAAAGAGTGCTTCAACGCCCGCTCGCACACCCACCCCTGCGCGTCTTGCGTATGAGCCAACTTCACCCAAATACTATCCGCACCATCGGAAGGCCGCACGGCAAACTCCGCCACCACCACGCGGTCGCCCCGATAAAGAGTGACATACGTGTCCTTGATGGGCAGGCACTCCAACGCAATGGAATCTTCCGTCAACTCCAGATTCGTATTCCATGTATAATGCCGTTCATAAAGATAACGCAGAGAGTCTTTTGTTTTCTGCGGCAACCCTTCGGAAGAAAGCGCAGGACAAGCATAATGGCAAGACGAAAGAAGGCACAAAGCCAACAACAGATTCACCACAGAGTAGCACAGAGTAGCACGGAGTTCTTTTTCCCCTTGTATGAAAAACTCCGTGAGACTCCGTGTTACTCTGTGGTGAATCTCTCTCATTGCGCCGCCCTTACCTTCATCTGACAGTTCTTGCAATCGAACTCAAGGCTGAACCGCTTGCCGTCGTTCGACACCAGATAATAAGGTTCTTTATAAGGCGAACGTACCCGGTGGTGAACCGGACACCACCCCATGCTATAACGCAGACAATGCTTGCAGAACATCAGCACCGCATCTTCCGCCGCTTCCTTCTCGTAGGCTGCGGCAATGCGCTGCACGCCGTGCTCTTCGTAAAAAGAAGCTGCGCGGCTGTTCATCACATTTCCCAAGTAAGTCAACGCCGATTGCGGAAAAGCGTGACGGGTCGGCTTCCACACCGCCAGCTCCCGACGGTAGTTTATCCGGCGGGCAGCCATCAGTTTGTCCGTTGCCTGCCGGCGGAAGTCGGCCAATACGGAAGCGGGCAAGAACCAGTTCTCGGCAAAGGCGACTTTTATCTCCTTCGCCTCAAAAGGCGTATTCCCCAATTTGGCAAGCTGCGTTCTCAGATTCTCCGCCTGCGGCGTGCGTGCCAACTCCTTTTCGCGAGGAAGGCTCAGGGTAATGCGGTTGTCGTCCTCATCGGCCAATGTCAACGAAAAGCCGAATGCATGATCGGCAAGCAACACATCGACGGCTATCTTCCTTTCAGCCGATTTGCGCGACAACACACGCTCGAATTCCTGGTCGAAGTTGCGGTACAGCTTGGTGCGGGGCTTGATACGGGGCATCTCCTGCGGATACAGTTTGTTGCTATCCACGCGGTTGATGCGGAATCCCTGCAAACGTCCCTGCTCGTCGATGTAGCAAACGCCGTCGCCGTTATTGAAAGACTTCAGTCCGGCAACGGTCAGATGGTTGCCGCGAATCTCCTTCACCGTGCCCATCTCCTCACCCAATGATTTGGGAGTGTCGAAAGAGAAGATTTCCTTCTCGCGCCCATGCAGAAAGTAGTGGGTAAACCCGCGACTGAAACTCTTGTCCAACTGCGGCTTGAACTCGTAACGGCACGTGCCCGAAGAGGCGCGCACGTATTCCCGACAGCGTGCAAAGAGAGCATCCAGCTTCTGACGATAGGCTGCCGTCACATTCTTTACATAAGATGCATCCTTCAACCGTCCCTCTATCTTGAACGAAGAGACTCCCGCGTCCAACAACCGTTCCAGTTCATCACTCTGATTCATATCTTTCAGCGAAAGCAGGTGCTTGTCTTTCACAATCACCTTCCCGTCCGAATCGACCAGGCTAAAGGGCAGGCGACAGAACTGCGCGCACTCGCCCCGGTTCGCACTACGCCCGAAGCAGGCTTGGCTGACGTAGCACTGCCCGCTATAACTCACGCAAAGCGCACCGTGCACAAACACTTCCAAAGGTACATTGGGGCAGGTGTCGTGTATCTTCTTTATCTCGCGCAGCGACAGTTCCCGCGCCAACACCACCTGGCGGAAACCCGTCTCCCAAAGAAACTTCACCTTCTCCGGCGTACGGTTGTCCATCTGCGTGCTGGCATGAAGCGGTATGGGTGGAAGATTCAGTTTCGTAATCCCCATATCCTGCACAATCAGGGCATCCACGCCGATACGGTAGAGGGCGTGAATCATCTCTTCCGTCTCTTGCAGTTCCTCTTCTTTGAGAATCGTGTTGACGGTGACATAGATACGCACATTATACAAATGGGCATACCGCACCAATGATTCTATATCCTCCAGCGAATTGACCGCCGCAACACGCGCGCCGAATTTCGGAGCACCGATATACACGGCGTCCGCACCATGATTGATGGCTTCGATACCACACTCCAGGTTCTTCGCCGGAGCGAGAAGCTCTATTTTACGTTGCTTTATCATTGAATGTCGTTAATGTTGTAAGGAGTTTCCTGGTAGACAAAGTAGTTGAGCCAGTTGGAGAACAGCAGATTGGCATGAGCACGCCAACGCACTAACGGTCCTTTGGCGGGGTCATCGTCTACGTAATAATTGCGGGGGATGTCAATCGGGAGGCCTTTATCCACATCACGGCGGTATTCGGTATCCAGCGTCAAGGGAGAGTATTCCGAATGTCCGGTGACGAAGAACTCACGCCCGCCGCGCGCCGTCACCATATACACACCCGCCTCTTCCGATTCGGAGAGCAGCGTCAGTTCGGGCACGTTCAGAATGTCTTCGCGGCGCACTTCCGTGTGGCGGCTGTGGGGCACATAGAAGCAATCGTCAAAACCACGGAAAATAGGATGATAAGGTTCCATCACGCGATGCTCGAAGATTCCGAACATCTTCTTGTCCAATGCATATTTGGGAACGCCGTAATGGTGGTAAAGTCCCGCCTGCGCCGCCCAGCAGATGTATAAGGTGGAAGTCACATGAGTGCGGGCCCAATCGAAAATCTCCTTTATCTCGTCCCAATACGTCACTTCCTCGAAGTCCATCTGTTCCACCGGGGCGCCGGTGATAATCATTCCGTCGTACTTCTCGTGGCGCATCTCGTCGAAGTCGGTATAGAACGCCTTCATGTGTTCTATCGGGGTGTTCTTGGAGGTGTGGCTCTTGATTTTCATAAAGGAAATCTCCACCTGAAGCGGTGTGTTCGAGAGCAGGCGCACCAGGTCTGTTTCCGTTGTAATCTTCAACGGCATCAGGTTGAGAACCACAATACGCAACGGGCGAATGTCCTGCTGCGTGGCACGGGATGCATCGATAACGAAAATATTCTCTTCCTTCAATATCTCTATCGCAGGTAGTTTATCGGGCAAGTTTAAAGGCATAATCGCTATATTATTAGTAAATTGTGTGCAAAAATACAAAAAATATAACACATAACAGGAAGGTTGCTTATTTAGAAGATGTACAAATTAAGCCAAATTAATCAAGGCAACACAACAACCAATTGATAAAAGACTTATTTTTGCGAGAGAAATTAGTACTAATAATTTAAAATTTTAAGAAAATGGCTTACGTAATTAGTGACGATTGTATTGCTTGCGGAACTTGTATCGACGAGTGTCCGGTAGAAGCTATCTCTGAAGGTGATATCTATTCTATCAATCCGGAGGTATGTACTGAGTGTGGAACTTGCGCAGATGTTTGTCCGTCTGAAGCTATTCACCCGGCTGAATAATACAATCATATCGAAAAGTATAGGCTGCTTTCCACACCGAAGGCAGCCTTTTTTTATGCGATTTATAGTGCATATATACCCTACTTCTACGGCATATATATCCTACTTGCAGCATCTATATGTCCAACGTCCAGCATCCATATGTCCTGCACGCAGCATATATATGCGCTGTAACCTACTGATTATAAAGGATTATCCACCTCACCTACGGGGAATAAACAACCGATAGCCGCTTTCTGTTTCCCGTATAAAAAAAGACGGTGGATGATTTTCGCTTAATCATCCACCGTCCTTATTTATCTTGTTTCCTTGTCTATTTCAGCTTAGCCAGCGCTTCCTTGATGCGGCGAATGGCTTCTACGATATTTTCATCGCTCGTAGCATAACTCATACGGATACATTCGGGGGCACCAAATGAAGCACCACCTACACAAGCCACGTGAGCTTCTTCGAGCAGATACATTGCCAAGTCGTCCGAATCGGCTATCGTACGGTCGCCGTTGCTCTTTCCGAAGAAAGCGTCGCATTTCGGGAACAGGTAGAAAGCCCCCTGCGGAACGTTCACCTCAAAGCCCGGAATCTCTTTTGCCAACTTCACAATCAGGTCCCGACGGCGTTCGAATGCTTTCTGCATCTCCTTCACCGGTTCCTGCGTACCTACATAGGCAGCTTCGGCAGCCTTCTGCGAAACCGAACAAGGACCCGAAGTGTATTGGCCTTGCAGTTTGTTGCAAGCCTTCACGAGCCATTCCGGCCCGGCAATGAAGCCGATTCTCCATCCTGTCATGGCATACGCCTTGGACACACCGTTCACAATCACCGTACGTTCCTTCATCTCCGGGAACTGGGCAATGCTCTGATGTGCACCGATATAGTTAATATGTTCGTAGATTTCGTCGGCAATAACCATTACGTGTGGGTGCTTAACGAGCACGGCTGTCAATCCTGCCAACTCTTCCTTCGTATATACAGAACCTGTCGGGTTGGACGGCGAGCAAAGAATCAGGGCTTTCGTCTTCGGGGTGATGGCAGCTTCCAACTGTTCGGGAGTAATCTTAAAGTCCTGTTCGATACCTGCCGAAACAATCACGGGAGTTCCTTCCGCCATCTTCACCATTTCGGGATAACTCACCCAGTAAGGAGCCGGAACGATGACTTCGTCACCCGGGTTTACCAATACAAGGATCGTGTTGCATACAGATTGTTTTGCACCGTTTGCACAAGAAATCTGGGCGGCGGTATACTCCAAACCGTTTTCTTTTCTCAGTTTCTCGACAATGGCATTGCGTAAAGCCGGATAGCCCGGTACGGGAGAGTAGCGGGAGAAGTTATCGTCTATGGCTTTCTTGGCAGCTTCCTTGATGTGATCGGGAGTATTGAAGTCGGGTTCTCCTACACTTAAGTTAATAACATCAATGCCTTGTGCCTTAAGCTCGTTGCTCTTCTGCGACATGGCAAGCGTCGCCGAGGGCGACAAGCTGTTCAAACGATCGGATAATTGATTCATTTTGTATCTATATTTATTGTTATTGGGTGAAAAACGTTGCAAAATAAGCTATAATATTTAATATATGAAAACGAGCAGGGAAATTACTTATTAAAATGTAAAGTATGTCCCATTCTTTCTTTCTTCGTTCTCAGATAGCGTTCGTTGTACGGATTGGGTTCTGTTTCAACCGGTACGTTTTCCACAATTTCCAATCCATAGGCTTCCAGGCCGACACGCTTCACGGGATTGTTTGTCAGCAGCCGCATCTTGTGTACGCCCAATTCGCGCAGAATCTCCGCACCTACTCCATAGTCTCGTTCGTCGGCAAGGTGTCCTAAGCAGAGGTTCGCATCTACAGTGTCCATTCCGTCCTCCTGTAGTTTGTAAGCCTTCATCTTCTCCATCAGACCGATGCCGCGTCCTTCCTGATTCAAATATACGATTACGCCCTTTCCCTCTTTTTCAATCGTTTCCATTGCTTTGTGCAACTGGCCTCCGCAGTCGCAACGCTGCGAACCAAGTATGTCGCCGGTAGCGCAAGAGGAGTGGACACGCACTAAAATCGGCTCGTCTTCATTCCATGTACCTTTAAATATGGCCATATGCTCCAGCCCGTTCGACTTCTGACGGAACGGTATCAAACGGAACATTCCGTGCTCGGTAGGCATATTCACCTCCACTCCTTTTTCTACAATTGATTCCTGCTTCAAGCGGTAAGCAATCAAATCGTGGATGGAAATCAGCTTCAAATCGTATTCGTCTGCCATCTTGCGGAGTTCGGGCAGACGTGCCATCGTGCCGTCGTCGCTCATTATCTCCATCAGAGCACCTGCAGGATAAAGTCCTGCCAAACGTGCCATATCAATCGTAGCTTCGGTGTGCCCCGCACGGCGAAGCACTCCTTTTTCCTGTGCATAAAGAGGATTGATGTGTCCCGGACGTCCGAAAGTAGCCGGAGTAGAAGCCGGGTCGGCCAGAGCCTGGATGGTAGCGGCGCGGTCGGCAGCAGACACGCCGGTAGAACAGCCTTCCAACTTATCGATGGTAACCGTGAAGGGAGTTCCCAACACAGAAGTGTTATCTGTCACCTGATGCGGCAAATCCAACTCCTTGCATCGTGACACCGTAACAGGCGCACACAGTACCCCGCGTGCGTGTTTCAACATAAAATTCACTTTCTCGGGAGTTATCTTTTCAGCAGCAATTATCAGGTCACCCTCATTCTCGCGGTCTTCATCATCCACTACTATGACAAACTTGCCTTCTCTGAAGTCGGCAATCGCGTCTTCTATCCTATCCATTTTAATCTCTTCCATAACAATTATTTATTAATTTTCTGTATGATGAATTGAACTTGTTCGTTATTCTTTATAATCCGCTCCATATCCTTCGACAAACGGATGCGGAACATCCAAATGCGGAAATAGAAAAACAGCCCGATAGGGAAAATTATCCCGGCAACTAAATTCAGCCAATATATATGGAACGGGCGCACGTGAGCCGAAACGGGAATCACCGGATAATTATTTAGCATCTCTACCAAAGCTGCCGATTTCGTATTGGACATTTCTTCCACCAATGTCTCCAGCCTGTCATTGATGGCCGTCACTTCGTTGTCTTCTTCGCCTGCCATCCATAACTTGAAATAATTAGGAACTTTCGTCAACTGATTGCAGGCGGCATAGTTCCGGCACTCCTCCGTGAGTAGTTCCAACTTTCCGGATATACGCCCGTAATCGGGGTCGTGAATAATGACTTCTTTCTTGAATATATGACGTACGCTACGGATTCCGGCAACTTTCTTAAACCAATTGATATAGGCATCGGCATTCAACACCACAGAGTCTTTGTTCGATTTGTAAGTAAGGAAAATACCCAACGGAGCAAGTACCGCGCTGCTTGTCCACATTCCCATCCACACAATCCACTTACCATCGCGTGCCATTTTGTAGCCCGAATTATCTATGATATAATAAATGATAAATACTAATACCGAAACAATCACCGGCATACCCAGGCCGCCTTTACGGATAATACCGCCCAATGGCGCCCCAATAAAGAAGAACAACAGGCAAGAAAGGGAAATCGTAATCTTTTTATGCCACTCCGTCTTATGTTTGCGGATAGCATAGTCGTTGTTTTCCATCGTGAATTTCTTGAAAGTAAGGTCGCTGGACATATTTTCAGCACGGCTGGTAGCAGAAGATATCACTTTCTGTTTCTGCGTCAACGATGCGGCAGCATAAAGACTGTCTACATTATATTCCCGAATATCCGCCCGCTCTATTTTCAACGTATCCTCCTTACTCAGTCCGTAAGAAGGACGGAGGTTTCCTTCAGCCACTTCGCGGTAATACTGCCTTCCGATACTGTCTCCCACTATTTTCATCGAATCGATAAAAGTTTGCAGCATCGTCATGTTTTTTGCACCGGAAGTATTGCTCATAATGCTTTCGTCCGCCATATTGAAATCAGAGTCAAACTCAATCAGCGTATGCTTCTCCCTGAATGACTCGCGCCGATAAGGCACATTCTGAGATTTCATACTCTGTGCTTTCAGGTTTTCAAACAAGTCGCCACTGTATAAATGCAGCCAAAGATGTTGCTTGTCCGCAGTCATCTCCAAACGCCCGGAGTCGGCATAAATAACACGCGCTTTCTCAAACCCTTCTTTCAAATCATAAATCAAAACATCATACAGCATACCAGTTTTCCGGTCTTTCCTCGCAACTTTCAGATTATAATCATTAATTTCGGAATAGAACACCCCCTCCGGAATATCCAGTTCCGGAGATTTCTGCTTCATCGAAATAAGCAGGGTTCCCAGTTTAGCCTGGGCGATAGGACCGACTACATTTTGAAAATAGAATGAAACACCGACTACTCCACACACAAAGAAGATGAGCGGCCGCATGATTTTAAGAAGAGAAATACCCGCAGCCTTCATGGCAAGCAGTTCGTAACGCTCGCCGAAATTGCCGAACGTAATCAAAGAAGCCAGTAACACAGCCAACGGCAATGATACTGGCACCAATGTCAATGCGGAATAAAAGAAGAACTGAGCCATTACGCTCATCTCTAATCCCTTTCCAACCAATTCGTCTACATATCTCCACAAGAACTGCATCATGAAAATGAACAGACAAATGAAGAATGTACCTATAAAGAGCATAAAAAAGCTCTTTATAATAAATATATCTAATTTCTTTATGCGTAGCATCTTAATAAGTTCGTGCATTTAAGACGCAAAATTAGCACAAAAAAAGGAGCATCGAAAATTTTTAGTTGAAAGTTAACTAAAATCCACAAGTTCTTCTTAATTTAGTTACCTGTGACTCCCATAGTTCTTTCATATCGTCCACCTCGTCCGGCTCTGCAAAATCGGTAATTTCTAATACATAGTCACTTGTCAGTTCATTATAGGCCATCTTGATTTCGAAGTAGTCACGCTCATTTTCATCATCCAGCCAACGGAAACGGATGAAAGAGAAAGCACGAATAGCCGTAATCTCGGCTTTTCTCTGTTCTGTCTTTCCCCAATGAAACTCCACGGTCTTATCGTCAGAAATTACTTTATCAGCAAACCAGTCTTCCAATCCGGAAGGTGTACTAATAGCTCCCCAAAGAATATTTTTAGAAGTTGCATTCAATAAATACTCCAAATGAATCTTTTCCTTTTTCATAGCTATCTCGAATTATTGTTATGCGTGCCAAGATAAATACTTTTTCTGAATAAGCGGCATAAATCAGGCACTTTATTTAATTATTCTTTCATTATTAGTTTTTTAGTTCTCCGTTTATAGCAGAACTGCAAACCTTTTTCAAAGAAAAAACAAAAAAAACATAGAATTGTTTTGGAGATTATGGAAAAACACCTATCTTTGCATCCGCAATCAAGAAACAATGGCGGGATAGCTCAGCTGGTTAGAGCGCATGATTCATAATCATGAGGTCCCCGGTTCAATCCCGGGTCCCGCTACTAAGCCGGAAGGCTTGTAAATTAGGCAATTAGGAGGCTTCCACTCTTGGTTGTCTTTTTTGTTTATAAGGGCATTTGCACAGATTTTGCACGAATAAAACCGACATACCATTCTTCATAAATCCGCCCCACACATTAATTCGCCAGAAGAGACAGGATGTTTGTCATATTCCACAACAGTACATCCACAAGATGCAATCACATCCAAAACAAATAATTTTTCTTCACCTACATTCTTCAAATATATAGTAGTATCACGTCGTTCTTGTTCAAAATTTCCAAAATTGATTATTGTTGAAGCAATCACATTTACTCTCTTACATCCAAAGAGACAAGCAAGCAGAATTATATATAAAAATAATATAATTACTTTCATTAATTATAAATTTATTTCAAAACAAACTTTACTAAGCACATATTATCATCCTCCTTCATATCCGATATTTTAGCATATTCATCTTCATCCAAAAGTTCCTTATAGAGTGAGACTTCCTCGTAAGGAAGAACGGACAGTAAATAATCCTCTGCCAAAAATAGCGTTTGGACAGAAATGCCTTCTTTCATTTTCTCAAAAACGAAAGAACGACCTGTCTGTTTTTCATAGAAAACATTCTTGAAAGGACGATGCATTCCAACTCCACTACGCAACGCCACATAGTAATAACGACTGTTCTGCGCATGACATTCCATGCTATAAGGCAAAATTCCATCGTTCAAATCTTGCAATAGTCTCCGGTTTCTCTCGCCAGTCTTTTCAATGGCAGCATAACTCGCCAATAGTTTCTCATCAATCCCTTCAGTTCCAAAATCCCAAGAATACTCGTATTCCAAAGAATTCGATTCAAGCCGATAAACCCGAGATTGATAAGCTGAACCAAAATAAACATTCTTATTATAGGAATAAAAAGGATGCATCAGTCCCATATCCAAAATCCGGTCATTATTCCAATAACCGTTCACATAAGCATGACTATAATAGTCCACAATGGTAATCCCATTTTCTTCCATATTAACACACGACCACAACGCCAAATTTTGTCCGTTATTCAATAATGCTATCGAATAATAGTTAGGTTTCACCGGAAGAATGATTTTCTCTATGTAATTCCCACACCAATCATATTCCAACAAGAAGCCGTATGAACTAAGTAAAGTTATTCTACCCTTCTTTTCGTCTATCATAAAATCAGCCAATAACTGGAACTCACCCGGTCCATTACCCTTGCCACCTATTTCTCTCACAAATTTCCCTGTCCCATCAAACTGATAAAGAGCAGGTTTCAAATTATCGAAAACAAAATATCCATCTTTACAAGGTACCACTTTCTCTACATTCATCAATAAACAACTATCCATCGTTTCCAGGGGAATTACTTGTATAGATGAGAATAATTCATCTACAGAAGGTAAAACATCACTATTCAACCCTGCTACTTGTAACTTAATTCCTCCATCTGTTTTCTGTTGTACTGAACAAGAATAGAACAAAGGGAAAATATTAAAACATATAATAAATTCTTCATAAACATTTTTTAATCCGCCAAAGCTTCGATGTTCGCCAACGCCAAAGTGCTTAATCCGGCTTTTTCCGAATCTGAATAAATGTAAATAAATGCTGTAGTGATTAATAAAAAGCAGGCAATAATTAATTTTGTTTTCATAGTACCATTTGTTTTAAAATGATCATTATTTGTTAATTCTATGGACGCAAAGCTATCAAATAATTTATAAAGCTAAGCATTTTATGTCTGACAATAAGGTATTTTTCTTCTTTTGTCAGATTTTCTCTCCCCATCAGGGTTATCTTAATTTTCTTCGATGAAATGGGCGACTTTTAATCGATAGACACTACCTTCGTTGACCAAAGTCATATTCGACACACGCTGCAAAGAAATTCTCAATCGGGTAATGGACTGATAAACTTTACTTGCCGTTCCATTACCTTTAGGCCATAGAAGAGCCGTAATATCATTCGAAGTAAGTCTATAACCCTCTGCTTCGACAAATGGTCCAAAATACACAAAAACAAAACAAACAATAAGGGAACAGAAAATTTCAGATAATCCATCATGCCCAAGTTGCCAATCCAAGCGTACCGGGCAAAACCCGCAATCTCCACCTCGCACCTATAACCGGCATAACAGGCAAACAAACTATCCCGTAAATATTCCTGATTATAAGGTTGGGAATATTCCACCGCAGTATGATAATCCAAATCGGTAACGGAAACACGAACCAACGTAGAAGCTGAAACATTTTGTTTATCCAAACGGCGTTTCCACTTGACATTTAACGTGTCGGAATTCAAAGGGCGTTTCTTCAATTACACTCCGAGGTTATTGTATCCACCACAGACAACAAACCATTTCCTCCACTGAATGGAAACGACAAACCGCTCCGGCTTTTCAAGTCTTCATTCAATGCCTCTTTAAAAACTTCGCAAGCCACCTCGTTCCAATATTCCACACGATTTTTCCGCCACAGATAACAGAATATCGCAGAAACAGACATTCTTATTTATATCAAAAGTTATCAAATCCATATCAATAACCCGCATAATATGTTCTCCTCTTGGGGAAAAGTCCGTAAACGGTGCCTTCCAATGGCAATCCGTGTGCATGAGGCAAATATACATGACAGCAAAGGCGCTATGCCCACTTTGGAAAAACTAACCTATAAATTTCCAAGACTCAACAAAATACTTGCCGACGGATGTTATCAGACCCAAAGAAATTCAGTGTCATACCTAAAAGGTGGATTGTAGAAAGGACTTTCTCATAGTTGGAAAACCATCGAAGGCTAACCATTGACTATGAATTTCTCACGGAAACGGCAGAAACGAAAACGTTGTATGCACACGCATGAGCCTTATATAAAACTAATCTTTTTCCTGCGATGGCTTGTCGGTTGCCATGCGAATGTCTGTCGGTTTTCTTACTAAAATTTATTCGTCTGACTATAGTGACCGTTTCGTCTGACTATAGTCAGACGAAAGAAACACTACAGTCAGACGCAAGTTCAACTATAGTCAGACGAATAAATTTATGCATCCCGACCGTTAGTCTGTAGGCAACGGAAAATTAAATCGTAGGCAATTCTCCGCTAACCGATAAGCTGAACGTAAGCATCCGAGAGTCTGTGCAAAAACTATTTTTGGAAGACTAATGCTACGATTGGAAGGCATAGGACAGATTATTTTAAATTGAACTATCCATGCACACAAATTAAAATAAAAAGACACGAAACTCACAGGTATTGTTTGTTAAAACTGTGAATTTCGTGTTTAATCCCAAAGTTGTAGGAATATTTTAATATCTCCTTACTTCTATTCCCACTCTATAGTCGCATTGGGTTTCGGCGACATATCATAGCAGACACGATTTACGTTCTTTACTTCTTTCAAAATGCGGTCTGTGATTTTCATTAAAATAGGCCAATCAATCGGTTCGATAGTAGCTGTCATGGCATCTACTGTATTGACAGCACGAATAATGACCGGCCAGTCAAAAGAACGGGCATTATCGCGTACACCAACGGATTTGAAATCGGGTACTACCGTAAAATATTGCCATACCTTTTTATCTAATCCAGCTATTTGGAATTCTTCGCGTAAAATAGCATCAGATTCACGTACAGCTTCCAAACGGTCGCGTGTAATAGCTCCTAAACAACGTACACCTAAACCGGGACCAGGAAAAGGCTGACGGTAAACCATTTCATAAGGCAAACCGAGTTCCAAGCCGCAAGCACGAACCTCATCCTTGAATAATTGACGCAATGGCTCTACCAACTGGAATTGAAGATCTTCGGGCAAGCCACCTACGTTGTGATGAGACTTCACCATTTTGGCAGTCTTTGTTCCGCTTTCCACGATATCCGGATAAATAGTGCCTTGACCTAAGAAATCAATGCCGTCCAACTTGCGCGCTTCTTCTTCAAACACACGAATAAATTCGCCACCAATGATTTTACGTTTCTGTTCGGGATCTTCTACACCTGCCAACTTATTCAAGAAGCGTTCTGTTACATCTACATAAATCAAATTTGCTTTCAACTGATTTCTAAAGACTTCAACTACATCTTCCGACTCACCTTTACGCATCAAGCCATGATTCACGTGTACACACACCAAATTATCACCAATCGCTTTTAGAAGCAATGCAGCAACCACCGAACTGTCAACTCCGCCGGATAATGCCAACAATACTTTCTTATCACCTACCTGACGCTTAATCAACTCTATCTGGTCGTTAACAAAATTAGTCATATTCCAGTTAGCTTCTGCCTTGCAAGTGTCGAAAACAAACGATTTCACAGCATCTTTAATGGCTTCAATATCATCTGTAAATCCCGCCAGTTTTACTGCACAAGCCGCTTTGTCGTGGCCTGCTGCCATAACAGGGATTCCCTGTGCATATATGTCCGGATTTACATCAATAGCAACACCGTCAATAACATTATTGGGACCACCGTTGATTATGATGCCTTTCACATTTGGCAATGCTTTTAATTCTTCCACTGTAATGTCGTGGGGATAAATTTCACTATAAACTCCTAATGCACGGATAGCACGAGCCAATACCGTATTTTCATGACTACCTAAATCAAGAATAACAATCATGTCCTGCTTCATCTGATTCTGTTTTTTAATTATGTTATTATCAATAGTTTCCTTAGAGTAAACCTATGCGCAAATATAAATATTTTTAAAGACGAAACAAAATAAGAAATAGGAATAGTAAAATAAAGCAATAAAAGTGTGCTCTTATCCTTATTTCCCGGCAGGGTTGTACAAACCAGAAAAGCCCCCCGGTTCCTTTC